>JAUXUM010000116.1 GCA_030680995.1 Devosia sp.
GCGCCGGCCGCACGCGTGCGGCCGGCGCGCTGACCGCAGACAAGACGCGTCTGGCGCAGGATTACGTTACCTTTGCGCGTTCCGTGCAGCGCCAGATCGGGCGGCTGAAGGCGGAGGCGCCGGCGGAAGTGGAGCGCCTGCGCGGCGGGCATGAGCGGCTGGCGACGCAAATGGCCGACAATTTGCGGGTGATTGCGACGGCCCGTTCCGTCACCGAGGACCTGCTCACCGACGTGGCCGCTACCATTGGCCGGAAGGCGCACACCAGGACTTATGGGGCAAGCGGCGAGATCGATGCCACCTCGGCCAGTTCCGCCCGCGGCATCGCCGTCAACCGCGCGCTGTAGCAAGTGCCTGACTTGAGAGCCAATTTGAATCAAAGGAGCAGGCCGCAGGAAATACAAGGGCAACGCGACCGGACCTAGCGTGCGAAAGCCAAAAGGCCAAAGTCAGGAACAGGTGATGAGCGCCAGAATCGCGCCGGATCCGATCAGCGCCGCGATCTCGACCGCGCCGGATTTCCGGTCGCGAACCATGACGGGCGACTCCCAGCTGCTCGCCGCCGGCCATCACTCCGGCAACCTCGGAACCGATGAACCTGCTGCTCCCGAAAACCGGGCGGCCGACATTCTGCCGCCGCTTCCGCCGCCGCCGGACCCGCCGGGCACCGCCTACGTCGTTGCCGTGCTCTCGGGCGCCCTCTCGCCCAGGCCGACCTCGATGCAGGAGGTCCTGCTCCGCACCGGCAAGGACTGGTCGCCGCCCGACTCGCCCTATCGGCTCGCCGACAAGACCATCTGACCAATCATTTCCGGCCTTGCCTCCTACGCCACGCGAGCGCCCCGATAGGGCGTGCGAGGCGCTGATTCCTCGCGCGAGGTCAGACATTTAACCATTTGTCGGCCGCAAGGGAAAACGCCCAGACAAACTCCACTTGGCGGCACCCCGTTAACACTTCTTTACAAACTGGCGGCGATAGTCGGCGTGACGTCTCAGGAAGAGGCGCAACCACTCCGATCGGAACCCAGAAAGGGATCTGCAAATGGCCGAAATCAATCTTACCAAAGCGGTTCGTTCGAACCTCTTGAGCCTGCAGTCCACCGCCGCCCAGATGACCAAGACGCAGGAGCGTCTGGCCACCGGCCTCAAGGTGAACTCGGCGCTCGATAATCCGACCAACTTCTTCACCGCGTCCTCGCTCAACAGCCGCGCCGGCGACATGGCCAACCTGCTCGACTCCATGTCGAACGGCATCAGCACCATCCAGGCGGCGGACAACGGCCTCAAGTCGATCACCAAGACGGTGGAATCGATGCAGTCGACGCTGCGTCAGGCCCGTCAGGACAAGTCGTTCAAGACCGCGTCCTATACGCTCGACACGACGACGATTGGCAGCACCGCCCAGAAGAACCTTACCTTCTCGGGTGGCGCAGTCACCGGCTCGGTCAACGTTGCCCTGCAAGGTGCCAACTCCGCTGCGGTGGCAACGGGCTCCTCGACAGCGACCGCGCTCACTGGCACGACGCTTCTGACCGATGCGTCGATTGGCCTGGCATCCACCCAGACCTTCACCGTCAGCGACGGCACCGACACCCATACCTTCACGGTCGCCGCCGGCAGTACGGTGCAGAACCTCATCGACGGCATTAACGGCGAGGCCGGCCTCGACGTGACCGCCAGTCTCGTAAGCGGCCAATTCGTCCTGACCGCCGACAACAACGCGATCGGCATCACCATTGGCGGCACCGGCACCTTTGCCGGCATTGCCACCCAGGGTGTGCCGACCGCTGTCTACACCCCGAACACCGTCGATCAGCTCGTCGCCGCCATCAACGCCAATACCAGCCTCACCGACAAGGCCCGCGCCTCCAACGACAACGGCAAGCTCCGGATCGAGAACCTCTCGACCGCCGACCTCAGCATTGTCGGCGTCAGCGGCACGGACGGTGAGATCGACGGCACCACCGGCTCTTCCAACACCGCCACCATCGGTAGCAACGAAGTTCGTAAGAACCTGGTGTCTCAGTTCAATGAACTGCGCGACCAGCTGGACAAGTTCTCCGATGACGCCTCGTTCAACGGTATCAACCTGCTCCGCGGCGACAAGCTGAAGCTGACCTTCAACGAGACCGGGACCTCGACCATCGAGATCCAGGCCAAGGACAAGAACGGCGCCGCCACCTCGATCAACACCACCACCCTCGGGATCACTGTTGCTGCCGATGCCGATTTCGACAGCGACGCTACGCTCGACACCACGCTGGAGGGGTTGAAGAATGCCCTCGGCTCGCTCCGTTCGCAGTCGTCGACCTTCGGTTCCAACCTCTCGATCGTCGAGAACCGCCAGGACTTCACCAAGAACATGATCAATACCCTCGAGACCGGCGCCGCGAACCTCACGCTCGCCGACACCAACGAGGAAGCGGCGAACCTGCTCGCCCTGCAGACCCGCCAGCAGCTGTCTTCGACGGCTCTGTCGATGGCCTCGCAGGCCGATCAGGCCGTGCTGCGCCTGTTCTAGGCGACTACGAGAACCTCACTGCAGGAGGCGGGCTTCGGCCCGCCTCCTTTGTTTTTGGGACACCGGCAAGAAACCGCCCGCCATCATTTCGACACGACGGGAGTAGCGCTTTGGTGACATTGGCGGGTGCATAATGCCCCGTGGAATCACTTCAAGAGATCAACACATGTCGCTGAAAGTCGAACTGAAACCGGGCGAACGCCTCATCATTGGCAACTGCGTCGTCACCAATTCGGATCAGCGCACGCGCCTGTTCATCGACGGCAGGGCACCGATCCTGCGCGAGAAGGACATCCTTACTGTCGAGAGCGCCAACAGCCCCGCCAAGCGCATCTACCTGGCGGTGCAACTCATGTACATCTACGAAGACGTGGAGCGCATGCGGAAGGATTATTTCACGCTGATCAACGAGATGGTCACCGCTGCGCCATCGACCACCCCAATTATTGACGAAATCAATAACGAGATATTAACCGGGTCCCTGTACAAGGCTCTCAAGGCTGCAAAAAAGCTCATCCAGTACGAACAGGATCTTCTCGCAAATGCAACATAGCGCAGCGCTCGCCTACCAGCAGGTGGGCAAGCAGACGGTTAGCCCACGTGTTCTTGAAGCCAACCTTCTGTCCCGCTCCGCTGCACAGCTGCAACGCGTCAGGGACGACTGGGAAAATAGCCGCCCAGACCTGTTCGCCGCCCTGCACTTCAACCGCCAGCTCTGGAACATCTTCCTGACGTCGGTCACCGGCGAGGAGAGCAAGCTCCCCCGCGAACTGCGCGAGAACATCGCCAATCTCGGCATCTTCGTCATGAAGCAGACCATGACTGCCCAGACCAGCCCCGAACCGCGCAAACTCGATGTGCTGATCAACATCAACCGCGAACTTGCCGCGGGCCTGCGGGCGCAGGGCGGGACCGAGTAGCCGGGTAGCTACGTTCCGCTGCCGACCGTCGGGCGAAATTCCGTTCCCATCGTATTCTCTAGCATCTTGCTGAGGTGCCAGGCAGCCGGGCCTCGCACTACGACGCCGCCACGCTGGATTGCCACTTGCGCGGGCATGACGCCGAATTTGGGTCCTTTGAAACGCCGGCGCTTGCCGCCAGGCGCGGCTCCCCGCCCTAGAGGTAATTGACCAGTGAGAGGTTGGCCACCAGCGCTGTCACCCGGTAGCTCGCTTCCAGTCGGGTCTGCAGCGCCAGCATCTCCATCGCCACTTCCTCCTTGGAGACGCCTTCGATTTCCTCGAGCATTGTCCTCAATTGCGCGTCGCCGGTCGTCAGACGTTCCGAGACGGTCCCCATGCGCGTTTTGCCAAGCGTGAGTTCGATCGCGATCACTTCGATGGATCCGGCCTCGTTGTTGTGGGCCTCCGATAGCCGCGACATCTGCCGGTCGGCCATGCCGTCGAACCTGCCGCTGGAGGAGCTGTCTGCCGCCGGATAGGTTTCGACCGCCATCGCGGCGAGTGCGCGGACCAGGTTGACGATACCGTTCTCATTGGCCTGAACGCCATATCTGACGGTTGTGTTGTCATCGATCTTGGCGGTGACCGTGCCGCGGGCATCGGCGGCATTCTCGCCCTTGTACCAGAGCACGGTATCCGCCGACGTTGCCGCAACCAGTGCCGTCGCGGTTTCAAAGGGCGGACCGTCCACGCGCATCACCGTTTCACCCTGGCCGTTGAAGAAGTTGTCGGCCGCCGCATAGGTGGAGGCGGCAGCGAGTTCGGTCTTAGCCAACGCCTCCAGCGAAGCT
>JAUXUM010000133.1 GCA_030680995.1 Devosia sp.
GAACCGGAATTGGCGCAAAGCTGCGCCGAAATTGCGGCATGGACGCCGCCAAGGGCGAACCAGCCTGACTCAGGCGAGTTTCGAAGTGGAGAGGGTGTCCATGGTCGAAGTGAGCTTCGCGTCGGCGGAGGCCTGAACACGCTGCGCCGCCATCTTGATCGTCAGGGTCACCTGGTCGGAGGCCGTTGCTGTCTGCGCGGATGTGAATGCGCTCGCGAGGCTTGCAGCAAGCGAAATGTCGTACTTGGCATAGGCCTTTCGCTTGGCGCGCGCCGCCTCGTTCGCCTGATAAAGCGATTTCTGCGGCAGCCAGTTCATCGTTCGCTTTTCGATGCGCATGGCGCCAAGGTGCGGCGATCCCGTTAACAAAGCCTTACGATGCCGGCGCAAGGCTTGCCTCGGCCCGGCACGGCATGAGATGCACGGCGGGGAGGCCCCGCAATGGCAGATTCACTCAAATTCGGGACCAGCGGGTTGCGCGGGCTGGCCAGCGAGCTCGTTGGCCAGTCGGCGCGGCGCTACGCCGCGGCGTTTCTGGCGCATCTGCGCGGGCGCGGCCTCGCCGGCAACGGCGAAGTCTTCGTCGCCCGGGATTTACGCGCCAGCAGTCCGGCGATCGCGGCCGACTGCGCGGCGGCGGTCGCTGCCGCCGGGCTCGAGCCGGTCGATTGCGGCACGCTGCCGACGCCGGCGCTGGCGCTCCATGCCATGGCGCTGGGCGGGCCGGCGATCATGGTGACCGGCAGCCACATCCCGGCCGACCGCAACGGGCTCAAATTCTATACCCCCCTCGGCGAGATCACCAAGGACGACGAAGAAGGGATCAACGCGGCGCTCGATGGCGGCGAACTGGGTGGAAGGGCCGAGGCGAGGGACGGCTATCCCTTCGCCGGCGACCGCTACCGGCAGCGCTACCGGCATTTCCTGCGGCCCAGCGATCTCGGCGGCTGGCGGATAGGCGTCTTCGAGCATTCCTCCGTGGCGCGCGACCTGCTGTGTTCGCTGCTCACGCGCGCCGGGGCGGATGTGGTGCGCCTGGGACGGGAGGAGGAGTTCGTCGCCGTCGACACCGAAGCTTTCTCCGACGCCATCTTCGATCCACGGCATCGCTGGATCGCCGGGCATCGCCTCGACGCCATCGTTTCGACCGATGGCGACGGCGACCGGCCGCTGCTGATCGATGGCGAGGGCAGCTTCGTGCGCGGTGACGCCCTCGGGCTGCTGACCGCGCAGTTCCTGGGGGCCGACACGGTGGTGACGCCGGTCACCTCCAATTCGGCGATCGAGGCGGTGGGCAG
>JAUXUM010000137.1 GCA_030680995.1 Devosia sp.
ATGCCAGCAAATGCCCAGGATACTCCTGCCGCTGGGGCGGCGGCTGCAGCCGTTACTGCGGACACGGTGGTCGCGACGGTAGGCGGCGAGACCATCACCGAGGCCGATGTCGCCTTCGCCGACGAGGATCTGCAGCAGGAACTCTCGCAGATGCCCCCCGCCGAACGCCGGGCCTTCCTCGTCACCGTGCTGATTGACATGAAAGTGATGGCCAAGGCCGCCCGGGACAAGCAGATGGACCAGACCGAGACCTTCAAGCGGCGGCTCCAGTATCTCAAGGAGCGCGCCCTGCGCCGCGCCTATTTCGCCGAAACCATCGCCACGGGCGTCACACCGGAGGCCGTGCAGAAGGCGTATGACGCTTTCGTCGCGGGTTTCCAGCCGCAGGAAGAGGTGCACGCGCGCCATATCCTGGTCGCGACCAGGGAAGACGCCGAGGCCATCCAGGCCGAGCTCGCCGCGGGAAAGCCCTTCGAACAGCTGGCGATCGAGAAATCGACGGATCCCAGCGGCGCGCAGAATGGCGGCGATCTCGGCTTCTTCGGCCGCGGCATGATGGTCAAGCCCTTCGAGGACGCGGCCTTCGCGCTGACCGAGCCGGGCGAAATTTCCGAGCCGGTGCAAAGCCAGTTCGGCTGGCACATCATCAAGCTCGAGGAAAAGCGCCAGAGCCAGCCGCCGAGCCTGGAAGAGATCGGGCCGCAACTGCAGCAGCAGGTCATGTTCCAGGCGTTCGAAGAGTCGGTCAGCGCGCTCAAGCAGGGACTTGTCATCGACATTCCCGACGCTGCTCTTGCCGAGGGCGTGAAGCGTCAGTCCGAGCAGCAGGCGCAGTAACTCCAACTAGGCGCGGCGCAGGATGCCTCTCAGAAACTGGCGGACGACGCCCGTATCTCCTCGCGATCGCCGTCCAGCCACAATCGCCGGGAAGCACTCGGTTGCGCCGTTGAGGTCTTGCGCGCGGGAACGGCTTGGGGCAAACGGATCGGGCCCCTTCCAAGAGACCCGATCATGGCCCTCCCCGTCTCCCCGCTCGCTCCGAAGTCCTATCCCGACCTGCCGGCGATCGCGGGGGTTCGCTTCGCGACGGCCGAGGCCGGCATCAAGTACAAGAACCGCACCGACGTCCTGCTTTGCGCCTTTGAGGAGGGCACGGTCGTCGCCGGGGTGCTCACGCGCTCCAGATGCCCGTCGGCGGCGGTGGACTGGTGCCGCGAGCGGCTCGGCGCCGGCAAGGCGCGCGGGCTGCTGGTCACTTCGGGCAATGCCACTGCCTTCACCGGGGTGAAGGGGCGGACGTCGGTGGCAGCTTCGGCCGCCTACGCCGCCGAGGCGCTGGGCTGCTCGACCAACGAGATATTCCTTGCCTCGACCGGCGTGATTGGCGAACCACTCGACCCCCAGAAATTCGCCGGCGTCACCAAGGATATGTCGTCGCGGCTGATGGGCGCGCCCTGGATGGAGCCGGCCAAGGCCATCATGACTACCGATACCTTCCCCAAGCTGGCATCCGCGACCGTCGAGTTCGACGGGGTGCCGGTCTCGATTTCGGGGATCGCCAAGGGCTCGGGCATGATCGCGCCGGACATGGCGACCATGCTCTCTTTCATCTTCACCGATGCGCCGGTCGACGCGAAGGTTCTGCAGGGCTTGCTGCAGCCGCAGATCGAGAAGAGCTTCAATTCGATCACGGTGGACAGCGACACCTCGACCTCGGACACCTGCCTGGTCTTCGCCACCGGCAAGGCGGCGATTGCGCCGGTCACCGACGCCGGCGATCCGCGGGCGCAGGTCTTTGCCGAAGCGCTGGGAGACGTGCTGCATGAGCTCGCGGTGCTCGTTGTGCGCGACGGCGAGGGCGCAACCAAGCTGGTGACGGTGACCGTAGAGGGCGCAGAGAGCGACAAAAGCGCCTTCCGCATCGCCCAGTCGATCGCCAATTCGCCGCTGGTCAAGACGGCGATCGCCGGCGAGGACGCCAATTGGGGCAGGGTGGTGATGGCTGTCGGCAAGGCGGGTGAAGCCGCCGACCGCGACAAGCTCTGCATCGCCTTCGGCCACATCACGGTGGCGGAGAACGGCGAACGTTCGCCCGGCTACGACGAGGCGGCGACCAGCGCCTACATGAGAAACCAGGAGCTCGAGATCCGGGTCGGCCTTGGCCTCGGGGCCGGCGCGGCGACGGTTTACACCTGCGATCTGACGCATGGCTACATCGCCATCAACGGCGACTACCGGAGCTGAACATGGCCCTGCCCCCGGCACGCGAGATCGAGGCCGCGACCCTCTCCGCCTGGCCGGCGCTACAGGTCGCGCATGACGGCTTGTGGCTCTGGCGTGGATCGCGCGGCTACACCAAGCGTGCCAATGCGATTCATTGTCTCGATCCGTCGGACGATGGCAACGCCGATGCGCGGCTCGCCCGCATGGCCGCATTCTCCCGCCAGAACAACTTGCCGCCGGTCTTCCGCGTCACGCCGCTGACCGGCCCTGGCGTCATTGCCGCGCTCGATCGTGCCGGATGGACGGAGTTCGAGCCGAGCCGGGTGTTGGCCATAGAGATGCCGGCGGCGGACTGGCCGGTCGCGGCGCGCGTCCGCCTGCTCGATCACCGCGATCCGGTTTGGCGTCACGCGCAGGCCGAGATGAGCAACTATGACCAGAAAACCATCGAAACGCTGGAAGCGCTGCTCGCCATCATGGTTTGCGATAGCCGCGGCGTGCTCGCCTACAATGCCGACGGCCTGCCGGCCGCTGCAGCGCTGGCATCGGTCGCCAATGGCATTGGCACCTTCGTCAACGTGGTCGCACGCACCTCGGAACGGGGCAGGGGTTATGGACGCGCCGTGGTGGCGGCGGCACTGAATTGGACGCGCGAGGCGGGCGCCGGGCAGGCAGCGATCCAGGTGCTCGGCGCCAACGACAAGGCGATCAGTCTCTACACATCACTCGGTTTTTCCGAGGTCTACCGCTATCACTATCGAAAGCTTGCCGCATGAGGATCATGCTGGTGGTCGCCTGTGCCCTGGTCGATGCCGACCGCCGGGTGCTCATCGCGCAGCGGCCCGAGGGCAAGAGCTTCGCCGGCCTGTGGGAGTTCCCCGGCGGCAAGGTCGAGGAGGGGGAGACGCCGGAGGCGGCGCTCATCCGGGAACTCGAGGAAGAACTCGGCGTCTCGACCAAGACCGCCTGCCTCGCACCGCTGACTTTCGCCAGCCATTCTTACGAAAACTTTCACCTTCTGATGCCACTTTACGTCTGTCGGAAATGGCAGGGGCTGCCGCAGCCGCGCGAGCATGTGGCGCTCAAATGGGTGCGCCCGCGGCTGCTGCGGGACTATCCCATGCCGCCGGCGGATGAGCCGCTGATCGCGCCTCTATGCGATCTGCTCTAGCCGCGGATGGTGACATGGCCAGCCTGGGATCGATGATTGCAGGATGTGCGGCCGACGAAAAGGGCGCCGCCACCATCGAGTACGGGCTGATCGCAGTGCTCATCGCATTGGCTCTGACCGTGGCTCTGAACAATTTCGGCGGTGGGGTGACCGGCCTTTTCGACTATGTCATCAATACCGCCGGTGCCGCCATCGCCGATGCGGGGAACTAGGTTTCGCCCGCCTTCTTTCCAAGCACTTTGGCGAGGCTGGTTTTCGCCGTGCCCGGCCGCAGCGGCCGCTGCTGACTGTCATGGGGCGCCCAGCCGCTGAGCCAGATGATTTCGAGCGTCGCGCGCACCCGTCCGTCGGGGTCGCCGGCAAGTTGGGAATAGGCGGCAGAGGCGGCAGCCAAGAGCCGCGGCGTCGCCAGCCGGCTCGGGCGGTCGGCCAGGGGGTTCGACGCCCCCAGCGCCTTCAGCTCCCGCATCAGCGCCAGCGGCGATTGATGGCGCACCACGTGTGTTTCGACATCGGTGACCGGCAGGGCGAAGCCTGCCCGCTGCAGCAGCCCGCCGCAGTCGCTGAGCGGAATGAACGGAGCCACCCGCGCAAAAGCGCCGCCGCTCACCTCGGCATCGGCGGCGAGGAACGCCCGGCGCAGCTCCGTCAGGCTGTCGCCGCCGATCACCGCCGCCAGGAACAGTCCGTCAGGGGCAAGCTGGGCGCGGATACGGGCGAGGAAGCCCGGTACGTCGTTGACGACCTGCAGGTCGAAAATCGAGACGATGAGATCATAGGGCGGGTGCCGCAGAACCAGGGCTTCCGGATCGACCAGTTCGGCTCCGCCGGCGATGGTCGCTGCGCGCTCGAACAGGATGTCGCCCTCGCCGCTCCTGCCCGCGTGAGGGAGCGGCGCCGCGTCCGGCGCCATGATCAGCGCCCGCTTGAAGCTGCGTGTCACGGCAAGCAGCCGATCGCCCAGATCGTCGAGCGCGAGACCCGTGACGAAATCGTCGATGCCGTGAGGGCGCTGCCGCAGGTGCGTGGCGATCAACTCGCGATCGAAGGTTCGGGGTGGCGAGGCCATAGGAGAACGCGCCTGATCGTGGCAGAATGCGGGTTATGGACAGTGGGGGCGACATTGTCAAAGTTGCGGGGATTCCCGCGCGGGCGGCCGGTCTGGCGCGCCGGTTCGGCGCTGCAATTCTCGATCAGCTCTATCCGCCGGTCTGCCTCCATTGCGAGACGGCCATCGCCGAAGCGGATGCGCTTTGCGCCAAATGCTTCGCGCAATTGCGGCCGATCACGGCGCCGCTTTGTCCGCGATTGGGTATTCCGTTTGAGGTCGCGCTTGGACCGGATGCCATCTCGGCCGAAGCCATTGCCGACCCGCCGCCATTCGATCGCGCGCGTTCGGCCGTCGCCTACAATGACATCGCCCGCAATCTGATCGGGCGGCTGAAATATGGCGATCGGCCGGAACTGGCGCGGTTCTGCGCGCGGCTAATGGCCGCGGCAGGGCATGAGTTCTGGGAGGCCGGGCCGGTGCTGGTTCCGGTGCCGCTGCATCGTTTCCGGCAATTCGAGCGGCGCTACAACCAGTCCACGGAACTTGCTCGTTGCATCGCCAGGATCACGGGACTCAAGGTGGATCCTGTCCTGGTGGACCGCGTGAAACGGACAAAGCAGCAGGTTAGCCTGTCAGCCGAGCAGCGGCAGCGGAACGTCGCGGGCGCCTTTGCGGCTCGATCCGATGCGCTCGGCCGGCTCAACGGGAGGCGCGTCGTGATCGTCGACGACGTCATTACCACCGGCTCCACGGTCAAGGCCGTGACCAAAGCCCTGCGAAAGGCCGGCGTGGCTCAAATCGATGTGATCTCGTTCGCGCGGGTGGTCATCGGCCAAGGCTTGTCCTGAAATTGCCGCCTGCCCATATGAGACGCAAAGAATGCGATGGGAAATTCTGATGCCGAAGGTCGAAATCTATACTACGCAATGGTGCCCTTACTGCCACGCGGCCAAATTGCTGCTGGAAGAGAAGGGCGTGGCCTATGAGGAGCTTGACGCGCAGGATTCGGAAGTACGCACGGCGATGGTGCAGCGCGCCCATGGCCGCCGCACCGTGCCGCAAATCTTCATCGGCGAGACCCATGTCGGCGGCTATGACGATATGGCGGCGCTCGAACGACGTGGCCAGCTCGACCCATTGCTCGCGCGCTGAAGGAGCCAGCCATGCGCATTGCCGCGCTGCAGATGTGCTCGGGCACAATGCCTGAGCCGAACCTGAGCGCGCTTGATGCGCTCGTCGGCGAGGCCGCGGGACAGGGCGCGCGCTACGTGCTCAGCCCTGAAGTGACCGTGGTCTTCGCCGAGAACCGCGAGGGTCTCCGACACGTAGCCGGTCCCTGGGACGGCAATCCGGCGATCGCGCGGGCGGCAGGGATCGCGCGGAAACACGCCGTCACGCTGCATCTGGGATCCATGGCGGTGGCGCTTCCCGATGGCCGCTTCGCCAACCGCTCGGTGCTGTTCCGGCCGGATGGTTCGATCGCCGCGACCTACGACAAAATTCACCTCTTCGATGCCACGCTGCCGGACGTGAGGGCCTATCGCGAAAGCGAAACCTACGTAGGGGGCGAAGCGGCAGTCGTCAGCGACGCCGGCGCGTTCGGGCTCGGTATGACCATCTGCTACGATCTGCGCTTCCCGGCACTGCATCGCGCCCTGGCCGAGGCCGGTGCTGAAGTCTTGGCCGTGCCGGCCGCCTTCACGGTGCCGACCGGGTCGGCGCATTGGGAGGTGCTGCTGCGCGCCCGCGCCATCGAGACGGGCTGCTTCGTCATCGCGGCCGCGCAGGGGGGCGTGCATGAGAACGGGCGCATCACCTACGGCCACTCGATGGTCGTCGATCCCTGGGGGAGGATCATCGCCCGCATCAATGGCGACGAGACCGGTGTGCTGGTCGCCGACATCGACCTCGAAGCTGTGGCAGAAGCGCGCGGCCGTGTGCCCGCCCTTGCAAATTCGAGGCAATTTTCGTTAAGCGTTAACGGTGCGGGCGCATCCTGAACGCTCGAAGGGACGTATGGCGTGATCCACTATTCCTTGATCTGCGACAACGATCACAAGTTCGACGGCTGGTTCCGCAATGCCGAAGCTTTCGATCAGCAGTACGACCGCGGCATCGTCACCTGTCCCATCTGCATGAGCGCGAAAGTCGAGAAGGCGATGATGACGCCCTCGGTGGCGCGCTCGGGGTCGGACAAGGTTTCGCTTTCGATTGGCCACCCGCAGCATGCGCAACTGCGCGAAGCGATGCAGGCGTTGCGCAACAAGGCCACCAGCGAAGCAGATTATGTGGGCGACGAGTTCGCCGAAGAAGCGCGCAAGATCCACTTCAAGGAAGTCGATCCGCGCGGCATCTATGGCGAAGCCACGCGCGAGGAAGTTGTCGGCCTGGTCGAGGATGGCGTCGACTTCATACCGCTGCCGAGCATTCCGGAAGAATACAACTAGTCGCCGGCCGGGGTTGCCCCCACGATAGGAAGCACATGTCTGCGGGATTTTGACACAATCCGCGGAGTTTCCCATGCCCACTCCAGACGCAGCCCTGTCCGGCGTTCGGCCACTGCCAGGAGCACGCGACCGGCTTCATCCCCTGGGCGCCCCCGGGGTCCGGGCGTTCGCGAAGCCGGGCTCTTCGCCTGAGCGCCTAAGCAAGCGCCCGGTGATGCTCCCGATTCCGGGCGCCGGCAAGGTTCGAGCACCTCGAAGAGAACATCGCGGCGGCGGCGATCGAGCGTTCCGGCGAGGACTTCGCGGCGCAGGACGCGTTGGGTCGAGGCTAGGTCTCTTTGGCTGCCAGCACCATGTAGTTGACGCCCATGTCGCGGCTGCGGCGCCATTCGTCAGCGAGCGGGTGGTAAACCACTCCCGTGCGGTCGATGACCTGCATGCCGTTGCGATCGACCAGCGCGGCGATTTCGTCCGGTGTGAGGAACTTGCGATAGTCGTGGGTGCCGCGGGGCAGCCAGCCCAGCACGTATTCGGCTCCGATCACCGCCAGCGCCAGGGCTCGGGCCGTGCGGTTGATGGTGGCGGTGAAGAGGAGCCCGCCGGGGGCGACCAGATCGGCGCAGCTCTTCATGTAGAGGGGGACATTGTCGACGTGTTCGACCACTTCCATGTTGAGCACGATGTCGAACTGCTCGCCCGCCGCCGCCATGGCCTC
>JAUXUM010000141.1 GCA_030680995.1 Devosia sp.
GCCACGACAGCAAGCAATTTCCCATTCTCGTCCTCGGTGCGCTCGGCGTCGTCTATGGCGATATCGGCACCAGTCCGCTCTATGCATTCCGTGAGGCGCTGCATGCGACAGGCGCAGGCGTCCCCACCCCCACCGAAATACTGGGCCTTCTCTCGCTGATCGTCTGGGCGCTCACGCTGGTCGTGACGATCAAGTATGTCGGCTTCGTCCTCCGGGCGGACAACAAGGGGGAAGGCGGTACGCTCTCGCTCATGACCCTTGCCGGCAATGCCTTCGCCGAGCGCCCGTTCTGGGTCCTTGCCCTGGGCGTGATCGGGGCATCGCTGTTTTTCGGCGACGCCATCATCACCCCTGCCATTTCGGTGCTCGCGGCAGTGGAGGGGCTCGAGGTGGTGGCGCCGTCGCTGACGCCGTGGGTCGTGCCGCTGACGGTCATCATCCTGTTCGCCCTGTTCATGGTGCAGCGATTCGGAACCGCCAAGGTCTCATCGGTGTTCGGTCCGATCACCGCAATCTGGTTCCTGGCACTGGGGGTATCGGGGATTTCACATGTCGTGACCGCGCCCGAGGTGCTGCTCGCGGTCAATCCCTACTATGCGATCCAGTTCCTCTCGGCCCATTCGGGCATCGCCGTAGTGGTCCTGGGCGCGGTTTTCCTGGCGGTGACGGGCGCCGAGGCACTCTACGTCGACCTTGGCCACTTCGGCAGGAAGCCGATTATTTTCGCCTGGCTGGCCCTGGTCTTCCCGTGCTTGCTGCTCAACTATTTCGGACAGGGGGCCTTCGCGCTCCGCCACACCGAGCAGGCTGACAACCCGTTCTTCCAGATGCAGCCCGAGTGGGCCTTGCTGCCGATGATCGGGCTGGCGACGGCGGCCACCATCATCGCCAGCCAGGCCGTAATCACCGGCGCCTACTCCCTGACTCGTCAGGCGATGCACCTCAACATCCTGCCGCGGCTCGAAGTGCGGCACACTTCCGAGACGCTGGCCGGTCAGATCTTCATGCCGCAGATCAACACCTTCCTGCTGGTCGCCGTGCTGATACTGGTCCTCGGATTCCGTTCGTCCAGTTCGCTCTCGGCCGCCTATGGCATTGCCGTTACCGGTGAAATGCTGGTGACCGCGCTGTTGCTTTTCATCGTCATGTGGCGGATGTGGAAGTGGCGGCTGATGCTCGCCGTTGCCGTCATCGTCCCGCTGCTGATCATCGATGTCGGCTTCTTCATCGCCAATGCCACCAAGTTCGTGCAAGGCGGCTGGGTGCCCGCTGTGGTCTCAGTGGTCCTGATCATCATCATGTCGACGTGGATCGCCGGCCGGCGCCGGCTTTCGGAAAAGACCCGGCGCGATGAGGTGCCGCTCGAATTCCTGGTCGAGAACCTCGCCAAGAAAAAGCCGACCATCGTTCCGGGTACGGCCGTTTTCCTCACCAGCGATATCGAAGGCGCTCCCACGGCGCTGCTCCACAGCCTCAAACACTACAAGGTGCTGCACGAGCACAATGTGATCCTGACGGTGGTCACCTCCACCGCGCCACGGGTGCCCGACGACGAGAAGGTGCGGATCGACGCCTACAACGATCTGTTCTACCGGGTGGTCGTCACTTTCGGCTACATCGAGACGCCGAACATCCCGAAGGCGCTGGCGCTGGCCCGCAAGCTGGGCTGGAAGTTCGACATCATGTCGACCTCCTTCTTCCTCAGCCGCCGGTCGCTGAAACCCTCGCCCAAGGGCGGGATGCCGCTGTGGATGGACCGGGTCTTCATCGCCCTGGCGCGCAACGCGACCGACGCGACGGAGTATTTCCATATCCCCACCGGCCGCGTGGTGGAAATCGGCACGCAGGTCATCCTGTAACCCGGACAGCAGCGGGTCCGGCCGAACGGTCCCCGGGGGCGATGGTCTACTTCGGCATGTCCGGGCAGACGTACGGCACGGCCGCGGCGGTGTAGCGTTCCTCGACGGCATGGCCGCCCAGATTGACGCTCAGCACCAGGTCGCTCGCGGAAACCGAGACGATCTCGGCGGCGATGTCCATGCCGTCCTCATTCCAGCTGAAGCCGGTGTCCGAGGTCATGCGCCACTGGCTCAGCCGGTGGGTCTCCCAGCACGAATCCCGCACCAGCGTGCCGTCGGAGAGGAAGATCCGGATCACCCCCGGCAGATCGCCGGTATCGGCCTTGACCCAGACACGGTTGGAGAAACTGCGCTTGGCGGGGGAATGATCGGCCCGATCCTCCGAAGCGGCCTCCTCGGCCAGCACCGGCATCACGGTGTAGGCGCTGCCGACGCCCCACATGGCGAGAAGGGCGAAGAGGGCGGCTTTGCTGGTCATCGGGCGTTCTCCGGAAAGCGTGCTTCGGACATGGGAGTCGCGCCGCATCGGCACAAGAGTGCGCGCGCAAATACGTCGATTTTGCGTGTTGCCGCTGTGGAACGGCAACGTTTGGGCTGGTCAGTCAGCGGCGGTGACGGTGGCGAGGCGATAGGGGTTGGCGCCCGAGACATATTCCGACGCGACGTCGGAAAAGACGATCTCGACGCTCTTGCGGCGTTCCAGAATCATCGGCTCCATCTCGGGGAGGTGCGGCACGCCGTCGATGAACACATGATTGCCGGAGAGGCTGACAGTGCCCTGGCTGTCATTGCTGATGGTGAGGATGAAGCGCGCCGGATCGAAATCTGCCTGCAGCTCGTTCGAATCGGCGGCCAGCGCCTTGACGATCTCGCCCAAGGTCGTGGTCAGGCGGAAGCGCAGATCGAGGCTGCCGTCGCCGGCCTGCGGGCCGACCTCGAGCACAAAAAGGTTCTGCGGATCGAAATCGACGCCGGCGGGGGTCACCACCATCTCGGTTTCGATCTCGGCGAGCTGATCGCCGCTCTTCTCGATGCACTTGCCCTTGCCGCTCACCGGCGCCAGCGTCTTCAAATTCTCGATCAGGCGCGGGAGCCCCTCGAGGCAATTCTCCTCGCTCGATTGCGGGACGCGCAGCACCGCCGGAACGCTCAGCGGCTGCTGTGACGCGGCCACATCGAACACATCCTGCATATAGGCAGTGGACTGAATCTCGGGCGCGCAGGCGGCGAGCAACGGCAGCGCGACGAGCGCGGCGATGGTCTTGGTGTTCATGGTGAGGCTCCCCCGAGCGTTTGTTGTTGGGTCGAGCCTATAACAACGCGAAGATAAATGGCAGATGGGCGGGAGACCTAAGCCCCCCGTAACCCCAGCGTGCGATCCCTGTCCCGAATCCGGTTGCGGGCCTGGACCGGCCAGAGGTCGTAGGCATCGCCGCCGCCGTCCAGCGCATGGTGGGCGTGCAGCGGCCAGTTGGGGTCTTCGAGCGCGGTGCGGGCGAGGGCGACCAGATCGGCGTCGCCATTGGCGACGATGGCTTCGGCATCGGCCGGGTCGGAGATGAGGCCGACGGCCATGGTAGCGATGCCGGCCTTGCGCACCGCCCGGGCCAGCGGCACCTGGTACAGGTTGGCAGGCTGCAATCCATAGCCGTCGAAGCCGCCGGAGGAGCAGTCGATGACGTCGACTCCGAGCCGCTTGAGCTCGCCGGCCAGCGCCACGCTATCCTCGATGCCCCAGCCGCCCGGGCTGCCGTCGGTCGCCGAGATGCGCATGAACAGCGGCTTCTCCGAAGGCCAGGCGGCGCGCACGGCTTCGGCCACCTCGAGTGCGAAGCGCATGCGGTTGTCGCGGCTGCCGCCATAGCGGTCGGTGCGCTTGTTGGCGAGAGGGGAGAGGAATTGGCTGATGAGGTAGCCGTGGGCGCCGTGGATTTCGACCATATCGAAGCCGGCTTGGCCGGCACGGCACGTGGCATCGACGAAGCCTTGCGTGATGCGGGCAATGCCGGCGGCGTCGAGTTCGGTCGGCGTCTGGAAATCGCTAGGGTGCTTTTCGGTGTGCGGGATGGCGCTGGGCGCTACCGGCACCCAGTGCTCGTAGCCGGCATCGACCTTTTCGGCTTCGGTCTCATTGAAGCCGCCGCGCCACCACACTGGGGTCGAGGCCTTGCGGCCGGCATGGCCGAGCTGAATGCCGGCGGCCGTGTGCTGGCCGTGCAGGAAATCGACGATGCGCCTGAGCGGGGCAATCTGGCTGTCCCCCCACAGACCGAGGTCGCCGTAGGAGATGCGACCCTCGGGCGTGACGCCGGTGGCTTCGACGATCACCAGCCCGAAGCCGCCAAGCGCGAAGCGGCCGAGGTGGACGAAGTGCCAGTCATTGGCGAGACCGTGCCTCGCCGAGTACTGGCACATGGGCGAAACCACGGTGCGGTTGCGCAGGACGAGGCCGCGCAGGGTAAGGGGCGAGAAGAGCTGGGACATCGCGACTGCCGGAGTGGGGGGGAAGACGAGCAGGCCATCCTGCACGGGATTATCTCTATCGGCAAGTGACGATGGAGGGTTAAAGTCCGCGCGGTGCCGATATATGATCCTCAACACTCCGGCCATTCCAATTCGCGGCGAGCGTCAATGAGGCGATTTCGGTTTGCCGAGCCCCGAACAGGACCAACTGACGCACAAGGTTGCGCTTGCCAATCCAGACCTCATATGAGGTGGGTGGCGCCAAAAGGGAAGCCAGGAGAAACGATGCTCTATATCGACACGCCGACTTTGACCGATTTCAAGGCGCTCAATGATGAACGTGCCGACGCGTGCGTTTCCATCTATCTGCCAACCACCCCACTCACGCAGGACATCGAAGCGTCGCGCATAGAGTTCGGCAATCTCGCCAGGCAGGCTTTCAACCAGCTTTCCGCAAACGGCTTTGACAAGCGCAGGCTGGCGGCTCTCGGCGAACTGATTGACGATCTCGCCGATGACGACCAGTTCTGGCGCCTGCAAGCCAACTCCCTTGCAGTCCTTGTTAGTCCTGACAAGATCGCTACATTCCGCCTCGCCAACGCGCTGCAAACGACAGTCGAGGTGTCGGATCGCTTTCACCTCAAGCCGCTCCTGCGCGCCATCACCTTCCCCCACGCCGCCTTCGTGCTGGCGCTTTCGGAAAATTTGGTTCGACTGGTCGAGGTTTTCCCGGATCTGCCCGCGACCGAGGTTCGCGTGCCCGATCTGCCCAGGGATGCCGCTGGCGCGCTGGGCAGAAGCACGCTCGACGACCGTTCCGCCAAACGCCGTATCACCGGGTCGGAAGGGCAGAAGGTTCGGCTCAGCCGGTTCGCGCGCATCGTCGACGCTGCCATTCGACCCATTCTCAGCGGTCGACAGACGCCACTTATCCTGGCTGCGACCGAGCCCATGGCGTCCATCTTCCGCTCGGTCAATTCCTATCCCCATCTGTTGCCTGAGCCGTGACCAAGACCGATGATCGCTCGGGCGCGCAGGAACTCGCCTCGGCTGCCCGCCCTGTGCTGGACGCCGCCTATGCCAAGCAGATCGATGACCTGAAGGCGCTGTTTGAACTGCGCTCGTCGGATGGGCGAACGACGACAGACGTTTCTGATGCGGCGCGAGCAGCCACCTTTGGCGCTATCGAGGTGTTGCTCGTCGATATGGACGCGGCCATGCCCGGCCGTGTGGACGAAGAGACCGGCGCTATCACCTTCGCAGACAGCGCCAGTCCGGACAGCTACGGCATCATCGATGAAATCATGGGCCGCGCCTTGCACAGTGGGGCACGGGTGCTCAGCGTCCGCAAGGCCGACCTGCCTGGTGGCGGTCATCTGGCCGCAATCCTGAGATTTGCCGTCTGACGCAGGTGAGCATGGCCCCCGGGCGCGGCGGTGCCGCGCCCGGGGGAGCCGCCGGCTAGCCGGCGGCAGTAACCAGCCTGTGCCCCGGGACATCGTGGATGAAGCCGTTGGAGAACTGTGCGTTCGGGTAGGCGGATCTGAGATGGTCCAGGCCCTCCAGGGGATCCAACTCCTCGTCGGCAACCGCCCGGAACAGCCGCGCCACCGCGACCATGTCGCAGACTTGCGGAGAAAGCCGCAGCGCGGCCACCCCCATCGCTCTCAGGGCCAGCACGTCGGTGATCATCGACTGGCAGGTGCTCGACATCGTCTGTACGCCGTTAAGGGTGAGAAAGGACTGTCCGTCCAGGGTATCAACCGGCAGACCGTCGGGGTCCTCGCCGCAGACGAAATGGCAGTTGTCCTTGGTGAAGCCCTTGATCCTCGCATGGGCGCAGCGCGCCGAGATCGCCAGCGGCACGCGGCCGAATGCGAAGACTTCGAAAGCTATTCCCGGAGCGTCCCGCAGGATGGCCTTGATTGAGGCGGCCGGCAGTTCGGGAGGTAGACAAATGGAGGTGGCGCCGCTGGACGCCAGAAAACGAGCCGTCGCGCCATTGTAGACGTTGACGAGCGGGCCGATCGCGTGCGGCCTGCCTCGCATTGCTCCGTGTGCCGCCAGTTCGTTGACCTCGACCGCGAAGTCGTCCTGTTCCGCCAGGTGGCGCGACGACTTGAGTTCGCGATCGAGCGTAACCAGTGCGAGCGACGCGAGACGCACCTGCTTGCCCGCCGAAGCCAGGCGCTCGATCACCTCGCCCAGGACCGGCTGGTGGAAATGCTGGCGCTTCGAACACACGACCTCGCCGAGGACCACGCAGTCGACATCGGCCTCGTCGGCGATGCGGAAGTAGAAGTCCCGCCACGCCGGCGTGTCCCAGAGATAGAGCAGCGGACCGAGCGTCAGTTTCATTGGCGTCGCGGGCATTCGGGTCACCTCCAGCGCTTGTCGTAGGAACCCTCGGTCGTACGCTGACCCTCGCTGAGTTTGCGCAGGGCGTTGCCATCGGTGACCGTTCGGGGTGCGCCCCCGAGCGTTCCGAGCGCTTTTCGGATCTCGGTCACCACCTGCGAGATGTAGGCGCGCCCGCGCTGCCGCCCCTCGATCTTGAGCGCTGTCACACCCGCGGCCTCCAGCGCGTGAAGCTGCGAGAGAACGTCGAGACTGGCGGGGTCCTCGAAGATGTAGCCGCTCTGACCGCCGGCGACGAACCGTCCCTTGCAGAGCGTCGGATAGCCGGCCGGTTCGGATTCGGGAAAGCGGTTGATCGTGAACTCGCCCAATCCGGAGACCATCTCCGTCCCGTCACGGCGATAGCGGACGTGGCTTGCCGGTGAGCAGACGCCGTGCATGTTCGGTGACTTGCCCGTGGCATAGGAGGACAGCGAACACCGGCCTTCCTCCATGACGCAGAGACCCCCGAAGACGAAGACCTCGGTCTCGCACTTCACCCGTTTGGAGATGGTGGCGACCTCGGCCACGGTGAGGACACGCGGCAGCACCGCTCGCCGGATGCCAAACGTTTCGACCAGGAAGTCGATGTGATCGGCATTCGCCGCGCCCGCCTGCACCGAGAGGTGACGCCGCAGTTGCGGATAGCGTTCGGCGGCGTAGGCCAGGAGCCCGAGGTCGGCGAGAATGACGGCGTCCGCTCCCAGTTCTGCCGCGTCATCGATGGCCCTGGTCCAGAGCTGCTCGTTGCCCGCGCGCATGAAGGTATTGATCGCAACCAGCGTTTTCACGCCCCTGCCGCCGGCGTAGGACACGGCCTCCGCGAGTTCGTCGCGGCTGAAGTTCAGGCCCGGAAAATTCCTGGCGTTGGTTTCGTCCCTGAACCCGCAATAGACGGCGTCGGCGCCGGCATCGATAGCGTCGCGGAACGAAGCGGGCGTACCTGCGGGACAGATCAGCTCCATTTGCGATTCCCTCCCGACAGCAGCGTTCGAAGGGCCTGCAGGCTTGTTTCGACCGGACGCCTGAACGGTCCGCCCGACGGCGCGAGATCCCTGGGGAGATCGATCCCGCAGTCGTCGAGCGCATTTCTCAGGGCGAGGACCGCTTCCATGTCGCCGTCGATCGAAAGCTCCCTCGCGAAGAACTCGGCATCGCCGTCGGAGCGGCCTTCCGCCAAGGCGAGAAGGAGAACGAGCGGTCCCGATATGGTGGCGTCGGCGCGGAGGATCCGCCCGGGGCGGGCGACCGTCATGGTTCCGCGCCGGGGCGACACGGCGAAAGCGAAGGGAATATCGGTCGGAGCGAAGGCGAAGGTCTTGGCGGCGTGTTCGCCCAGCCGGTCGAACAGCTTGGGGTGCTTCCTGAGTATTGCTCCGAGCGCGGCGGCCGCGATGGCCTGGGCCACCGGAACAGGAATCGGCTTCAAGAGCTGAAGGATAGTGCGAGGAAGTTTCATATCGCCGCCATGTGTAGATCGTCTAACATATCATTTCTAGGGCAGCCGCGCCTCCGACTGTTTGATCCAGCGCAAGGACGGTTTTGGTAATTTGAGGTGTTTTGATAACTTGGTCTCCAATATGGCGCCTTCCGTGCAAACCGATCCCGATCTGCGCAGTTTCCTCGACCGGCTCGACCGCCGTGGGCTCCTGCGCCGGATCACGACGCCGGTATCGCTCGTTCACGAGATCACCGAGATCCATCGTCGCGTTCTCGCCGAGAGCGGCCCGGCACTCCTGTTCGAGCGGCCGGTCGACGCGGAAGGTCGAATCCGCTCCACACCCCTGCTGACCAATTTGTTCGGCACCAGGGAGCGCATCGCCCTCGGGTTCGGCGTGGAACCCAGCGGCCTGGCAGAGATCGGCGAGATGTTGGCGTATCTCCGGCACCCCGATCCCCCGGCGAATCTGGCGGCCGCCGTGAAGAAACTGCCGGTGCTCAAGGCCGCGTTGGGGCTGGGGACCAAGCGCGTAGCGCGGGCCCCGGTTCAGCAGGTCCGGTGGCAAGGCACCGATCTCGACGTGAACCGGCTGCCGATCCAGTGGAGCTGGCCGGGCGAACCCGCGCCCCTCATAACTTGGCCGCTGGTGATCACAAGAGCGCCCGACGATCCCTCGGACGTCAATGTCGGCATCTACCGGATGCAGGTAATCGGCCGGGATCGGCTGATCGTGCGCTGGCTCGCCCACCGCGGCGGCGCTCGCCACCACAGGCTCTGGGCAGAGAAGGGCCTCGACATGCCGATCGCGGTTGCCATCGGCGCCGATCCCGCGACAATCCTCGCCGCGGTGATGCCGCTTCCCGACGGCATGAGCGAACTGGCCTTCAGCGGGGTGCTGCGGGGAAGCAGGACAAGGGTCGTCAAGGGACTGACGGTCGATCTTGCCGTCCCCGCCGACGCCGAGTTCGTTCTCGAGGGCCATGTGTCGGCGAGCGAGACGGCGGAGGAGGGACCCTACGGCGACCACACCGGGTATTACAATTCCGTCGAGCGCTTCCCGGTCGTGAGTCTCGGTGCCATCACGTCGCGCTCCGATCCTGTCTATCTCTCCACCTTCACCGGGCGGCCGCCGGACGAGCCGTCGGTGCTCGGGGAGGCCATGAGCGAGCTGTTCCTGCCGATCATCAAACGGCAGTTTCCCGAGATAAGGGACCTGACGCTGCCGCCGGAGGCCTGCTCGTATCGGGCAATCGTGGTGTCGATCGACAAGCGCTACCCGGGCCAGGCGCGGCGGCTGATGATGGGGTTATGGTCGGCGCTGCCGCAGTTCTGCTACACCAAACTTATTATCGTGGTTGACCCCGACATCGATGTCCGCAACTGGACGGATGTGATCTGGGCGTTGTCGACGCGCTTCGACGCGTCGCGCGATCTGGTCATGATCCCCGACACGCCGATCGACTACCTCGACTTCGCCTCGCCACGGTCGGGGCTCGGGGGCAAGCTCGGCCTCGACGCCACGACCAAGATCGGACCCGAGACGGACCGGGTGTGGGGCCGCGTTCTGGAGATGACGCCCGAGGTCATCGGCCGCGTTGACGCGCTCTGGGGCGAGCTGGGCCTTGGCGCCGGGCCAGCGCCAGAGGGAGCGAAATGAAACAGCGAGTCGTCATCGGCATCTCCGGAGCGTCAGGAGCGGCAATCGGCCTGCGCATCCTCGAACGGCTCAAGGCGATGGTGGATGTCGAAAGCCATCTGGTCATCTCCGCGGCCGCCGAAAAGACGCTGAGCCATGAGATCGGCCAGGATGCGGTCGCTCGAGCCCGGAACCTCGCCGATGTCTGCTATCCGATCGATGCCGTCGGGAGCGCGATCGCCAGCGGTTCGTTCCGGACCAGCGGCATGATCGTCGCGCCCTGCTCGATGCGGACGCTCGCAGCCATCGCCTCCAGCCTTTCGGACAATCTGCTGGTGCGCGCCGCGGACGTGCATCTCAAAGAGCGCCGCCGACTGGTGTTGCTGGCGCGGGAAAGCCCCCTGCACCTGGGACATCTCCGGTCGATGGTGCAGGCGACGGAGATGGGGGCCATTATCGCGCCGCCCGTGCCCGCCTTCTACCAGCTTCCGGCGAGCGTCGACGACATCGTGGACGCGATCGCCTCGAGGGCGATCGATCTGCTCGAACTCAGTGCCGCTCCGCAATCGGAGGCGTGGCTGGGCCTGCCGGAGCCTCCGGAAGGATCACGGCCGGACGGCCGCGCGTTTCGTTCCTGACACGATCGCAAGGAGGCTCCCGAAGGTTACCAGCGCGGCTGCCGTCGCGATCCCGCTTCCGATGCGCAGGAGGTCGCTTTCCGTCACGCCTCCGGCGAGGCGCATGATCACCGAGAGGTGGAGCAGGCCGAGCGGCAGGTAGAGCGCCCTGTGGTAGGTGAGGCGGATGCCGGCGACGGCCGGCAGAATGATCAGCGCGTGCCCGAAGACCATCGAGAGCACGAAGCCGATCAGCACCGAGTGCGTGGTCATGTCATAGGCAAAAGTCGCGCCCGAAGCGAAGGCGAGCAGCAGACCCGAAACGGCGAGCCAGAAGTATCCCGCGAGCATTGCCACGGCGAAGAACCGGGCCTGACCCGAGTGCCGGACGGTCCGGGTGGCGATGTCGAAGCGGGCGAGCCAGATGGTGATCGTGACGAAGCTCACGCCCAGCAGCAGCCGTCCGGGGGTCGCGGTGACACCCAGCCCGGCGCCCGCGAAAAGGAGAGCCACGGCGGCGACAAACAGGTAAGCCGCCAGCCTGCCGTGCCGCAAAACGCGACTGAGCTCGAGTCGCTCGGCGGCGATCGTGCAGACCAGAAATGCCATCCACCAGCCGACCACCTCGGGCACGGCAGCGCCGGAAAGCCAGAGCATGTTGCCGATCAATCCGGACAGAGCGGCCGCGAGCAGAACGGCGGTGAACAGTGCGGGCTGCAGGAGCAGGATGCGGAGCGAGGCGAACGACAGGACGGCCGCCGAAGCGGCGAACAGCAGCGCTCCGAGTTCGACCGGCACGCCGGCCAGAAGCGCGATCGCCCCGAGTCCGGAACCGATCGGGGCGAGGAAGGGCCAACGCCAGCCCATTGCCACGGCGCGCTCGAGGCTGATCAGCGTGCCGAAGACGCCGGCGATCATGAGCGGGCCGTGGAGTTCGGCCAGCGCCCCGCCGGGCAAGAGCGGCATCCCGATACGTACCAGCCCTCCGTAGATGCCGCAGGCCATCGCCAAGATCGTCGCGATGACGAGAATCGCGCGCAGCCCGGCCGGCCGCTGCACGATCACCCCGACGGCCTGATGCCACTAGGCGACGAGACGGCTGACGCGGACCTGCCAGACATCCGGCCCCCGCTCCTGGTAGACCCATTCGAAGATGCCGGGGTATTCGGCGCTGAACTGGTAGAAGAGCGGCTTGGGATCGTGGTCGTTGACCAGCAGGAAGGACTCGCCGCCGTTGAGGTTCTCGAAGGTGCTGAAGATCAGCGGATGGCGCAGGCGCGGTGCGATCTGGCGCACGTCGATGATGGTTTCCGTAGTCTGGCAGTCGTTGCACATCAGATCATTGTCCTTGCTCTGGCGCGACCGAGCAGTTCATAGCCGCGGTCGCTAATGAGATCCGGGCCCCACACGGGCTCCCAGACCAGTTCCACATTCACCCGATCGACGCCGGGAAAGTTCGAGGCCAGCCGCTCGCGGACCTCGCTCAGCACCAGCTCACCCAAAGGGCAGGCCCGGCTGGTCAGGGTTATTCCGACATCGATCGCGCCGGGTGATCGGGCGGCCAGAACGACCAGGCCGAGATCGACGACATTCAGTCCGATCTCGGGGTCCAGGACCTCGCGCAGGCAGTCGCAGATCTCGGGATCCAGCTTTGACTCGGTTTTGGTCACGGTGTGATCGCTCGGGTGAATGCACCACAAGTACCGGTCCGCTCGCGAGGGGTCTTTGCGCTGTCGCAAACAGCGTGGACGGCATCGGGCGGAACGGGAATGCCGGTGAATGGCGGTGTCTTTCTCAATCCTTCTCTCTTCGCCTTGCACAGAACCGTAACGTACGGTACGGTAGTCTTCGATGGAGGCGGGGGAGCACGGGAGGACCGCAGTTCGCCGGCAGCCGAGGGAAGTCCGCAAGAACGGATCGGGTTCGACATTGGGCGCAGCTCTCAAAATCGACGACCAGACCTTTTCGCCGCGTCAGCAGGCGGTGCTGACGGCGGCGCTCGATCTTCTGGTCGAGCAGGGCGACGGGCTGACGATGACGGCGGTGGCGCGGCGGGCGAGCTGCTCGAAGGAAACGCTCTACAAATGGTTCGGCGATCGCGACGGCCTGCTGACGGCGACGGTGCAGTGGCAGGCGGCCAAGGTCAGGGTACCGCGGGTGGACCGGCGCAACCTCGATGCGGCATCGCTGCGCGCCAGCGTCGAGCAGTTCGGGCGCGATTTGCTGGCGACGCTGGCCGGCGAGGTCTCGGTGACGCTCAACCGGCTGGCGGTGACCGATGCGGGCGCCGGCAAGCGCGGCCTCGGGGCGATTGTGCTTGAGAACGGGCGGCTGGAAATGGGGCGGCGGCTGAAGCCGGTGCTGGAGGCGGGGCGCGATGCGCGGCTGCTGCGCTTCGAGAGTTCGGAGGAGGCGTTTCGGACCTTCTTCGGGCTGGTGGTGCGCGACGTGCAGATCCGGTTGCTGCTGGGGGATGAATTGAAGCTGTCGGCGGCGCAGATCGAAAGGGATGCGCGGACGGCGGCGGAGCAGTTTTTCGAGTTGTACGGCTGAGATGACAATGCTTGCTCTGGCTAAGGCCCCCTCACCCGGATTGCCGCGCAATCCGACCTTTCCCCGGAGGGGCGAGGTGATCCGCGGACTACCTCTCCCTTTGGTGGAGAGGTCGACGCGCGGCGTCGGGTGAGGGGCCTCACGCGACCATCCGGGGCACTGGCGGGCGATGATCCGCTGCGAAGTATTCAAAATCGGGCGAAATGCCCAAACGCAAACAGGGGAGAATTCCATGCGCGTCTATTACGATCGGGATGCCGATCTCAATATCATCAAATCCAAGAAGATCGCCATTGTCGGCTATGGCAGCCAGGGGCACGCACATGCGCTCAATTTGCGCGACAGCGGCGTGAAGGATGTCGTGGTCGCGCTGCGCCCCGGCTCGGCTTCGGCCAAGAAGGCCGAGGGCGAGGGGCTCAAGGTGATGAGCGTCGCCGAGGCGGCCGGCTGGGCCGACGTCATCATGATGCTGACGCCGGACGAACTGCAGGCCGACATCTACAAGCAGCATATCGAGCCCAATATCCGTGACGGCGCGGCCTTGGCCTTCGCGCACGGGCTCAACGTACATTACAACCTGATCGAGCCGAAAAAGACCGTCGATGTGATCATGATCGCGCCCAAGGGCCCGGGCCACACCGTGCGCGGCGAGTATCTCAAGGGCGGCGGCGTGCCGTGCCTGATCGCGGTGCACCAGGACGCCTCGGGCAATGCCCACGACATCGCGTTGGCCTATGCGTCGGGCGTCGGCGGCGGCCGCTCTGGCGTCATCGAGACCAATTTCCGCGAGGAATGCGAGACCGACCTCTTCGGCGAGCAGGTGGTGCTCTGCGGCGGGCTGGTCGAATTGATCCGCGCCGGGTTCGAGACTCTGGTCG
>JAUXUM010000163.1 GCA_030680995.1 Devosia sp.
AAGGCGTCGCGCGAGGCCCGGCTGCGTCTTGCCTTTGACGCCGAAAACCCCGACAGCATCGTCACCGTCGGCCCCTACAAGTACTTGCGGCACCCATTCTACACATCCTACCTGATTTTCGGGATGGGGTGGGCGATCGCCGTCTGGTCGGTCTGGACGGTCATTCCGCTGGCGGCACTCGTCGCTATCTATGCGGCAGCCGCGTTGGGCGAGGAGCGGAAGTTCTCCAATACCCCGATGGCCGAAGCCTACGCCGCCTACAAGCAGCGGGCGGGCTTCTTCTGGCCCCGCATCAGCGGCTAGCGGCCTGCAGACGAAGAAAAGGCGGGCACACCGGGCCCGCCTTCAAACTCCACCACTGCTCCGCCCGCTTAGTTCAGCCGGGCCGCCACATCACTGATTGCCCGTTCGACCAGGGCATCGCCCTTCTCGGCCATCTGCTGCTGCAGGAGTACGCGGGCGGCTTCGACGGCGATATCCGCTGAGCGCGAGCGCACCTCGGCGACCGCCTGTGCCTCGGCCTGGGCGATCTTGTCCTCCACCGACTTGGTGCGTCGGACGACCAGTGCTTCCAGCGAGGCTTTCGCATCGGCCGTCAGCCGGAAAGCTTCCTCGCGCGCCGCCGCGACGATGTCCTCGGCCTCCTTCTCGGCGTTCTCGCGCTTGGACTAATAGTCGGCCAGCAGCGCCTTGGCCTCGGCGCGCAGCGCCTCGGCCCGGGCCAGTTCGGTTTCGATCCTGCCGATCCGGTCGTCGAGGAGCTTCACGATCAATTTCGGTACGCCGAAATAGATCATGATGCCGAGGAAGATCACGAGCCCGATGGTGGCCCAGATCGAAGCCGCCGTGGTTGCGTCGAAACCGAAGTTCATTTTGCCGCTACTCCTTGACCACGAGCGCCACGGCGCTGCGGGCTTGCTGCGCGGTGACCTTGCCGGCGAGCTTGGCAACGAGTTCCCGCGCCGTCTCCGCCGCGATGGCGTCGACATTGCTCAGCGCCGCGGTCTTGGTCTGCTGGATACGGGCTTCGGCCTCGGCAACGCGCTGCGCGAGATCCGCTTCCACGGATTTGCGTTTGTTGTCGATATCGGCCTTGATGCTCGACCGGGTTTCCTCGGCGATCGCATGGGCATTCTTGCGCGCTTCGGCAAGAGCGTCCTCATAGGCTGCGAGCGCCCGGTCGGTCTCGATCCGGAGCCGTTCGGCTTCCTTGAGGTCGCCTTCGATCCGCGTCCGCCGGGTTTCGAGGATGCCCCCGATCCGCGGCAACGCCACCCGGCTCATCACCAGATAGAGCGTGGCGAAGGTGACAGCCAGCCAGAACAGCTGCCCGCCGAAGCCAGCCGGGTCGAAAGGCGGGAAGACTTCGGCATGCGCTTCCGTGGCCGCGTGCGCCTCGCCTTCGGCGGGCGCATGCTCACCCTCGACGACGATGGCGTCGTGTGTCTCTTCGGCACCGGAGGCGGCTTCGCCCTCGGCCTGCGCCACTATAATAATCTTGGTGGTGTTACCCGCCATCTATTTCACCCTCTCCGGCAGCCGAACCCTGGGCGAAGGCCCAAGGCTCCACGGTGCGAAAGGCTTGTCCCCGATCAGACTGCGAACAGCAGCAAGAGGGCGATCAGGAACGAGAAAATGCCGAGAGCTTCGGTCACGGCGAAGCCGAAGATCAGGTTGCCGAACTGGCTCTGTGCAGCCGACGGGTTGCGCAGGGCGCCCGACAGGAAACTGCCGAAGATGTTGCCCACGCCGATGGCGGCGCCCGCCATGCCCACTGCGGCGATACCTGCGCCGATAAACTTTGCTGCTTCCGCTTCCATTGTCTGCTCCTTTTGAGACCGCTGTTTATGCCGGACGGCCGGTCTGGCCGCCCGAATGGGTTGAAATGCTAATGCGAGGGATGGATCGCATCGTTGATGTACATCGAGGTGAGCACCGCGAACACATAGGCCTGCAGTACCGCCACGAGGAATTCGAGCGCCGTGATCGCCACCGTCATGATCAGCGGCAGGATTGCGCCAATCCACCCGAGGAACCCGAGCGAACCCAGGGTGACGATGAAGCCGGCGAAAACCTTGAGCGTGATGTGGCCGGCGAGGATGTTGGCGAACAGTCGCACCGAGAGCGAGATCGGGCGGCTGAGGAAGGATACGATCTCGATCGGCACCACGATCGGCAGCACGTAAGCGGGCACGCCCGCCGGCACGAACAGCTTCAGGAACTTCGGTCCGTTGCGCCAGAAGCCGTAGACGATGACGGTGAGGAAAACGAGGATCGCCAGTGCGAAGGTGACGATGATGTGGCTGGTGACCGTAAAGAAGAACGGGAACATGCCGAAGAGATTGGCAACCAGGACGAACATGAACAGCGAGAACACGAATGGGAAGAACTTCATTCCCTCCATGCCTGCCGAGTCGCGCACCATGTTGGCCACGAATTCGTAGAGCATCTCCGAGAGCGCCTGTGCGCGGCTCGGGATGATGCTGCGACCTGTAGTCGACAAGAGGAGATAGAGGCAGATCGCCCCGACCGTCAGGACCATGAACAGCGATGAGTTGGAGAAGGAAAACCCGTCTTCACCGAACGAGATGATATCGGTGATCGCAAACTGATGGATCGGGTCGACTTTGTTCGGATCGGCCAAGTTTGTTTCCTTCGTCGGACGCTATCTGTCGTCTTCGTCGTCATCGCCCGGTCCGAGGTCCGAGCCGGGTGGCGGCGGGGCCGCCTTGTTCATCTCGCTCGCCGTTCGGGTCACGTTCAAAACGCCCGCCGCGAACCCGATCAGCAGCATCACCAGCATAATCCACGGGCCGGTTCCGAGCCACAGATCGAGCAGGTAGCCGACGCCCGCACCCACGAGGATCGCGGCGATGAACTCCGAACCGAGCCGCAATCCCCGGCTCATGCCCGTCATGTCCTTCGTCGCGCTGACCTGCGCTTGCTCGGCACGGACCCTGCGTTCCCCCTGCGCACGCGCAATGCGCGCTGCCAAATCCGATGTCACCGACCCGGGTTTGTCATCGTGCTTCGGACGCTTCGTCTCACGCGCTTTGGTCATCGCGCTTCCCCGCCTCGTCCTTGGGCCAAGTCTAAAAGGGAGCCCTCAAAGTCGCGCGCACCATAGTGTCAGGGCAAAATGGTGTCAAGCGCGCGAATGGCGAACGAACCATTTGATATTACAACGCTTTTTGACTTTGTGAACGGGTGTGACATTGAGTCATGCGACCCCCCGCAGCACCGCCGCGACGGTCTTCCGGTCTTGCAGGATCAAATCGTCTCCCGCTTTTGCCACCGGCCCGTCATCCCGCGGGCCAAACCCACGGATGATGGGCCGGTGGCATGACCACGGCACCAACAGAAACCCTTTGCCAGCTCCTTCAGCCATCAGACACCGTCCCCCTTGTGGGAAGGGGTGGGGAGGGGGTGCTGTCCAGCACCTGCGACTGCCCTCCTCAGCTCGCCTCGCGCACCGCGTACGCGCCTTTCAAATCCACCGATACCAGCTGGCTGACGCCGCGCTCGGCCATCGTCACCCCGAACAACCGATCCACCCGGCTCATGGTGATGGGGTTGTGGGTAATGACCAGGAACCGCGTCTCGGTGCGGGTGCACATGGTGTCGAGCAGATTGCAGAAACGCTCGACATTGGCGTCGTCGAGCGGCGCGTCGACTTCGTCCAGCACACAGATCGGCGCCGGGTTGGTGAGGAACACCGCGAAGATCAGCGACATCGCCGTCAGCGCCTGCTCGCCGCCCGAAAGCAGCGTCATCGTCGTCGGCTTCTTGCCTGGCGGACGGGCGATGATCTCGAGCCCGGCCTCCAGCGGATCGTCGCTTTCGACGAAAGTGAGCTGCGCCGTGCCGCCGCCGAACAGCGAGGTGAAAAGCTCCTGGAAGTAGCCGTTGACCTTCTCGAAGGCCTCGGTCAGCCGCACCCGGCCCTCGCGGTTGAGGCTCTGGATGCCACCGCGCAGCTTGGCGATGGCGGCGATCAGGTCGTCGCTGTCCTTGACCATGATGTCGAGCTTTTCCTGGACCTCGACGCTTTCGCGCTCGGCCATCAGGTTCACCCCGCCCAGTCGTTCGCGCTCGGCCTTCAGCCGTTCGACTTTTTGTTCGATCTGAGCTTCCTGCGGCAGCCCTTCCTCGGGGCGGATGCCGGCGGCCTCCGCCGTGCGCTGCGCCTCGATGTTGAGCGTCTCGACCACCTGCCGCTCGATCTGGTGGCGCTGCGCCACAAAGCCCTTGAGCCGCTCTTCGACACGGGCCAGCTGCTCGCGCGCGCCGGCAAGCGCTTCGGCGGCCAGCCGCTGCGCCCTGTCGGCCTCGCGATGACGGGTCTGCGCCTCGGCCAGCGTGTCGGCCGCTGCCTGGTGGGCTGCCTTGGCCTTGTCGATCTCGTCGTCGAGCGCCTGCCGGCGCAGCGCAAAACTGTCGGGCGCGGCGATGAGCGTTTCGAGCTGAGTGGCGATCTCCGTGGCGCGGGCGTCGAGGATTGCGAGCTGACCGGCGGCGCCGTCGCGGCGGCGCCGCCAGCCGGCCGCTTCATTGCCGATTTGCCCGAGCCGCGCCGTCCGCATCCGCGCCGCGGTTTCGAAGGTGCCGAGGCGCAACCGCGCCTGGTCGGCCTTCTCGCGCACCTCGGCGAGCACCGCCTGCTTCTCCGCAGCCACGGCCGCCGCCTCGGTTTCCTCGCCGGCCTCCGCTAGCGCCTTCTCCGCGTCGGCCTTGATCGCCTCGGCTTCAGCGAGGCTCGACCCCAGTCGTATGCGTGCTTCCTCGAGCGCGCTCCGTCTCGTGGTGAGGTCGCCGATCGCGCGCTGGGCCTTGTCGAGCACCACTTGCGCGGCACCGATCTCATGCTGAGCCGAGCGCCACGCCTCGCGCTTGCCGCGTTCGGTCTGCCGCGCCGTTTCCAGCGCTTCGGCCAGCACTGCCGCGTCGGCCTTGTTGGCATTCCGCTGGGCCCGGATTTGCGCGATCTCGGCGTCGAGCTCGGCCAGCCGGTTGCGCTGCGCCAGCCGCTCCGCCGCGGCGCTCGGCGCATCGGCGGCGGCGACCAGTCCGTCCCAGCGCCAAAGGTCGCCCTCGGCCGTCACCAGCCGCTGGCCGGGGCGGAGCCGAGGCTGCAGTCGTGCGCCGTCCGCCTTGGAAACGAGCCCGATCTGGTCGAGCCGGCGCCTCAGTAGTTCCGTGCCGGAAACGAAGCGCGACAGTGGTGTGCAGCCATCGGGCAGTGCTGCGTCGCCCGATCCGTCGATCGGGCCGGCCCAATGCAGCGGTGCGCCGGCATCGGAAGAGGCTTCCAGATCTTCGCCCAGTGCCGCGCCCAGGGCCGTCTCGTACCCGGGCGTCACCATCAGCGCGTCGACGATTGCCGGCCAGAGGCTCGCGCCGCCATGATTGAGAACGCGGTTGAGCGTCTGCGCTTCTGCCTCCAGCCGGTTGAGCGCCGCCTCGATTTCCTGCAGGGCAGGGCGCGCTGCATCGAGCGCCGCCTGCGCCACCTGCGTCTGGTTCTCCGCCGCGATCGCCGCCTGTTCGGCTTCGGCCGCCGCTGTCTGCGCCGCTTCCAGTGCTGTGCGTCGCTCCCCGACCGTCGCATCGGCGCCCAGGCTTGCCGCGATAGCTTCCGTCTCGCGGGCCACTTCGGCGATCTGCTGCTGCAGCCGGGCGACACGGGTTGCGGCGTCCTCGCTGCTCCGCGTGGCCTGCGCCCGTCGTGCCCGCGCCTGCGCCTCGGCCTCCGCCGCAGCCCGCATCTCGGCCTCGGCGACATTGACCGCCGTCTGGGCTGCTTCCGCGGCGGTCCTTGCGCTCTCGAACGCCTGCTGTTCGCCGGCGGCTTCAGCCTCGAGCCTTGTCCGCTCCTCGGCATAGCCCTTCAGCGTCTCGTCGCTCTCGCCCAGCAGCGCCCGCTCGCGCGCCGCGTCCGCCTCGAGCTGCTTCAGCCGCTCGCCCAGTTCATGGCGCCGGGCATCGATCCGGCGGGCCTCTTCGGCCAGTTGCTCGGAAAGGATGGTGAGCCGCTGCAGCGCTGCGCCGGTTGCCGCTTCGCCGTCGCGCAGCGGCTGCAGCGCTTTGTCGGCGAGGAACACCACCTTCTGCGCTTCCAGTTCGACATGCTGCGCGTCGGCAAGCTGGTTGATCAGCCGGCCCTGCTCGGCCTCGGTCTCCTTCTCGGCGACTCGCGCGGCGACCCAGCGGATATGAAACAGCGTCGCCTCGGCCCGCCGGATCTCGCCCGAGAGCGCGCGGTAGCGGATGGCCAGCCGCGCCTGGCGCTTCAGCGCTTCGAGCTGCGTCTCCACCTGGGCGATGATGTCGTCGACCCGGTCGAGGTTCTGTTCGGCCCCCTTGAGCCGCAGCTCGGCCTCGTGCCGCCGCGAATGAAGACCCGAGATGCCTGCGGCCTCCTCCAGCAGGGCACGCCGTTGCTGCGGTTTGGCCGCGATCAACTCTCCGATCTGACCCTGCCGCACCAGGGCGGGCGAATGCGCGCCGGTCGAGGCGTCGGCGAACAGCAACTGGACGTCGCGCGCCCTCACTTCCTTGCCGTTGACCCGATAGACCGAGCCGGCCTCGCGCTCGATCCGGCGCGTGACCTCCAGGACATCGGCGGTGTTGAGCGGGGCGGGGGCCGTGCGGTCCGAATTGTCGAGGACCAGCGTCACTTCGGCCGAATTGCGCGCCGGGCGGTTCCCCGAGCCCGCGAAGATCACGTCGTCCATGCCCGCGGCGCGCATCGCCTTGAACGAGCTTTCGCCCATCACCCAGCGCAGCGCTTCCACGAGATTGGATTTGCCGCAGCCGTTCGGCCCGACAACGCCTGAAAGACCGGGCTCCAGATGCAGCTCGGTCGCATCGCAGAAGGATTTGAAGCCATGCAGCTTGAGGCGCTGGAACTTCACCGCGCGCCTCCACTGGCGAAGCCCGCCAAGTCTAGCGGCCCACCCCCAATGCCGTCATCCGCGGGCTTGACCCGGGGACCCAATCGATTTTCGCCGTCGCTAGGGGAGACAGCCAAGACCACGAACACATAACGCGTTGCCGATCCAGCCTGGGTCCGCTGGTCAAGCCCGCGGATGACGGTGTGGCGGGTGTGCGGCAGCGTGGCCCGCGCTCGTGCGCTAAGCCAGGAGAGGGTCGATCTCCGCTTTGAGCTGTTCAAGCGTCTTGTCCCCGGTAAGCTGCTTGCCATTGATGTAGAAGGTGGGCGTACCTTCAAGGTTGAATTCGTCGAGCGCTTGCTGGCGCATCGTCTCCATGGCGGCGAAGAGCTCTTGATTCGTCAAGGCGGCATCGAATGTTTGCTCCGTAAAACCGAGCTGCTTGGCGATTTCGAGGATTGCGTTCCGCGGGGTATCGGACGTGGCCCACTGGTCCTGCGTCCTGAAGTAGGTTTCGATCACGGCGTGGTGCTGGTCTTCGCCGGCCGCTTCGGCCAGCATGAACACCACCGCGTCCAGGACATTGCGCACGAACGGGCGGAGGATGAACTTCACTTTGCCGGTGTCGATGTAGTCGGTCTTGAACTGCGGATAGACGTTGTTGTGGAACGTCGCGCAGTGCGGGCAGGTGGGCGAAGCATATTCGATCACCGTGACCTTGGCATCGGCAGAACCCAGTACGCGATCCGGCAGCGCGACGTTGGCCAGTTTGGCAACGTCCTTGGTGGTGCCTTCCTGGGCCTGCGCGGCGCCGAGCCCATAAAAGCTCGCGATCGACGCGGAAGCGGCCAGAATGAGGGTGTCTCGGCGATTGAGGGTCACGTTGCTAACTCCAGATTGGGACCGGCACACTACACGGTGCCAAGTGGGCGACAAGGGGGCAGGATTATCAACTGGCAGTGAACGGGCGGAGCGCCGGAGAGGTCAGCGTTTCGCATTGCCGATAATGGCATGGCCAAGGCGGCGCAAGGCCTCTTTCACTCCTTCGTCGGCGACGGCGTCGACTTTCTGCTCCACCGCGGTGCGCACCGCGGCAGTAGCTTCGGGCGGAGCTTTGGCCGGATTGCCTGAATGGGGCGTGAACGGCTCGGCCGAGAGCCGCACCGCCCCCACCAGCACATAGCCGAAATAGCGGTTGATCGCCGCCGCGATCAGTTGCCCTTCGTGACTCAGCGCCAGCGCATGTCCCGGGACGCAGCGCAGGTAGAGCGTCGCCCCCTCCGCGCCGCGTTCGCCGCGCGGCCAGACCAGCCGGTCGGGCAGCGCGACCTTGTCGTAGGGCGCGGGCGCCATCGCCGCCCAGTGGGTGATGATGTCGCGGCTGGCGAAGCCGCGCTTGCGCAGCGCCGGGTCGAGCGTCTTGCTCAGCGCCTCGGCGACGCCGACCACCCGGTTGAGCCGCCTCGGCTCGTCGCTCTGTCTGGATTTTGCGGCCATTGGTAACAACTCGGTGGAGCATGTTCAGGAAAAGTCGCTTGCGCTTTTCCGGTTCGAACATGCGACCAACAAATATCTGAGTCCAATCCAATTGCAGCGGATTGCGCAAACGCGGCTTGCGCCGGTGTCGACCCTGGGGTCATCTCTCTTTCGATCATGCCTCAAGCAGCCAGCCGACAAACCCCCGTTTCCCCGCTCGACGCCGCTGCCGTACTCGCCTGGTACGACGAGCATGCCCGGACGCTGCCCTGGCGCGTGGGTCCGGCCGGAAGGAGGACCGGGGTGCGGCCCGACCCTTACCGGGTTTGGCTCTCCGAAATCATGCTGCAGCAGACCACGGTCGGCGCGGTGCAGAAATACTACGCCCGCTTCACCGCTCTCTGGCCCAGCGTCGCCGATCTCGCCGCCGCGCCGCTCGAGGCGGTTTTGGTCGAGTGGGCGGGGCTGGGCTACTATGCCCGCGCCCGCAACCTGCACGCCTGCGCCCGCGCCGTGGCCGAGAAGTTCGGCGGACATTTCCCGAAAACTGCTGCGGAACTGGTGACCCTTCCGGGCATCGGCGCCTATACCGGGGCCGCCATCGCCGCCATCGCCAATGATGAGCCTGTCGCGGTGGTCGACGGCAATGTCGATCGCGTGCTGGCCCGCTATCTTGTGCTCGAGGTGCCGGTGCGCGAGGCCAAGGACAGGATCCGCTCGGCCGTGCAGGACTCGGTGCCGATGCGCGCCGGAGACTTTGCCCAGGCGCTGATGGATCTGGGCGCCACGATCTGCACCCCGCGGGTTGCGCGTTGCATGCTGTGCCCATTGCGACCGGGCTGTCTCGGCGCGCGCGGCAACCCGCTGGCCTATCCGGTGAAGCCGGAAAAGGCCGAACGCCCCACCCGCTACGGCCATGCCTTCGTCATGCTCGACGCCGATGGCGAGGTCTACCTGCAAACCCGCGCCGAAAAAGGGCTTTTGGCGCAGATGACCGAAACCCCCGTCTCGCCCTGGACCAGCGCGCGCGGCGACCCGGCCTTTCCCGTCCAAGCCGAGTGGCGTCACCGCGGCCAGGTGGTCCACGTCTTCACCCATTTCCGGCTGGAACTCGAAATCTGGTCGGCCACGATCGCCGATCCCACATCGCTTGCTTCCGGCTGGTGGGCCGATCCGCGCGAACTCGACGCCGAAGCGCTGCCCAGCGTCTTCCGCAAGGTGCTGGCGATGGCGGGGCTACCTCGGTGAGATCGCAATAGGCGGGGCGTATGCTGTCAGCCCCTCCCTCCCCCTTGTGGGGAGGGTGGCTCGGCAAAGCCGAGACGGGTGGGGGTGAGCCACTATCGGAACACTTGACCCCCACCCGGCGCCCCTGCGGGTCGCCTCCCTCCCCACATGGGGGAGGGAGGGGAGAGCCGGAACATCGAGTTGCCTGCAAAACCGAACCGCCGGCCCGAAGGCCGGCGGTCCTTGCTAGGCCTGAAGTTTTGGAGGTCAGGCGGAAAGGCGTTGCATCCGCGCCCGCATGTCGGCGCGGAAATTGTCGATGGGGGCGAGTCCCCCCTCGTGTTCGGTGTGCCAGAAGGTCCAGCCGTTGCAGGCCTCGGCGCCCTGCACCAGCGCGCCGACCCGGTGGATGGATCCCGAATGCGGGCCCGAGGCCAGCGAGCCGTCCGCACGCACCAGCGCTGCATGGTGTTTGCGATCGTCGACCAGCACCGTACCCGGGGGGATCAGCCCCATCTCGACCAGCGAGCCGAAGGCGATGCGCGGCGCGGCGCGCTTGGGCACCGTGGTTTCGATCGTGGCTGCGCTCAGGGGCTTGATGGCGGCGATACGCTTGAGCGCCGCCGCGACATAGATGTCCTCTCGCTCAATCCCGATGAAGCGCCGGCCGAGCTTGCGCGCCACCGCGCCGGTGGTGCCGGTGCCGAAGAATGGGTCCAGCACCACGTCGCCGGGCTTGGTCGTCGCGCTCAGCACCCGGTAGAGCAGCGCCTCCGGCTTTTGCGTCGGGTGCACCTTGCCGTCGTCGTTGTCCTTGAGCCGCTCGGCCCCGGTGCAGATCGGGAACAGCCAGTCGCTGCGCATCTGCGTATCGTCATTGCTCAGCTTGAGCGCCTCGTAGTTGAACGTCACCCGGCTCTTGCGGCTGCGGCCTGCCCAGATCAGCGTCTCATGCGCGTTGGTGAAGCGGGTGCCGCGGAAATTCGGCATCGGGTTGGCCTTGCGCCATACCACGTCGTTGAGGATCCAGTAGTCGAGGTCCTGCAGGGTCGCGCCGACCCGGAAGATGTTGTGGTAGGAGCCGATCACCCAGAGCGCCCCGTCGGGCTTGAGAATCCGGCGCGCGGCGGTGAGCCAGGCGCGCGTGAACACATCGTAATGGGCGAAGCTCTCGAATTTGTCCCAGTCGTCGTCGACGGCGTCGACCCGCGACTGGTCGGGCCGCGTCAGTCCCTGCTCGAGCTGCAGGTTGTATGGAGGGTCCGCGAAGACCAGGTCTACCGAGCCGGCCGGCAAGGCGTTCATGTGCTTGATGCAATCGCCCACAAGGATGGTATCGATGGGGAGCCCGGTCCCCTCCGCGACGGCCGACTGGGCCGCCTGACGCGCGGTACGCAACATACTCAAAACCCTACGCAGCACTAACGATGTGCTTTGTAACCTGTTAGGGTTAAAGGGAATTTAAGCGCTGAGGTTACTGAAACCCTAAGCCGGCACGCACCCGCGCCGCCCCACCGACGGACCGTCATCCCGGCGACCGACCGAGCAGCGGCGTTCTCGTGGGCCAGATGATCGCGCGGTTGGGCACATCTTCTCTGCTCCCGCGGACCGTCATCCTTGGCCGCGCGAAGCGCGTGCCGAGGACCCAGCCGCGCCGCGTCGGCGGCGCGAGGGGAAACCTTGTGCACGACTTGCATCGTGCGAAGTCTGGGTCCTCGGGTGTCGCTGTCGCTCCCCCGAGGATGACGGCCGATGGGGTAGGCGCGATCTATGCCGCAACGTTTGGCGTTCCAGCTACCCCGCCCGCACCCGCGCTGCCTCGGCGCAGGGCGCGAAATCCATGCGGTGGTGCCGGCCGGGTCCATGTTCGGCGAGCGCGGCAAGGTGCTTCGGCGCTCCGTAGCCCTTGTGGCTGTCGAACCCGAATTGCGGTTCGTCGCAATGCATGATCTGGCACATGCGGTCGCGCGTCACCTTGGCGATGACCGAGGCCGCCGCGATCGAAACGCTGCGCCCGTCGCCGCCGATCACCGCTTCGCCGCCGCAGGGCAGGTCCTTGGGCACGATGTTGCCGTCGACCAGCACGTGGTCCGGCCTGAGGTTGAGGCCGAGCACGGCCTGCCGCATCGCCCACAGCGTTGCCTGCAGGATGTTGAGCCGCGCGATCACCGCAGGCGGCGCCACCGCGATCGACACCGTCGCCGTGGCCATCAGCCTCTCGTGCAGTTCCTCGCGGAACGCCGGCGTCAGCTTCTTGGAATCGTCGAGCCCCGCCGGCACCCTGCGGTGGTTGAGAATCACCGCCGCCACCACCACCGGCCCGGCCAGCGGCCCGCGCCCGGCCTCGTCGACACCGGCGACGATCCGGTGTCCGCGCTTGATCGCCGCCCGCTCATAGATGAGGTCGGGTCCGCTCGGGATTTCGGCGATGGGCGATTCGGAGCGCATGAGAATGAGCATGCGGTTCGCGCGCCGAATCGCAAGTTGCAAAGCATCATTGCCGTAGGCTGGCGTGCGGATATGAAGCCATCGCAGGCTGTGGCGGGGCATTTCCCTGCGGAACCTTTTGTCACCAGCCGCCGCCGCCACCGCCGCCGCCACCGCCGCCGGAACTGCCGCCGCCGCCTCCGCCGCTGGAGAAGCCGGAAGAAGACGAGGAGACAGGCTGTGCGGCGATCATCGCCGCGCTCATGCCCGTTGCGACGGTCGAGACTGTCCTGGAGAAGCCTCCGCTGGACGTGGACCAGTCGCGGCCCCGATACCAGGAGGGCGAGTAGCTGTCGCCGGGGGCATCGGCCACCGCATGCCGTGCAAGCTCGCCCTCGAAATGCTCCGACCACGGCTTTTCGACGCCTAGCGCGATGGCGAAGGGCAGGATGCGCTCGAACCGCTCGACCGTCATGGGCGGCTCGCCCACCATGTTGAGCCGGTTCTTTTCGGCGGTTTCGAGATACATCTTGAAGCCGTCGATCTGATCCATGACTTTGCGGCCCTGCACCGTAGGCGCCCGCATCAGGATGCCGAAAGCCACGTTGATGATGACGATGGAAACCGCTGCCAGCAGCGCGTTGTCGATGCTGAACGAGGAGAAGAGGCCGGCGGCTCCGCCGACAAGGTTACTGCCGACGATGAATAGCCACACGATGATGACGAATCTCGAGAACAGATTGCCGGCCCAGATGTTGCGGGCAACGGTGGTGAACAGCCCGATGGCGATGCCGCCGACAATGGCGACGATGAGAAACAGCGGTTCGAGCACCCCGGTCAGCACCAGCGCACCGAGGCAAAGCAGCGAGAAGGCGACGCCCAGCAACACGTAGCCGAGATTATGCCTGAAATAGACCTGACGGTTCTCGGTTTCGAGGGTCTGGATGAACTCGCCGCGCTTCGCGTTAAGCTGGGGTCCGTTGGTGGTGTTGACCACGACCGAGCCCTTGTCCTTGAGATAATCGAAGATCACCCGCTCGCCCGGCGGCAGCGTTTCCTTCGGTTCCTCTTCCGTCACTGTGACTTTGAGCGTCTTGCCTGCATTGTCGATGCTCACCAGCCCCTTGACGCCCAGATCGAAGATCGAGGCGGTGAAGGCGGTCCAGCCGTTCTTGTCCCAGCCCATGCGGTGCACGTAGTGGACCAGAGCGGGCGAGAAACCCTTGGGCGCATGAAAGAGAGGGATAATCGTGCCCTTTTCGGGGTCCCGTCCGACCGCGCCCCAGGCGAGCGCGTAATAGAGCAGCACCAGGAGAGCGGCTGTAGCGGGGAGCACCAAGTCGCGGTGGTCGGAGAGCCACCAGATCAGTCGCTGGAGCCCCTGCGGCTCAGTGAGAAGGCCCTTTTGAAAGGCGGCAGCCACGGTCATGCCCTCGCCAGGGGCAAGCATGCGGTTAACGCGGAAGGTGGCTGCATTGTCCGAGCTTCTAGTGACGGTGACAGCTTGTTCGGTGGAGCCGACCGCGCCGGTGTAGCCGCGGAGATCCGAAATCACTGCGCCCGCCGGCAGCCTGACGGTCGCCACGGCGGCGAGTATGGGGAACTCCCAGTAATTGCCGGTGGCGTTCCAGTAGAGCTCGTCGTGGTCCTCGAACAGCCGGCCCATCCGGGTCATGGTGTAGCGGATGGTGTAGCGATGCGTGCCGTATTGGAGGAAGACGTCGGCATCGCCGATGCGGATGCGCTGGTAACCGCCGCCCAGGCTCTCGATCGCATAGGGCTCAGGCCGGCCGTCGCGCTCGACCGAGATCACCTCCAGGCTGGAGCGCAGGCGCGAATTATCCTCGTTGACCAACAGGGTGGGAATGTCGCGGAAGATGCCGCGCCTGATGCGATTGCCCTCGGCGTTGACCTCGATGATCTCGGTGACGTCGACCGACCCGTCGGTTCGCAGCGTCACATTGGACGAGAAGGAATTGATCGTCTCCTCGGCGAGAGCCGGGAAGGCGAGGAAAAGGAAGCCCAGCACCGCCAGGAGCAGCATCTTCAACATTGGCGCGACCCGCCCCCCACCCTTGATCTCTCCCCGCAATGGGCAGGGAGGCGATAGAGCCGAAACCTCATGGCGCGAGGCTGCGACGGCAGCTTGGGAAGGTCTCCCTCCCCCTTGCGGGGAGGGGACAGGGGTGGGGGTCGAATGCGCCATTGAATCCTCGACGAGAGAGCGCGGAGAGATCAGAACTTCACGTTGGGCACGGCCCGGTCGGCCTCGTTCCCAAGCTCGAAATACTCGGCCTTCTCGAACTTGAAGGCGTTGGCGACGACGTTGGAGGGGAACGACTCGACGGCGGTGTTCAGATCGCGCACTGCGCCGTTGTAATAGCGGCGTGACATCTGGATCTCGTCCTCGACCGTCTGCAGCGCGCCCTGGAACTCGAGAAAGGTCGTGTTGGCCTTGAGGTCGGGATAGGCCTCGGCGATAGCGATGAGCCGGCCCAAGGCACCCGAGAGCGCCCCTTCGAGCCTGGCGCGCTCCTCCGGCCCCGCATTGGCGCCGGCTGTCGCGGCGGCGCGGGCGTTGGTAACCGCCTCGAGCGTCTCGCGCTCATGGCCCATATAGCCTTTGACCGTTTCGAGCAGGTTGGGGATCAGATCGGTGCGGCGCTTGAGCTGCACGTCGATGCCTGACCAGCCCTCCTCGACCAGCTGCCGCTTCTTGACCAGATCGTTGTACAAAAAGATGACGAAGCCGGCGGCGGCGACAACGATCGCCAGGATGATCAAGCCAGTCATGATTGGGTCTCCTTAGATGACGCTGTCCCCCAAGCGGGCCAAGCGAGATTGGCATTGCGGGTCAGGGAGTTCAACTGGCCCAGACGAAGCGAACTGCCGGTGAACGGGTCCCGGTCTGCGCACATCCGTGTGTAACTCCTTTTCGGCTAATTGACCTTTACGCGCCATGATTAACCGAATACGAGTTACATACGACGGCCGTTCACCCGTCCCCCACGTCGGAATCCTCGTTTTCTTCGGGCGGCGGAACGTCCTTGTGCTTGGCTTGCGGCTGTAGATCTTGGGCGCCTTTTCGACCTTGGGCTGGAACTGCCCCTGGCGCAACGCCTTGGCTGCGACATTGCGCGGGGCCGATTGCTTGCGGGTGCGCGGAACCTTCATTTCGTCTCGCCGGATTCGTCCGGAACGATAGGCCCGCCGCAGGCTCCTGTGAATAGGTCGGCCGGGGGGCTTGACGCCGATCGTTCATCGGAACAAACCAAAAACAACAATGGAGAAGGGTAAGCATGTCGCCGATCGCCTATGGCGCGCTCGCGGGCCTCGTCTTCGGAGCGGTATCGGTGGGCATGATGCTGCCGATGCGATTGGAAAATCGGACGATTGCTTATCTGGGCGCGTTCACCGGCCGCTTCGCCGTCGGGTTCCTGGTACCGCTCGTCGCGCTGCCCCTGCCGATGTGGGGCACCGGGGCGGTCGTCGGATTGCTGATCAGTATCTCCAACGCCATAGTCGCCGGGGCCTATACGCCGATCATCCTGATCGGGACGGTCGGAGGCGCACTCATCGGCCTCATCGGCGGATTCGTGGTCGCCTAGTTCTTCCGCGCATTCTTGCCGGTCTTGTCGGCGAGGGCAAGCTCGGCCCGCGTTTCGGCGAGCGCCCGGAAACATTGTCCATCTGGGTTTGCCCTGCCTCCCGCCGCGTTGGACGGCAGCGGAACTAGCCAGACACGGACAGGCGCCGTAATTGGAAAATGGCGCCGGCCTGGGCTCGGCTAACCCGCGCCGCCGCCCGCCGTCTGCAGCCAGGCGCCGCCGCAGGCCTTGGCCAGTTCGCGGATTCTGAGGATGTAGCTCTGCCGTTCGGTGACCGAGATGACGCCGCGGGCATCGAGCAGGTTGAAGGTGTGAGCGGCCTTCAAGACCTGCTCGTAAGCCGGGATCGCCATGGTGTGGCGGCCATCGGCGAGGCTGGCGGAAAGCACCGCCTGACACTCGGCCTCGGCGTCGGCGAAGTGACGAAAGAGGATGTCGGTATCGGCGGCCTCGAAATTGTACTTCGAGGATTCCTGCTCGTTCTGCAGGAAGACATCGCCATAGGTGACCTTCGAGTTCCCGCCGCCGCCGTTGAAGTTGAGATCGTAGACGTTTTCGACGCCCTGCACATACATGGCGAGGCGCTCGAGCCCGTAGGTGATCTCCCCCGAGACCGGGCTGCACTCGAAGCCGGCGACCTGCTGGAAATAGGTGAACTGGCTCACCTCCATGCCGTCGCACCAGCACTCCCAGCCCAGCCCCCAGGCGCCGAGCGTGGGGTTCTCCCAGTCGTCCTCGACGAAGCGGATGTCGTGGAGCCTGCTGTCGAGCCCGATGGCCGCGAGCGACTGCAGATAGAGGTCCTGGATATTGTCGGGCGAGGGCTTCAGGATCACCTGGAACTGGTAATAGTGCTGCAGCCGGTTGGGGTTCTCCCCGTAGCGGCCGTCCTTGGGGCGGCGCGACGGCTGCAC
>JAUXUM010000164.1 GCA_030680995.1 Devosia sp.
TGAAGGGGTCGGTGTCGTGACGGGCGAGGAAGAGGCGATCCTCCTCGGTGGCGTTGGAGACGATCTTGACCGGCGCCGAGAACTGCCGGAACAGCGACGGCACGGGGCGGCTGGGGACGCCTTCGAAACGCAGCCTCGCGCTTGCTGTGTCCATGACGATCAGATCGTCGCGCACGTCGCCGCCGGCCACCTTTTCCCACGTCATCGGGCTGCCATTGGGGCCGATCAGCCCGAACTTGACCGGCAGCACCATCGGTTCCTTGCCGGGCTGGTTGGGCGTCGGCGCAGTGCTCTGCGTGAGCGTCAGCTCGTATGTCCGCGACTCGGGATCGAAGCTGTCGGCGACCGTGACCTCCGGCGTCCCCGCCTGCAGGTACCATTTGCCGAACTGGGAAAGGTCCACCTGGTTGGCATCCTCGAACACCTTGAGGAAGGCCTCGATGGTGGTCGCCTCGCCGTCGTGGCGCTCGAAATAGAGATCCATGCCCTTGCGGAAGCCGGCCTCCCCAAGAAGCGTCGCCAGCATGCGGACGATCTCGGCGCCCTTCTCGTAGACCGTCGCCGTATAGAAGTTGTTGATCTCGCGGTACTGATCTGGCCGTGCCGGATGGGCGAGCGGCCCCCCGTCCTCGGGGAACTGGACGGCGCGCAGCGTGCGCACGTCCTCGATCCGCGCCACCGGGCGCGAGCGCTCGTCCATGGTGAACTCCTGGTCGCGATAGACCGTCAGTCCTTCCTTGAGGCAGAGCTGGAACCAGTCGCGGCAAGTGATTCTGTTGCCGGTCCAATTATGGAAATACTCGTGCGCGATGACGCCCTCGATGCTGGCATAGTCGGCGTCGGTGGCGCTCTCCGGTTTGGCGAACACCAGCTTGTCGTTGAAGATGTTGAGCCCCTTGTTCTCCATCGCACCGAAATTGAAATCGGAGACGGCGACGATGTTGAACACGTCGAGATCGTATTCGCGGTCGAAGCGGCGCTCGTCCCAGGCCATGGCGCGCTTGAGCGAATCCATGGCATAGAGGCATTCCTCCTCCTTGCCGTGCTCGCAATAGATGCCGAGCGCCACCTTGCGTCCCGAGGCGGTGGTGAAGCTGTCATGGATCGAGCCGAGATCGCCGGCCACCATGGCGAAGAGATAGGCGGGCTTGGGGAAGGGATCGTCCCAGACGGCGTAGTGCATCCCGTCGCCGGTTTCACCCTGTTCCACCAGATTGCCGTTGGCGAGCAGCACCGGCGCGAGTTCCGGGTGCGCCGCCATCCGCACCCGGAAGGTCGCCAGCACGTCCGGCCGGTCCAGGCAGTAGGCGATGCGGCGGAACCCTTCGGGCTCGCACTGCGTGCACCAGGTGCCGCCGGAGCGGTAGAGACCCATCAGCCGCACGTTCTTTTCCGGCTCCAGCGTGACCTCGGTTTCGAGGACGAAGCGGCGATGCGGCGGCTCGGTGATAGTGAGCAGGGTGGGCGTGGCGGCGTAGGCCGTGAGCGCCAGCGGCAGCCCATCGATGGCGACCGCGTTGAGCTTCAGTTCGTCCCCGTCCAGATGCAGCG
>JAUXUM010000173.1 GCA_030680995.1 Devosia sp.
ACGCGATCCTGCGCGCCATCGACTTCAACATCCTGTTCATCGACAGCAAGCTTGGTGGCGTCATCTTCTTCGCCGGGTCGATCATGATCCTGTTCTTTGTGCCCTGGCTCGATAGGTCCAAGGTGCGTTCGGGCAATTTCCGGCCGCTGTTCAAGCCCTTCTACTGGCTGTTCGTGGTCAACTTCATTTTGCTCGCCTATCTCGGGGCGGCACCCGCCGAGGACGTCTACGTGCTGCTCGCCAAGTTCGCGACCGGCTATTACTTCGCCTATTTCCTTATCATTCTGCCGCTGCTCGGGCGGCTTGAAACGCCGAGGCCGCTCCCGACGAGCATTTCCGAGGCCGTGCTGACGCAGCCCGCTTCGGCCAGCGGGGCCGACGCCGCGCTGGCCAGCAAGTCGCATTGACCCATCAGGACCGCACAAGATGATCAAAAATAAGAGCATTTTTGCTGCCGCCCTGGCGGCGCTCGTATTCGTGGCGTCGCCGGTCCTGGCCCAGGAAGCGAAGCACGGGGTCGAGATCCAGAAGCAGCCCTGGAGCTTCGCCGGCATCTTCGGTACCTATGACGAGCACCAGCTGCAGCGCGGCTTCCAGGTCTTCCGCGAGGTCTGCGCCAGCTGCCATTCCGCCCGGTTGCTCGCCTTCCGCAACCTCTCCGAGCAAGGCGGGCCGGTCTTCTCGGAAGCTCAGGTCAAGGCCCTTGCCGCCGAATACGAGATTGCCGACTCCGATGCCGTAGACGGGGTGCGTCCCGGCGTCGCGGCCGATCACTGGCCCGCGCCCTTCGCCAGCGAGCGCGAAGCGCGCGAGGCCAATGGCGGGGCGCTGCCGCCCGATTTCTCGGTCATCGCCAAGGCGCGCGGCACGACGCAGCCCTTTCCCTGGTGGATTCTCAACTACTTTACCGGCTATTCGGAAGGCGGACCCGACTACATCCACGCGCTCCTGACCGGCTATCACGACGAGGCCCCGGCCGGCACCGAGGATTTCCCCGAGGACAAGTATTACAACGAGGTCTTCCCCGGCTACGCCATCGGCATGGCGCCGCCGCTGCAGGATGGGCAGGTAACCTATGAGGGGGAGGGCTTTCCGCAGACCGCGGAACAGTATGCCCGCGACGTGTCGGCTTTCCTGATGTGGGTGGCGGAGCCGCACCTGATCGAGCGCAAGGAGACCGGCTTCAAGGTTATTCTTTTCCTCGTGCTCTTTGCCGGGCTGATGTGGCTGGTCAAGCAGAAGCTCTGGAGCCGGGTGGAGCACTGAGGTCTGACGGGGTCGGGCCTCGCCCGGCCGGCAATCCCTCCCGCCGGGGCTTTGGGGCCGGGCCCCTAGGGCGGCGGGCGGCCGATTGCGGGTGAAGCTGGCAAATGCCGCTTCGCCATCACGCTGCCGCATCCAGATGTCTTCTCTTGCGTTCGCGGCCAAACCGCCCAATATCGAATCAGGCGCCAACGCGGAGCAAAGGATGTCGGTTCTACGCATAGCACTCACCGCGGCCGGCGTTGCCGCCACTATTGCCCGCCATCCGGCGGTGCGGGCCGGCATAAAGGCCGCGCCGCACCTGATCACCCCCAAAATGCGGGCAGATGCGAGCGAAGCCGTGCTCGCGATCGCCTACAGGGCCGGGGTCGCGGCGAGGCGGCTGGTAGGCGGCGGCAAGAAGCTGAGGTAGCGAACAGCGAATGGGGCAGGGGTTACGCCTGCGCCCGTCTTTGCTATGCCTAGCTGCCTACTCGCTTTTCGCTTCTCACTTTTGGGAGCCTCCATGCTCGACCTCAAGGCCCTTGTCCGTTCCATTCCGGACTATCCCAAGAAGGGCATCCTCTTCCGCGACATCACCACGCTGATCGAGCATCCCGCGGGGTTTCGCGAGAGCGTCGAGCGGCTGGCTGCGGCGCATCGCGACAAGGGCATCACCCATGTGGCCGGCATCGAGGCGCGCGGCTTCATCTTCGGCTCGGGCGTCGCCATCGCCATGGGCGTGGGGTTTGTGCCCATCCGCAAGAAGGGCAAGCTCCCGGGCCAGACGCTGGGCGAGAACTACGCGCTCGAATACGGCGTCGACACCATCGAGATCCATGCCGATGTACTGGGGGCGGGCGACAAGGTGCTGTTGGTCGACGACCTTGTCGCCACCGGTGGTACGGCACTCGCCGCCGTCAACCTCATGCGCCGCACCGGCGCGACGGTTGAGCATGCGGGCTTCGTCATCGATCTCTTCGATCTGGGCGGAGCCGAAAAGCTTCGGCATATGGGCGTCGAGGTGTTCAAGCTGATCGATTTCGAAGGACACTGAGCGCGAGGTTCTATGTGCGAGTCAGCAGTTGTTCGTGGTCTGCTCTTGCGATTCACCAGGAACAGGTAAGCGTTTTGTGCGCGCGCCGCAATAAGCGTTGCGTTGTCCTTAGCAACCAGTTGACGCATCTCAAGTATTGTAACTCAGGCGCAGGCGGAGAGTTTTTTGGCCTTGGCTTGAGTTGGGATGCGTTGAAGAATGTTGGATGGTCACGTTAGAAGTGTGATTTTCTATGACTCCTTCAGCCCTTTGGCTTGCGACTCGCCGCGTGCAAGGCACGGAAAGGCAATGGTCGGGCGTCCGCCGCGACTGTCAGATCATTTGCCGGCGAGACCTCCTGTCCGGAAGCGGGATTGTCAAGCGCCGGAGAGCCCAATCGTCAACCTAGCGCGGCCTACAGGTAAGGATCGGTTTTTCCGGCGTGAACAGGGTCAGGACGTCCCGGCCCTGATCGTCGAAGCTCAAAAGCGCCACCTGGATGCCGGCATTGGCGATCAGATTGCCGTCGAGGAAGGTGGCGCCGTCGGTCGCCAACTGCACGTTGCCGGTGCCCGAGGCGGCGGAGCCGAAATTGGCCGAGGCGTAGCCGTAGCTGCCGGCGAAAATGGTGAGAATACCGGCCTTGGTGCCGTCGATATTGGCCCGGCAGGCCCAGTTGCCCTCGGCCGGGCTTGCCTGGGCGAAGACGGCGCCGGTGGAAACCAGCAGCAGCAGCGTGGAAAGGGCGAGCGAGCGCATGGGCATCCTTAGGAGTTTCGGGTCAGCGCGAGGGCTGCAGCAATTTCCTCAATCCGGGCACCCTGGTCAACGCCATAAGCAGCCGCAGCCGCACCGGCGTCCGAAAGTCGCGCAGCTTGGAGAACCCGACCAACTCGGCATGATAGACCAGTTCGCCGTTCTGGTTGACGGCATCGAGGGTGTTGAACAGCAGGCCCCAACCGGGGATGGAGTTGGACGGGCGCTTGCCGGTCACCGTGAGGGTATAGGTGACGGTGTCGCCGGGGCGCACCGGGGCCTTGAAGTCCATCTTGTTGACACCGGGGGAGGGGCCCGAGACGCCGGGTTCCTGGCCGAGGGCGCGCAGCCGCTCTTCCTCGGCAAAGAGCGCGTCGACCATCTTGCGGTGGCCCACGCTCACCGTGTGCCAGCCGCTCGCCACCAGCCCGCCGAAATGGCTGTGCCTGGCCGCTTCGGGATCGACATGGAAGTATTGCGGGTCATAGAGCGTGCCGAAGCGGATGATCTCCTCGGCGGTGAATGTGTGGCTTCCCAGCGGGAAGGCGTCGTCGACGACAATGTCCTCGAACCAGCGGGTCATACGGCGGCCTCGGTCAGCGGGATCGACGGGTCGCGCAACTCGACGAGATTGGCAAGCCGCATCGACATCACCGGCTCGGCCTTCTGGTTGCGGATGTCGAAGTCCAGCGTGACGATGCCGCGCTCCGGGCGGTGTTTGGAACGGCGCAGCGCCGCGATGGTCACCGTGCCGCCGATGGTGTCTCCGACCATCACGGGCTTGCGCCATTTGAGATCTGAGAAGCCGAGGCCGCCCATCGAGGCGATGGTGCTGAGAAAGCTGTCGGTCAGCATGCGCAAGGTCAACGCGGCGGTCTGCCAGCCGCTGGCGGCGAGGCCTCCCAGCAGCGAAGTCTTGGCCGCTTCCTCGTCCAGGTGGAACGGGAAGGGATCGAACTCGGAGGCAAAGGCGATGACCATCTCTTTGCTCACCGTGACGTGGCCGAGGTCGACGACCTCGCCCTGGGCGAGGTCTTCGTAGTGGCGGCGATGCTCGGTGACAGGATTCATTTATCCCCGCTGGATTGTGTCGTGCGGGATGCTCCCGCAAGAAAGGGAGCGCTTCGCGCTAGGTGTTGAACTTGAACAGCATGACGTCGCCGTCCCTGACCACATAGTCCTTGCCTTCGTCGCGCGCCTTGCCGGCTTCCTTCGCCGCCACCTCCCCGCCCAGAGAGACGAAGTCGTCATAGGCGATGGTCTGGGCCCGGATGAAGCCGCGCTCGAAATCGGAGTGGATGACACCGGCAGCCTGCGGGGCCCGGTCGCCCTTATGGATGGTCCAGGCGCGGGTCTCCTTGGGGCCGACGGTGAAATAGGTCTGCAGCCCGAGCAGAGCGTAAGCCTCGCGGATGAGCCGGTTGAGGCCCGGTTCGTGCAGGCCGAGGGCCTCGAGGAACTCGGTTTGCTCGGCTTCGGGGAGCTGGGCAAGCTGGCTCTCGATCTCGGCCGAGATGACGATCACCGCGGCGTTGTGTGCTTTGGCATAGGCCTCGACTTCCCCGGTCATGGCATTGCCATCGGCGGCCGAGGCTTCATCGACGTTGCAGACATAGAGCGCCGGCTTGCTGGTCAGCAGTTGCAATTCGGAGAACGCCTTCTCCTCCTCGGCGCTGCGCTGGACCAGGCGGGCCGACTTGCCCTCGCGCAGGAGGGCAAGGGCGCGGTTGATGAGATCGAGCGTCAGCTTGGCATCCTTGTCGCCCTGCTTGGCCTTCTTCTCGACGCCGGGCAGGCGTTTCTCGAGGCTCTCGAGATCGGCCAGCATCAGCTCTGTCTCGACCACCTCGGCGTCGGCCAGCGGGTCTACGCTGTTGGCGACGTGGATGATGTTGCTGTCCTCGAAGCAGCGCAGCACGTAGGCGATGGCGTCGCACTCGCGGATATTGGCGAGGAACTGGTTGCCCAAGCCCTCGCCCTTGCTGGCACCCTTCACGAGGCCGGCAATGTCCACGAAGCTCATGCGGGCGGGCAGGATGTTGGCGGATTTGCCGATCCGGGCGAGCTCTTCGAGCCGCGCATCGGGGACCGCCACTTCGCCGATATTGGGCTCGATGGTGCAGAAGGGGAAGTTGGCCGCCTGCGCCGCGGCGGTGCGCGTCAGGGCGTTGAAAAGCGTCGATTTGCCCACATTGGGCAGACCGACGATGCCCATTTTGAAACCCATGAATGTCTCCGGAAAATTCTTGTCCCCACATCGTGCGGATGGGGGAGGATGTCAATGCTGTGGAGCGTGAGCAGCCAAAGTTGGAAACTTCGGCCGGTTCGCGAGCGCGACAAAGAGAGTTGCTCAGCTCCTGTCGCCGAAGAGCTTTCTGAGCATCGCCGCCATCGGGCCAGTTTCCGGCACTTTGGCCTTTGTCTCCGCCTGCCGGGCAGCGTGGATATGGCTCTCGGCCCTTGGGGCAGAGCGCTGCGGCCGCTCGGCGCCATCTCCTCCGACCGCATGGGCCAGCTTGTTCATCAGGCCGCTGTCGTCGCTTTTCAGCAGAAGGTCGGCGTTGTCGGCGATGGCGTCGAGCAGCGGGTCGAGCCACTCGGCGTCGGACTTGTGAAAATCGGAAAGCACGTGACCTGCAACGCGATCCTTGTGGCCGGGGTGGCCGATGCCGAGGCGGACGCGTCGATAGTTGGTGCCGATCCGCGGGTCGATGGAACGGAGCCCGTTGTGGCCGCCATTGCCGCCGCCGCGCTTGATCCTCACCTTGCCGGAGGCAAGGTCGATCTCGTCGTAGATGACGGTGATCGCCTCGGGCTCGAGCTTGTAGAAGGCGGCTGCCGCTTGCACGCTCTCACCCGAATTGTTCATGAAGGTCTGCGGCTTGAGGAGCAGCACCTTCTCGCCCCCGATCGTGCCTTCCGAGACGAGACCGGCGAACTTCTGGCGAAAGGGCGGGAAATCGTGCCGGCGAGTGATCGCGTCGACCGCCATGAAGCCGATATTGTGCCGGTTGTTGCGATACTTTTCCCCGGGATTGCCGAGGCCGACAAGCAGCTGCATCGCAGGGTCTCCTGTGGCAGGGGCGGCCGGGGAGGCCGCCCCGACCAGAGGTTATTCCTTGGCTTCGCCTTCGGCCGCGCTCTCGGCGGCGCCGGCCTCGCCTTCCTCGGACCGCATGCCCGACGGGGCGACGATAGTGGCGACGGTCAGGTCCGCCTCGTGGGTGTGCGGCTGCACGCCCGGCGGTAGCTGCACGGCGCCGATGTGGATCGAGTCACCGACGTCCAGCCCGGTGAGATCGATGGTCACGTGGTCGGGAATGGCGTCGGCTGGGCAGTTGAGGTCCAGCGTATGGTGCACGATGTTGAGCACGCCGCCGCGCTTGATGCCCGGGCTCTGCTCCTCATTGATGAAGGTCACATGCACCTGGACGTTGAGGCGCGAGCCCGCGCCGATGCGCAGGAAGTCGACATGCAGCGGGAAATCCTTGACCGGATCGAGCTGATAGTCGCGCGGGATGACCCGATGCTTCTCGCCGTCGACATCGAGGGTGATGACGTGGGAGAGGAAGCCGCCCGCATAGATGCGCTTCATCGCCTCGTTGTAGGAGATGGTGACGGGGACAGGAGGCTTCTTGTCGCCGTAGATGACGGCGGGGATAAGACCTTGACGACGCAGTGCCCGAGCGGCCCCCTTGCCCACTCCGGTCCGCGCCTGAGCCTTGAGCTCGGTAGCAGCCATTGAATGTTCCATTCATGGGTTGGTGCAAGCCATGTTCATCATAGCTCACGCGCCCATCCTCCAGGGGTGACAGGCGCTTCATGGGCGGTGGCTATAACGGAAAGGGGGATGAGGAGCAAGGGGACGACAGCGATGGGCGGAGGAAGTCTATCCGTCCGTCAGCCTCTCCTGCTTCCGCTGCAGATATCGCCTTGCAGCCGGGTCGGCGGAAAGACCTATGGCAAGGGTCAACGCCTCATGCGCCTCCGCATTCTGGCCAGCCGAAGCAAGCAGGTGGCCGCGCGCCGCATGCACGGACTGGATCGCTGCCTCGATCTGATGGCGGCCGCTCGGACCGCCGGCATTGGCCTCGCGCAGCAGTGTTTCCTCCGTGCCGATCTGCCGAGCGTCCCATAGGTGGGTATCCTGCAGTTCGAGCGGGACATAGGCGTCACCGGCGTCGCGGCGTGCCGGTTTCGCCAATCTCGCCCCAGCCCTTGGCATAGGCGGCATAGATCGCCTCCGGCACGGCATCGAGTTCTCCCGTCAGAGAAGGTCGGAACACCATGCTCCGATACTATAATGATACAAAAGAGTCAGCTATGGGCGAACGGCCGGACTTCAATCGGTCCCCACGAGGCGGCAGGGCATTGCGTGGCCCATTTCAGCGCGGCGTCCATATCGGTGCTTCGATGACGAAGTAGCCGCCGAACTGCCCGCGGGTATCCGCATAGGGGCCGTCGTGGACTTTCATCTCGCCGTCTTCCATGCGGATCGTTTTCGCGTCTCAGGTCCGTGCGAGGCCCGCCATGGCGACGAACGCCCCAGCTTTGGTTAGTGCGTCCCGATAGGCGTACATCGTCTCCATGGCCTTCACCATCTGCTCGGGCGGAATCTGTGCTCCGACT
>JAUXUM010000178.1 GCA_030680995.1 Devosia sp.
TCTCGAAGCCCTCGGCCTCGACCAGCTTTCTGAGGATCGCGCGTTTGCCCTCGGGAGTGAATTTGATCTCCTTGTCCGGGCCTTCCATGCGTTCCTGGATCCACTGCTTGGCTTCCGGATCGGAGATGTGCATGAACTCGACCCCGACGGTCGAGCAGTAGGTGCGCCTGAGGATCGCCAGCATCTCCGGGACGGTGGCGAATTCCAGCCCGAGGTAGTTGTCGATGAAGACCTTGCGGTCGTAATCGGCTTCGCTGAAGCCGTAGCTCTGCGGGTCGAGCTCGGGCGCCGGCTCTTCCGCCTTGAGCCTCAGGGGATCGAGATCGGCGTGCAGATGCCCGCGCATGCGGTAGGCGCGGATCATCATGATGGCGTGGATGGAATCGCGCGTCGCCTGCAGCACGTCGACCGGTGTCGGGGCCGCTGCGCCTTCGGCCCCGGCCTTCCGCGCCATGGCCTTGCCGGTCTTGACCGTGATTTCGCTGAGGTCGCCCCAATTGCCGTCGAGCGCCGAGACCAGCTCGCCGTTGACCGGTTGCGGCCAGTCGCTCCGCTGCCAGGAGGGCCCCTCGGCGTTCTTGGTCACGTCGGCGGCCGTGTCCTCGAGCTTGCCGAAATAGCTGGCCCAGGTCGGGTCGATGCTCCTGGGATCGGTTTTGAAGCGGGCGTAGAGATCTTCGATATAGCTGGCGTTGCCGCCATACAGGAAAGAGGAGAGCAAGAACTGTTCGTTCTTTTCTTGTCGGGTCATGTCCGTGCTGCGGAGCGTTCGGCCCCACCATCCTTCTGAGCTGCCGGGGATTGCCTCTGCCCCGCCTGGTATCCAGTCATCTGGCGCGGGCCGGAGCATGCCCGCATATGCTTAGTATCCTGTAAAAGCCTGCGGCGGCTCCATGCCGCGGTCCTTGGTCTGCCGCCTGCTAGTCTTTTAGAACGTCTGCAAGTGTAACGCCAATCCTTGCGGGAGATCGCGACACTTTGATGCCCGCCGCTTCCATCGCGGCGATCTTGTCTTCGGCCCCGCCCTTACCGCCCGAAATTACGGCGCCAGCATGACCCATGGTCCGTCCTTTTGGCGCCGTGAGCCCGGCAATGAACCCTGCCATCGGCTTGCTGCGTCCACGCTTGGCTTCGTCGATCAGGAACTGCGCCGCATCCTCTTCCGCCGAACCGCCGATCTCGCCGATCATGATGATCGATTTGGTCGCCTCGTCGCCGAGGAACATCTCGAGCACGTCGATGAATTCGGTGCCCTTGACCGGGTCGCCGCCGATCCCGACCGCGGTGGTCTGGCCGAGGCCGGCATTGGTGGTCTGGAACACCGCCTCATAGGTAAGCGTGCCCGAGCGCGAAACAATGCCCACCGAACCCTTGGAGAAGATGTTGCCCGGCATGATGCCGATCTTGCATTCCTCCGGCGTCAGCACGCCCGGGCAGTTGGGGCCGATCAGCCGCGATTTCGACTTCTCGAGCCGTGCCTTGACCCGCACCATGTCGAGCACCGGCACGCCTTCCGTGATGCAGACGATCAACGGGATTTCCGCCTCGATCGCCTCGATGATGGCCTCGGCCGCGCCTGCCGGCGGCACATAGATCACCGAGGCATTCGCCCCGGTCGCTGCCTGGCCCTCGGCGACGCTCGCAAAGATCGGCAGCGCGGTGCCATCCACTCCGGATGTCCAGGTCTCGCCGCCCTTCTTGGGGTGCGTGCCGCCCACCATCCTGGTGCCGTAATAGGCCAGCGCCTGCTCGGTGTGGAAGGTGCCGGTCTTGCCGGTCAGCCCCTGCACCAGGACCCTTGTGTCTTTATTGACGAGAATGGACATTGGTTTTGGGTTTCCCGGGATGGATCAGATTACGACGAAGGGATTGACGGCGTGCACATCGCCGTAGAGCTGTCCGTGGTTCAGGTCTTCGGTGTACAGTGCTGTGGCGGCACAACGGTTGGATGCCGCGACAATCGCACCGTCCCAATATGATATCTGGTACCGGCGCGAAACCACTGCGCCCTCCAGCACGAGCGCCCCATCGATGCTCACGATCGGCATCAACGACAGTCGGTCCAGCCAGAGGTCGGCATCGTGCTCATTCAGGTAGCCCTTCCTGAGAACGTTGAAATAGAATTCTGCAAGCACCTGCGCCGATATCGTGGCCCCGGGGTCGGCGAGAAGATCATGCGAGATCGCCCATTTCCGTGGCTCACTTTGCTTTCCGGCCGCCGCGTAGATCAGGATGTTCGTGTCGAGGAAACTCACGTTCGGCATAGATTTCCTCTCGGTTGAACCGATAGTCGGGTCCTAATCTGGCCCGCGATTTTTCGCTAAGTTCTCGAAGTTGCCGCTTGGCGCGGGCGAGACGATCGCCGTCGCTGGCGAGTTGCTCCAGATGATGCCGCACGAGTGCGTTGACAGTAGTTTTCTGCGTCGCCGCAAGGACACGGACACGGTCGAGGACATCTTCATCGACGGTCAGGGTGATGTTTTTTGCCATATGCCTTCTCCGCTACACAGTTACACAGTATATGTGCGACTGAGGTACCGGAACAAGAGCAGACACAGCGCAACGCATCAGCCGCGGCCCTTGATCGCCGCCACGATCTTCTGCGCCGCGTCGTCGAGGTCGTCGGCCGAGATCACGTCGAGCCCGGAGGCGTCGAGGATCGCCTTGCCTTCCTTGACCCGCGTGCCTTCGAGCCGCACCACCAGCGGCACCTTGAGCCCGACTTCCCTGACCGCGGCGATCACCCCCTCGGCGATCACGTCGCAGCGCATGATGCCGCCGAAGATGTTGACCAGGATGCCCTTCACCGCGGGATCCGCGGTGATGATCTTGAAGGCCGCGGTCACCTTCTCCTTGCTGGCGCCGCCGCCCACGTCGAGGAAGTTCGCCGGCTCCTCGCCATAGAGCTTGATGATGTCCATGGTCGCCATGGCCAGCCCGGCGCCGTTGACCATGCAGCCGATATTGCCGTCGAGCGCCACGTAGGCGAGGTCGAACCTGGAGGCCTCGATCTCCTTTTCGTCCTCCTCGGTGAGGTCGCGCAGCCCGGCCAGTTCGGGATGGCGGAACATGGCGTTGTTGTCGAAGCTGACCTTGGCGTCGAGCACGCGCAGGTGGCCGTTCTCCATCACAATCAGCGGGTTGACCTCGAGCAGGCTCATGTCCTTTTCGACGAAGGCCCGGTAGAGCGCCGGGAACACCAGCCCGGCGTCGGTGCGCGCCGGCCCTTCCAGCTTCAGCGCATCCGCCAGCTTCTCGACGTCGCCGGTGGTCACCCCGGTCGAGGGGGCGACGGCGAGCGAGACGATCTTTTCCGGCGTGTCATGAGCCACCGCCTCGATGTCCATGCCGCCTTCGGTGGAAACGACGAAGCTCACCTTGCCGGTTTCGCGGTCGACCAAGAGCGAGCAGTAGAGTTCGCGCGCGATGTCGGCGCCGTCCTCGATATAGAGCCGGTTGACCTGCTTGCCATTGGGGCCGGTTTGCTTGGTGACCAGCGTATGGCCCAGCATCTCCCGCGCATTGGCAGCGACGTCGTCGATCGACTTGGCCAGCCGCACCCCGCCCTTGGCGTCGGGCGGGAGTTCCCTGAACTTGCCCTTGCCGCGTCCGCCGGCATGGATCTGACTCTTGACCACATAAAGCGGCCCCGGCAGCGACCTGGCCGCCGCCTCGGCCTCCGATGCGCTGAAGATGGCGACGCCCTTGGCGATGGGCAGGCCATAGGTCGCGAGCAGCGCCTTGGCCTGATGTTCGTGGATATTCATCGTCTACCTTTCACCGTCTTGCTTCGGGCACCTGGCGGGACTGTGAAGGCTGCCCGCTGAGGCAGATGGCGCGGATTTCGAGAACCGGAGCGCAGCGTACATTCGTGTACGTGAGCACCGGAAGCGCAGAAATCCGCGTCAGGTGCTCAGCGGGCGGCCTTCAAAGGCCGCTAGGCCAGTTTCGGCGCGATCTTCTTGCAGGCCTCGATCAGCCCGTTGACCGCCGCGACCGATTTGTCGAAGGCCCTCTGCTCGGAACCCGAAAGCGAGATCTCGACCACCTTCTCCGCCCCGCCGGCGCCGATCACCACCGGCACCCCGACATCGGTGCCCTTGACCCCGTACTCGCCCTTGAGATAGGCGGCCGCCGGCAGCAGCCGTTTCTTGTCCTTGAGGTAGCTTTCTGCCATCGCGATCGCCGAGGCCGCCGGCGCATAGAAGGCCGAGCCGGTCTTCAGCAACCCGACGATCTCCGCCCCGCCGTCGCGGGTGCGCTGGATGTTCGCTTCGAGTTTTTCCTTGCTCATCCAGCCCATCTTGACGATGTCGGTGAGCGGGATGCCGGCGACCGTCGAATAGCGCGGCAGCGGCACCATGGTGTCGCCATGCCCGCCCAGCACGAACGCCGTCACGTCTTCCACCGAGACATTGAGCTCTTCGGCGATGAAGTGCCGGAAGCGGCCCGAATCGAGCACGCCGGCCATGCCGACCACGCGGTTGGAGGGCAGGCCCGAGAATTTCTGCAGCGCCCAGACCATGGCGTCGAGCGGGTTGGTGATGCAGATCACGAAGGCGTCGGGCGCGTATTTGGCGATGCCGGCGCCGACCTGCTCCATCACCTTGAGGTTGATCTCGAGCAGGTCGTCGCGGCTCATTCCGGGCTTGCGCGGCACGCCCGCGGTGACGATCACCACGTCCGCCCCGGCGATGTCCCTATATTCGGACGTTCCCTTGATCGAGGCGTCGAACCCTTCCACCGGGCCGGACTGGCTGAGATCGAGCGCCTTGCCCTGCGGCACGCCGTCGACGATATCGAACAGGATCACATCGCCCAGATCCTTGAGCGCCGCCAGATGCGCCAGAGTTCCGCCAATCTGCCCCGCCCCGATGAGAGCGATCTTCCTGCGCGCCATGAGCCCCGTTTCCCCGATTGTGGTTGGAATTTGGCGCCCCTATTAACCCTATGCCCCAAGGGGCGCAAGTGAGCCCTTCGGCTAGCTGCGGTCCACGCGGCTACGCCACCGCTTCCGCCTTGTGCGGAGCGCTCAGATAATCGGCGGACTGCATCTCGATGAGGCGCGAGACGGTGCGCTGGAACTCGAACCGGGTCCGCTCGTCCTGCCCGAGGTGGTCGAGCGGCACCGCGAAGCTGGCGCTGAGCTTCACCCCGCGGTCGTAGAGCGTATCGACCAGCAGGATGAACCGCCTGGCCGCGTCCGATCTGTGGCGCGAGAATTGCGGCACGCCGTCGATCATCAGCGTCTCGTAGGCGTGGCTGAGCCGCAGATAGTCCCGCGCGCCCAGCGGCTTCTCGCAGAGATCGGCGCAGGAAAACCGCGCCGCCCCCATCGCCGCCCGCGGCACGTGGATCACCCGCCCGAGCGAGTGGAATTCCTCGGGCTCGCCCGCCGCTCCCCCCGTGAGCCGCAGCCAGAGCCGGTCCATCGCCGCATCGACCTCCGGTCCCACTCCGAAATGGCAGACCTCCTGCCCCTCGAACTTTTCCCGCCGGTAATCGGTCGGCCCGTCCAGCGGCACCACCTCGACTTCGCGCTTGAGCTGCGCGATGAATGGCAGAAACAGCTGCCGGTTGAGCCCGTTCGCATAGAGCTCGTCCGGCACAACGTTCGAGGTCGCCACCACCGCCACCCCGCCGGCGAACAGCTTTTCGAACAGCCGGCCGAGCAGCATGGCATTGGTGATGTCGGTGACCTGGAACTCGTCGAGGCAGAGCAGCCGCGTCGAAGCGAGGATCGGCTTGACCGCCGCCGCCACCGGATCGGCATTGTCCGCCTTGGCCCTGGCCGATTTGCGGAACTTGGCGATCGCCGCATGCACCTCGTCCATGAACTCGTGGAAGTGCACCCGGCGCTTCTCCTCGATCATGACCTGCGAGAAGAAGAGGTCCATCAGCAGCGTCTTGCCGCGTCCCACCGCGCCCACGAGATACGCGCCGCGGATGGCCCGCCGCTTCACCAGCAAGTCGCCGAGGAAGCCGCGCGACGCCTCGCGGGAGGCAAGCGCCGCGGCGATGTGGTCGAGCGCCCTGGCCGCATTCGCCTGCAGCGAATCCGGCCTGAGCGCCCCCTTCTCCACCAGGGCTTTCAGGGCGTTGCTGACAGGATGGGCTGCGGACCCCCTCCGCGAGCCACCCAAGGTCAACCGACCATGGAAATGCCCTGGCCGCCGGCCAGGGTGCCGATGAAGCGGTTGCCCGAAAGGATCAGCGCCGCGATCATATCGCCGTTCTCGTCGAAGAGCTGCACCTGGCTGCCCGCCAAATGCCACGAGGCCACGACATTGAGCCCCTTGAGCTGACAGCCCGGCGTCGAGGCACGGTAGCGGCTGGTGCCGGTCTTGGCCGTATAGGTGAGGTTGAGCTTGCACTGCTCGGCGCCCGAGACGATGGTCCAGCCGCCCAGGAGCTTTTCGATGGTCAGCCCGCCCGAGAGATCGCGGCCCGGCGCATTGGGCACCGCCCCCACCGAGTCGAGCGTGACGAACGAGCCGTCGGCGCTCGCGGTCTGCACCGGATCCCCGATCTGGCCGCCCAGCACCGGCTGGCCGGTCAGCGCGGGATTGATCTGATCGGGCGTCGCCGGCGCATCGAGCTGCGCCGTCTGCGTCTGACCGCTTTGTCCAATGGTCGGCAGGTTCGCGCTTGCAACCGTTCCGTCCTGGATCGGCTGCAATTGCTCCGGCTGACCCAGGTTTCGGGTCGCCACCCTGCCCGTGCTGCAGCCGGCAAGTACAAGGGCCAGCGCCCCGATGGCAGCTACTGAAACGCTGGCGCGTTTCCAAGTCGTCATTGGCCTGCTCCGTGCCCGAGGGCCGTTGTTCTGGCAAAAATCGATGGGGCATATAGCGCAAACCCGCCGAAGCGTCCAACAACGGCACTGCCCATTTCCCCTATAGCGCCAACCAATGTGGCGGAGTTGCGGCCCGGCATCCTCCAGCCGCAAAGACTCCCGGGCGGTCAACGCGCCGTCATCTCCTTCAGCAACGCCTCGGCAAGGACTCTGGCGTCACGAGCTTCTTCTTCGGGAACGGCAATGGCGACCCCTTTCGGGGCGAAAACGCCGGGCATGCCGGGAAGCCCGCTTTCTCCCCCTTCGAGCGGGTGAAATCCGTGCGCCTTGAGCGCCGCCGTCAGCACCCGCGCGACCGAAGGATCGGACACCTCGGCGATGGTTTCGAACATGTCGTGTCTCCGGGGTTCTCGCTCCCTGACCCAAGACCAATCCGCAACGAAGCGCAACCCACTGATCCGTCATCTCGGACGCCGCGCGGCGGCGATCTCGGGGACCCATGCAATGCTGCCGTCAGCTCTGCCGGTGAAGTTTGAGAAATCGTCTGGTGGGTGGTGACTTGCAGTCGGCCACGATTTCGCAGTCGGGACACCCTCCCCCTTGCGGGGAGGGAAGCGAGCAAGGACTTGGCTACAGCCAAGTCCGTTCGCGAGCAGGGTGGGGGTAGGCGCAGCCACCGTGGCACGCCATTTTCCGCGAAGCGCCCCGGAACGCCCTAGGCGACCTGCCGCTCCACCATCATCTTCTTGATGCTGGCGATCGCCTTGGCCGGGTTGAGCCCCTTGGGACAGGTTTTCGAGCAGTTCATGATGGTGTGGCAGCGATAGAGCTTGAACGGGTCTTCCAGGTTGTCGAGCCGCTCGCTCTGCGCCTGGTCGCGGCTGTCGATCAGCCATCGGTAGGCCTGCAAGAGGATGGCGGGCCCCAGATACTTCTCCCCGTTCCACCAATAGCTGGGGCACGAGGTCGAGCAGCAGGCGCAAAGGATGCATTCATAGAGCCCGTCGAGCTTTTCGCGGTCCGGCCGCGTTTGCAGCCATTCGGTGGCCGGCGCCGGCGTCGTGGTCTTGAGCCACGGCTCGATCGAGCGGTGTTGCGCGTAAAAGGCCGAGAGGTCGGGGACGAGGTCCTTGACCACGGGCAAGTGCGGCAAGGGATAGACTTCGACCGGCCCGTTGATCTCATCGACGGCCTTGGTGCAGGCGAGCGTGTTGAGCCCGTCGATATTCATGGCGCAAGAGCCGCACACCCCCTCGCGGCAGGAGCGGCGCAGCGTCAGCGTCGGGTCGATATTGTTCTTGATCCAGAGCAGCGCGTCCAGCACCATCGGCCCGCAATCGTCGAGGTCGACGAAATAGGTGTCGAGACGCGGGTTGGCTTCGGTGTCGGGGTCATAGCGATAGACCCGGTATTCGCGTAGCCGGGTCGCGCCCGCCGGTTTCGGCCAGGTCTTGCCGGTCTTGATCCGGGAGTCTTTGGGGAGCAGCAGTTCGACCATTTCTCTTATATTCCCGAGCCGCAGGTCCGAGTTGACCCGACAATGTAATCGTTCCAACGATCATTGATATCCGCGGGCGCCGGAGTGTTGCTCGCCATCGCCCCTATGACATAGCCCATCATTCGCTCGTCCAGCGTCTTGGTCGCAAACTCCGCCTTGCATTTGCACAGAGCCGCATCGCTGCGCTTTGCGCACGCCTCGTAGAATTCCGCCTTCTGCGCCGCTGTGGGCGAACCGGCAATGGCCGCGCCCGTCAGTACCAGCGCCACGACCATTGCCGCGCCAAGCCCCTTGATCATCTCAACTCCTTGCGGATCACCAGTTTCAACCCCGACCAGATGTCGCTGACCGCCGCCACCTTTACATCGACCAGCCCGATCGGCAAAACCACTTCGCGGATCACATCCTCGGTGATGTCGGTCGCGACCTTGCTCGCCTTCTTCGGCCACGAGATCCAGATCGTCCCGTCGCGCGCGATCGCTTCCATCAGCGGCTTCGCATTGTGTTCCAGCACCGCCCGCGACGTCGTAAATCCGTGGACGAAATCATAGCCCGGATCACCGTCCTGCCACGTCTCCCACCCCGCCTGCGCCATCTCGATGAAATGCCGCGAGACGCGCAACCCGTTGAGCTCGGGCGGCAGCGCAATGAACAGCACCCTCTGTCCGTCCTTGAGCCCCAGCTTCTGCGGCAGCGGTGTACCTGAATAGCCGGCATCTCTACCCATTCTTTGCCTTGCGTCCAGGAATCTTGTGCGCCGACTCCTGCGCATCTCGCATTGCCAGCTCGTAGAGACTCCCCCAAAAGGCCTCAAATTTGACCCACCACTCGTCTGCCGTTCCCAGAACAATTGGCGACATCCCAGGGGGAGGATCCTCCATGATGCTCACCATCACCCCCGACATGCAGAATTCAAAACTTTCTCCAAAATCGCCTTCTTGATGGACGGGGCGAGCCACAAACCGGCCTAGCATCCGGTTATCGAGTCGACGCGCAAATACTCCAAGGTAGTGACCTGGGTCACCTGTGTGTAGGAGCATTTCTGCCTTCCGCACGAATGAGTTACGCGGCGCAATCTCAAACTCCTTCCTACCGCTATTGGCGGCTCTCCAAATGAGCGACGCGGCGAAACGTTGGAGTTTGTTCACATCGGGAAACAGCTTGTACCCCGCGTAGTGAGTATCGCCGCCCTTAGCGATTAGCCCATCGGATTCCCGGAGCAAAGCGTCCCTTGTCGGCCACGGCAGCAACAGCTCGCTCGCATACTGGTCAAACACACCAATCGTTCGATCGCAGTCGCCGCAAAGGAGATTCTTGTCGTAGAGGCCAGTCCAGCTCCTTGATGGACGCTTCCCGTCTGTTGTCAGCAGGTAGTGTGGTTCCCCCGAAGGGAGCTTTGGATAGAAGCCACGGGGAACGATGTGCGCGTCTATGAGCGGCTTGGTTTCACCACAAAGCTTGCACCTTCCCATCATGGTAGCATCGCTAGCTGCGCGCCTCAGCCGCCGCCTCGTCCCGCTCGAGGGCTGCCTTGTCCCGCTTGTCGTCCTTGCCCCGCGCCTCCGCCTTCTTTGCGGCTGCCTCGAGCTGCGCCATATACAGATTGGCCTCGTCGCAGAGCTGGCACATCGCCTGGTCCCTCAGTACACCCGCGCCTTGGGCGCGATCTTCTTGGGGTCGATCTCATCGCTGAGCGGCTGGGTGTGCACCGGCCGGTAGTCGAGCGTCACCTTGCCCGCCCCGTCCACATAGGCCAGCGTGTGCTTGCGCCAGTTGGCGTCGTCGCGATCGGGGTAGTCCTCGCGCGCATGGGCGCCGCGGCTTTCCGTCCGCGCCTCGGCCGAAACCACCGTCACGATGGCGTTGGCCATCAGGTTTTCCAGTTCCAGCGTCTCAACGAGGTCCGAATTCCAGACCATCGAGCGGTCGGTGACCTTGAGGTCGGGCAGCACGCCCCAGAGTTCGCTCATCCGGCGCACGCCCGACTGCAGCGATTCGGCGGTGCGGAACACCGCCGCGTCCTCCTGCATGATCCGCTGCATCCGGTCCCGCACCTCCGCCGTCGGGGACGCGCCATCGGCATGGCGCAGCCGGTCGAAGCGGGAAAGGGTCTTCTCTTCGCTGGCCTTGTTGACCGCCGGCACCGGCGCCTTGCGGTCGAGCACCCGCCCGGCGCGGAGCGCCGCGGCGCGGCCGAAGACCACGAGGTCGATCAGCGAGTTCGAGCCCAGCCTATTGGCGCCATGCACCGAGGCGCAGCCGGCCTCGCCCACCGCCATCAGGCCCGGCACCGTCGCGTCGGGGCCGCCGCGGCGCGGGTCGATCGCCTCGCCGTGATAGTTGGTGGGGATGCCGCCCATATTGTAGTGCACCGTCGGCAGCACCGGGATCGGCTCGCGGGTGAGGTCGACGCCGGCAAAAATCTTCGCGCTCTCGGTGATCCCCGGCAGCCGCTCGCGCAGCACCTTGGGGTCGAGATGGTCGAGATGCAGGTGGATATGGTCCTTCTTGGGCCCCACCCCGCGTCCCTCGCGGATTTCGATGGTCATGCAGCGGGAGACCACGTCGCGGCTGGCGAGGTCCTTGGCGTTGGGCGCATAGCGCTCCATGAAGCGCTCGCCCTCCGAATTGGTCAGGTAGCCGCCCTCGCCGCGCGCCCCCTCGGTAATGAGCGTTCCGGCGCCGTAGATGCCGGTGGGGTGGAACTGCACGAATTCCATGTCCTGCAACGGCAGCCCGGCGCGCGCCACCATGCCGTTGCCGTCGCCGGTGACGGTATGGGCGGAGGTCGCCGAAAAGAAAGCGCGGCCATAGCCGCCGGTCGCCAGCACGACCATTTTGGCGCGGAACCGGTGCAGCGTGCCGTCGTCGAGCTTCCAGGCGATCACGCCCCGTACCGAGCCGTCCTCGCCCAGGAGCAGGTCGAGCGCGAAATACTCGATGAAGAACTCCGCGTTGTGCCGCAGCGACTGGCCGTAAAGCGTATGCAGGATGGCGTGGCCGGTGCGGTCGGCGGCGGCGCAGGTGCGCTGCACCGGCGGACCTTCGCCGTAGTTCATCATCATGCCGCCGAACGGCCGCTGATAGATCTTGCCTTCCTCGGTGCGCGAGAACGGCACGCCGTAATGCTCGAGTTCGTAAACCGCCGCCGGCGCCTCGCGCACCATATATTCCTGCGCGTCGATGTCGCCCAGCCAGTCCGATCCCTTGATGGTATCGAACATGTGCCACTGCCAGGAATCGGGGCCCATGTTGCCGAGCGAGGCGGCAATGCCGCCCTGCGCCGCGACCGTATGGCTGCGGGTGGGGAATACCTTGGTCACGCAGGCGGTCGTGAGCCCCTGTTCGGCCATCCCCAGGGTCGCGCGCAGGCCCGCGCCGCCGGCGCCGACAACGACCACGTCGAACGCATGGTCGATGATCTCATAGGCAGTCATTGGCACTAACCCCAGAATGCGATTTTGACGATGGAAACCAGCGCGACGAGCGCCACGCCGCCCGAGAACACATCGTTGACGAAGCGGGCCAGCCGGTTGGTCCGCTCGTCGTCGAGATAGTCCTCGATCACCTCGCGCATGCCAATGCGCATATGGGCGCAGACATTGACGATCAGCAGCGCCAGCACCGCGGCGACCAACGGGTTGGCGATCACCGCCACCATCTCGGTCCGCTCCGCCCCTGCCAGCCGCAGCGCCAGCCAGACGAAGAAGATCAGGAACAGCACGTTGAGTGCTCCGGTCACCCGCTGGGTGATGAAATGCCGGGTCGCGGCCTTGGCGGAGCCGTAATGCGTGGTCGGTTCGGCGATGAGGCGCTTGTCGATCATTTGAACCACACGAAAATCGCCCAGGCGGCGAGCGTCAGCCCGATGGAGGTCGCGAGATGGAGGCGGACGATCAGCTCCCGCCCCACCGGGTCGAGCGCCTTGCCGAAGTCCCAAATGAAATGCCGGATGCCGCCCAGCATGTGGTGGAACAGCGACCAGGTGTAGCCGAAGAGGATCAGCTGCCCCAGCCAGTGGCCGAAGAAGGCGTTGACGACGCCCAGCGGCCCTTCCCCCAGCGCCGCCGCCGCCAGCCACGCAACCAGCAGCAGCGTTCCGGCATAGTTGGCGATGCCGGTGATGCGATGGATGATCGACATCGCCATCGTCAGGGTAAACCGATAGACCTGCAAATGCGGAGAAAGCGGCCGGAAACGGGGAGCCATGAACGTCTCGCTGGCGCCTGCGCACGGGACGCCGCAGACGCTCCAGTTTGGAATGGTCTGAGACTTCTAGCGGCGGGTGGCGCCGACGTCAAAGCGAGAAAACGAGCGGCGGCTCAAACTCTCGACCTATCGAGCAGAGCCGGCGCCCCCCGCGGCGCCTCGAGCGTGAGCAACAGGCTCGGCACCCGTCCGCTGCGCGGGGCGGAAGCAGCCGGAGAGGGGGACGCGGCGGCGGTCTCTGCGTCCGGAGCCTTGAGGCCCGGCCCGGCCAGCGCGTCGCGGACCAGGCCCCCGTTCATCGCCAAAGCTGCAATCGCGATCATGATGCCGGCGGCCAGTCTGTCCATCTTTCTCGTCCCTTCTTGCGGGCGACCCGTTCGGGTTTCCGCTGCTTGACGCGATGGATATCAATGCCTCGTTGGACAGGGACTGAATCTGCCGTTCAGATTCTGTTCATCGACGTGGCATTTTTCAGGCATGGAGCTGGCTTGTGGACGAAGCGATCAACATCATCAGCGTCGAGACCCTGTCGCAAAACTGGGGCATCCTCAGGAAATATACCTTTGAAATCAATCATCTGGATGGTAGCCGACAACGCCACGAGCGCGAGGTCTACGACCGCGGCAATGCGGCCGTCGTGCTGCTCCACGATCCGCGACGCGACACGATCATCCTGACCCGGCAGTTCCGTCTGCCGGTCCATGTCTCTGGAGATAAAGGGTTTTTGATCGAGACCTGCGCCGGCCTCCTCGATGGCGACGACCCCGAAACCTGCGCCCGCAAGGAAGCCGAGGAGGAAACCGGCTACCGCGTCACCTCCATCCGTCACCTCTTCGACGCCTATATGAGCCCCGGCTCGGTGACCGAGAAGCTCTCCTTCTTCATCGCAAGCTACGACGCTGCCTCGCGAATTTCCGCCGGCGGCGGCCTCGCTCACGAAGGCGAGGACATCGGGGTGCTGGAATTCCCGTTCGCCACTGCACTCGCAATGATCGCCTCGGGCGAGATCGTCGATGCCAAGACCATTATATTGCTGCAATACGCAGCCCTCGAGGCGGCAAGATAGCCCGCCTCGAGTGCGTCAGGTCCGGAAAGGGTCAGCGTCGACGTCGAGAACCGTGAACCCCGTCGGCAGCACGACGCTGAGTTCTTGCGCCTCATAAGGATCGGACAGCAACAATGCCAGATCGAGTTGGGACATCGTCAATTGCACGGCCGGCTTGAGACCCGACAGCCTGACTTCGGGTTGGTTCGCGGGAACCGCCGCGGGAGCCGCCACGATCGCGAGGCCGAGCAAAGTGGTCAGATACCTGGTTTTCATCATGCACCCCATCTGTTGGCCGCGCCCTTTGGCGCGTTTGATGAACAGTATGGGCGTGACAGTTCGAACCGGCGTTGAACCGGCCGTTCATAATCCGTTAAGCCGCTGACCGATGCCGCCTATCGGTAGTCGACGAGCTTCTTGTCCGGGTCGTAGGGCTGGTCGCCCACCACCCGCGTCACCGCTTGCCCGCATTTCATTTTCTTGCTCACCGCGTCATAGGCATAGGCGGTCGCGCCGTGCAGTGCCCACCCCTCCGAAAGTGCTTTGGTGACCTTGTGGCAGAAGGCGGAATCGTCCTCGCCGGTCAAGAACCGGTAAATCAACATTGCTTGCCCCCGTTCGCTGCCCCGCAATATGAGGCAGTTGTAATTGCGCCTACTTACCGCTAATTGGTTCGGAATGCACCGGTTTCCAGCATCTTTGTTGGACGGCTACAAGTCGTTCATGTCCGAACGCTACCAGCGGGAAAAGGACCGCTATCGCCAGTTGGCCGATAGCGGACAGAGCCCCACGACCATGGTTATCGCCTGCTGCGACAGTCGTGCGGCGCCGGAAACCATCTTCAATTCCGGTCCGGGCGAACTCTTCGTCCTGCGCAACGTGGCCAACCTGGTTCCGCCCTACCAGCCCGACGCCGGCCAGCACGGCACTTCCGCGGCCATCGAGTTTGCCGTCAACTCACTCGGCATCCGGGACCTCGTCGTCATGGGCCATGGGCGCTGCGGTGGCATCCGGGCCGCGCTCGATCCGACCGCCGCCCCCCTCGATACCGGCGACTTCATCGGCAAGTGGATGGGCCTGCTGGGCCCCGTCGCCGAACAGGTGAACAGCTACTCCTTTCTCACCACCAGCGAGCGCGAGACCGCACTCGAGCGCCTCTCGATCCGCAACTCGATCAGTAACCTCCGTACTTTCCCCTACATCCGGACACTCGAGGCTGAGGCCAAGCTCGCTGTCCACGGTGCCTGGTTCGATATTTCGACGGGCGAGCTGTGGGTAATGGACAACACCACGGGCGACTTCGAGCGGCCACAGGTCTAGTCCGGCCGGGCTCCGCGCCACGGCATGCGGCTGATCAACCCTGAGGCGCGAAACGGACGGATCGCCTCTACCACGGCGCGGTCCGCTACTTGCTTGGGATTTCAGCAGTTTCCATCGGAATCGCCAGCTGTTGGACCACGCTGAGGAGGGGCGCTGCCGGCGCGCGCAGCTCCCAGGTCAGGCCTGTCGGCGCATAGGTCATGACGACGGCGCCGCCCAGCGACTGTCCCGCGACACGCTCGATGATGGTTGTTCCAAAGCCGGCGCGCCGCGGCGCAACGACCGCGGGCCCGCCGCTTTCGCGCCACGAAACGAACAGTTCGGGCTCCTCTGCCACCGCTTCGACACGCCACTCGACAACCACCTGTCCCAACTCGCCCGACAGAGCCCCGTATTTGAGCGCGTTGGTCGCCAGTTCGTGAAAAGCCATTCCGAGAGCCTGCGCGGCAGTCGGGGTAACCACCAACCTGTCCCCTTCGAGGCTCACCCGGGAGCCGGTCAGCCCGTCGATATGAGCGAGGTGCGCGTGCACCAGCTCGCCAATCTCCGCGCCGCGCCAGCTGCCGTCGACCAGCAGATCCTGATTGGCGGCCAGCGCCCGAAGCCGCTGGGAGATTCGCCGAATGAAATCCTGAGGCGGGCTGTGGGCCGCCGTCTGCCGGATGATGGCCTCAACCACCGCCAGCAGGTTCTTGGAGCGGTGGTTGATCTCGAGGCTGAGAGCCCGCCGCGCCTCCTCGAGTTTCTTGCGCTCGCTGATGTCGCGCGCGATCTTGGATGCACCGGTTATCGTGCCGTCCGCGCCATGGACCGGCGAAACGGTCAGGGAAATATTGATCTTCTCCCCATCCTTGCGCTGGCGCACGGTCTCATAGTGACTGATCCGTTCCCCTCGCCGGATTTTGGAGAGGATCGCGGGCCCTTCATTGTCCATATCCGGCGGGATCAGCAACGATACCGGCTTGCCGATCATCTCCCGCGCTGCATAACCGAAAGTGCGCTCCGCACCTGCGTTCCAGGAGGTGATGATGCCGTTGAGATCCTTGCTGATGATGGCATCATCGGAAGACTCCACGATCGCCGCAAGCAGCGCGCGCGTTTCCTCGTTGCTGCAGCTGCCGGGTCCGGCACCGGTGGATACCCCTCCCAGTTCGGCGGTTGTTTTTGGCATGACCCCGTTTTCTCGACGCACAATATACGCGTACCGCAGGGCGCCAGCCCCACACGCCAATCAACTGTAACGGCGCTGCCGTCCAAAGGCTCCCGGCGCGCTAGTGTTTTTCCAAAATCGATCCAAAACAACCGAAATAGTCTACGCACGCGGGCATGCCGGCCTCGTTGTCCTGCCCGTCGGTGAACTCCACCGCGACGAAACCATGCTTCTCGTAAGACGCCCGGGCCGGCGCATGCCGGGCAAAGCACCAGAGTTCGAGACTGCGGGTCCAGGCCTCGACAACAGCCGTCAGTGCCGAGCCGACGCCCGAACGGAGCTGATCCGGCGCCATGTAGAAGTAATTGATCCAGTCCAGAGTCTCAGCCAGGAAGCCGACGATTCGTCGGTGGCGCCCGGCAACGGCGACCCGCTGGTTCGCGAGCACATCATCCCGGATATGGGCGCGGTCGTCGTCGACGCCGTGAAGCTCGGGCGGAAAGGTGAGCAGCCGCCGCGAGGCACTGAACAGTGCCGCGATTGGCTCGGCATCGTCCGCTACCACGAGGCGGAGGATCACAGCACCACATCCTCAAAGCCCGGCGCCGTCCCCCAGGCCATGATCCGGCAGGCGGCCCGCAGCCCATGCACGAAGAACGGGTCCTGCGCGATGATCGCCTCGACCTCTTCGCGGCTTTCGGCGTCGAAGACCCACAGGCCGCCCTGTGGCGCCTCGCCCGGCGCTTGGCGCATGGCGCCCGCCAGGCGGATCTTGCCCTTGTGGGCGCGCAGGAACGCCTGGTGCGCCTCGGTTTGCACGGCGCGAACTGCCGCGCTGTCCTTCCTGTCCTCGAAGATCGCCACCCAGCGCATCTAGGCCTCCTTCGGCAACCGGGCGCGGCTCCATAGCCGCGGCCCGAAGACGTTGAACATGAGGCCGGCGAACACCAGCACGCTCCCGAGGACCTCGATGCCCGAGATGGTTTCGCCCAGGAGCAGCGCCGCGCTGCCAATGCCGACGATCGGCACCAATAGCGTGAACGGCGCTACGGTATTGGCCGGGTAGCGCGACAGCAGCAGGCTCCATAGCCCGTAGCCGAACAGGGTCGCGCCATAGGAGATGAAGAACAGCGAACCGCCGCCCAGCCAGGTGATGTTTTCGAGTGCTTGCGGCAGTGCCTCTGGACCCTCAAGCAGCAGCGAGGCGAAAAACAGCGGAATGGGTGGCACCAGGCTCGACCAGACCACGAAACTGAGCATGTCGATCTTGCCCGCCTTTTTGGTGATGATGTTGCCGATCCCCCAGAACAGCGCCGCCGCGACGGTCATCAGCAGCGGCACCAGCGCCGCCCCCTCCAGCCGCTCCAATCCGATCGCGCCGATCCCGGCGAAGGCCACCACCGCGCCGATGAGCTGGAACGGCCCGGGACGCTCGCCGAGGAACGCAACGGCAAGGCCGATGGTGAAGAAAGCCTGCAACTGCATGACCAGCGATGAAAGTCCGGCGGGCATGCCCAACTCGATCGCCGCGAACAGGAGGCCGAACTGCAGCACACCGATGGCGAAGCCATAGGAGATCAGAATGCCCAGGCCAACCCGGGGCCGCTTGATGAAGAACACGGCCGGGATCGCCGCACACGTAAAGCGCAATGCCGTCAGCAGCAACGGCGACACCTCGTCGACGCCCCATCGGATAGCGACGAAATTGATACCCCAGATGGTGATCACGGCAAGCGCGAGAAGGGTGTCGCGGAGGGACATGGCGATCCCCCGGCGACGGACTAGGCAGCCTTCCGCTCGACCAGTTTGCGCTCGATCAGCGTTTCGAGAATCTGCACGGTGTTGAGCGCGGCGCCCTTGCGCAAATTGTCCGAGACCACCCACATCGCGAGCCCGTTCTCCACCGTCACATCCTCACGGATGCGGCTCACGAAGGTGTCGTCGTCGCCCACCGCTTCAACCGGGGTCGCGTAGCCCCCCGGTTCACGCTTATCGAGCACCGCGACGCCCGGCGCTTCGCGCAGCAGGTCGCGCGCTTCATCGGGGCTGATCGGCTTCTCGAACTCGAGATGGACCGCTTCGGAATGGCCGACGAAGACGGGCACGCGCACGCAGGTCTCCGAAACCCTGATCTTGGGATCGAGGATCTTTTTGGTCTCGGCCATCATCTTCCATTCTTCTTTGGTGTAGCCGTCCTCCATGAACACAACGATGTGGGGGATTACGTTGAAGGCGATCTGCTT
>JAUXUM010000177.1 GCA_030680995.1 Devosia sp.
GGTCGTGGCTGAGCATGGCGTTTTCCGGCACACGACCGGCAAGCGCCGCCTCGAAGGCGTCGATGTCGTAGATGCCTTTGCCGGTGTAGGTTCCTTCGCCGAAGAGGTCTTGATAGACGTCCGAGACTGCCGCTGCGTAAGGATCGATGCCGCCGGGCGCGGAGAAGACCTTTTGAAAGAACGAGCCCTCGATGTCCATCGGCAGCGAGGGGGTGACGCGCGGCTGCAGGATGGCATAGCCGCTGGTGATGCGCTGCCTTGCGGGATCGAACCGAGGACGGTTCAGCGGATGGGCCATCTTGCCGATCAGCCGGAGAGCGGCATCCCTTGGCATTTTGGTGTCGGCGTCGAGGGTGATGACGTAGCGTACGTTGGAGGGCACTTGAACTGGCCACCCAGCTATGGGCACGAACGTCGTGTCGACGGCACCGCGCAGCAGCCTGTTGAGTTCATGCAGCTTGCCCCGCTTTCGCTCCCACCCCATCCATCGGTTTTCGCTGGTGTTGAAGACGCGGCGGCGATGCAGCAGCAAAAATCGGTCGCCGCCCGGACCCGCCCCGTAGCGACGATTCAGTTGGTCGACGGCCTCGGCCCCACGCCGTAGAAGGCTGTCGTCGCTCGCCAGAGCCTCCTGATCGGCATCGACCCCGTCCAGCAGCAGCGTGAAGGTGAGATCGCCCCCGCCGCCGGCAAGGTGATGGACCTCCAGCCGTTCAATCTGTTCGAGCAGGTCGGCTTCGCTGGTCAGCAGCGTCGGGACGGCCACGACCGTTCGAAGAGATTCCGGGACCCCGGGTGCCAGGTCAAGCCCCGGCGATATCGTGGGGCCAGAGATCCTGGTCGCAGCGCGATTGACGAGCGCGGTTGCGACCTCGGCCGCCGGCGCCAGACCGGCGACGGCAAAAAACGCCAACCAGCCGGGACCAAGGCCCGCAATCCCAAGTGTCCACAGCGCCAGAGCTAACAGCACCAGGGTGACGGCCATGATCGTGCCGCCATAGCCGCCGATGCCGAGGCGAGCGCCGAAGCGGCTGATCAGCAGGCGCGCCGGCGGGCGGAACCGGATGCTCCGCTCCAGCGCGTGACGACCTTCGGCGATGAGGTGATAGCCGGGATCGCCGACACGCTCCGCGGTTTGCACATCAGCCGCCGCGGACGCGGCACGCTGTGACGCGATCAGGGCATGTTGCGCGATCTCGAGTTCGGTGGATGAGGACCCGCGGGCCAGTTGTTCAATCGCGTTGCGGTATAGATTTCGAGTTGCGAAATCCATGTCGGCGAAGCCGCTTGCCGCACGCAGCCGCTCGTCGACGAGGCTGACGCTCTCAAACAGATCGGCCCAGTCGATGTCCGAGATCAGCCGCATGCTGGTGATGATGTTGCGCACGGTGACATTGGAGGCGCCCTGCCGCCGCTGGACGTGTTCCACCGCTTCTTCCATGGACGTGCCCTGCCGGCCGAGCCGCTCTTCCAGCCACCCGAGAGCCGGCGTCGTTCTGGGATCGTGGTCGCGCAGGCGCTTGGTAAGCTGTGCGGCGAAGGTGTCGGACAGGGTTTCGGATGAACGGGTGACCGCGTCGATATCGAGCGCCGATCGTGTGTCCCCCAGTGCGAGCAACCGGTTGGCCATCGCATCGGCTTGGGCGCGCACGCGTCGACCCACCGTCATCTGATCGACCAGGCGACGAAGGTTTTCGATGAGCACGATGCGCAGGGTGATCGCGATGGCCCACAACTCGCCAATCGTCAGCGGCTGAACCCGCTGATAGGCAGCGATGAAGCGACGAAGGACATCGGGGTCGAAATGGCTATCGGTGTGGGAGACGAAGGCCCAGGCGATGCCGAAAACCCTAGGGTAGCCGGCGAACGGTCCCTCGGCCAGTTTCGGCAATTGACGATAATAGCCCGCGGGCAGATCGTCGCGGATCTCGCGGATCTGCTCTTCGACCAGGTGATAGTTGTCGAGCACCCATTCGGCAGCGGGGACCACGCCCCGACCACTCTCCAACTCCGCGGCGCTTGCGCGATAGCCGGCAAGCAGAACCTTGGCGTTGTCGTTGAGACGTGCGCGCAGGGACAGGACAGCGGGGGGGCGCTTCGTGACGGTCTGCGCCGCTGCGAGGCTTGCCGCGTGCTGCTCGAGTCGTTCGACGCCGAACAATTCCTCCCGTACCGGCGCTGGATCGTTCCAGGGAGGCGGAGAGGTCCGAGGCCGGGTTGTGAAGGGCAGGATCGTACTCATGAAGGCCTTTCCGCCCAGCATAGCCTGGCGAAATTCGCCTCGACCGGAAGGCCCGCAACGTGCTCGTTCGATATGGCGAAGACCGCCGGTTGCCCGGGAGGCTGGTCATGGCCGCCGGCGATGCAGTCCCTAGGGAAATGCGCTGTCGGCCGACTCCATGTTCCTTTCAGAGCCATATCACGATCACCAGATCGCTCAGACGATTATCGACATGCTTGCGGACGAGGCGGCCTGAACCGCGGCGCAACCCTGCCTGACGAGGCGCTCCAAGATGAACCCCGGGAGGTCAGGCTTGGGCGCCTACTTCCCTTTGAGGGCGTCCTTCAGCCCGCCAATGGCGTTCTGCACGCTGCCTTCGACCTTGTCGGCAGTGCCCTCGGCTTCAAGCTTGGCGTCACCGATGGCTTTGCCAACGACCTGTTTGACCGTGCCTTTGGCCTTTTTTGGCCGAACCAATAACTCGATCCTTGTCTGGCATTTGCTTCTCCTCGCCCGGTGAAACCGAAATTGTCCGACACAATGAAAGCATGGACCCGAATGGCCATGACTTTCTTGATTGCCGTCAAATGTAGAACATTGAGGTAGTCGAACTGCGGATCGGGCACCCGGGGTCCGCCGAAACAGTTCTGGGCAATCGTGTTCGATAAATACTTTCGCCTCTCGCACACATCAAGCATGAGTGCTATGGACTCGGCCACATATTGCGGGTACCGGAGAGCACAATGTCCATGATCGTCAGTATCCTGATTACGTTCCTGGTGGTGGTGCTCATACTTTGGCTTGTCCAGCGCCTGCCGGTCGATGGCCGGATCAGGCAGATCCTGCAGATTGTCGTCATTATCATCGGCGTCGTGGCGTTGCTGAAGTACTTGGCGGTGTTCTAGCCCAGAGCTGCCGCAAGGAGGGCAGCGGCGGCATTGTTGGGTGCCGGCTGAAGTTCGCCCAAGGTCGACGCCATCCGCTAGCGGCTCTTCAGAGGGAAGAACGGGCTGCCGCTGGATCGCTCCGCAAAGCAGGACGCCGCCCCGGAGGGGGGGCGGCGTTCCACAGTCGCTTTCGCAACTATCTTACCCGGATCGATGAGATCGTATCGTTGGCGCGGAAACCAAGGTCGCGCACGTTGCGGTCGATAATGGCGCAGCGTCCGCCAAACCCGATATCGCGGCACACCAGAGCTTCGGCGCCGCCGAAAACGCGGATTGAGGAGATCTCGTCGTTCCAACTGCCAAGGCGGCGGAGGCTCTCCCCGGGGCGCACACAGAAGCGGTCACCCCCATAGTTGACGTCTTCATAGAAGCAGACCCTGGCCGTCGTGCCGGGCCGCGGCGGACGCGTGCCGAAGCCGCCATCGCCAAAAGTGATGGTGAAGCCGGGGATGCCGAAGCTCAGGCTGATGTCGGGCCGGGGTGCCAACGGCGCGAAGCCGGTGTCATCGTCGGTCAGATAGCGTCCGGAAACCCAGCCGTCCGGGCCAGCCTTGATCACGTAGCACCAGCCGTTCGACACGCAGCGATCGATGTCGACTTGTTCTCCGGCGCTCAGCACATCGACGACAGCATATCCGACGCCTGGACCCGAGCGAACATTGACGCTCGCCGTCGCCTCGGCCGCCTGTGCCGCGATGCTCCACCCTCCGCCAACTATCATCAGGCCCGCGAGAGCCAGTCTCATAAGTGCGTTCAATTGTGTTTCCTTCCGATCTGTAGGCTTCTCGAGAAACAATGTCAGCGGAACTCATTGCTGAATGCCTCCCACAAACAAAAGTCTACCAGACCCTTGCAGAGCCGGATTGATCCACAACAATTCTGGAATCGAGTGAATTGACGTTAGGGGTTCCGAGATCGTGCGCGATCAGATGGGGTCGCTCACCAAGTGGTCAATGCCATCCTCCGTCTCGAGGGGCACCGATGCGGGTCGGCAGCGACGAGAGCAATCTCGAACTCTCTGATCGCCGCGCCGAAACCGTCGCCAAGCTCTTGACCGACCTCTACGACGTGCCGCCGGAGAACCTGGCCACGCAGGGCTATGGTGAACGCTACCTCAAGGTCGAAACCGAGAGCGAAGAGCGCGCCAATCGCCGCGCCACGGTCCGCCGGATCACGCCGCTTGTGGCCCCGGTCGCGCAGCAGCCGCGCTGGACAAGATGCGAGAGGCTCCGGTCGGCGACCGGAGCCTTTTTTGGTCGCTGCGTCGAGACTGGCGATTTGTTACCTTGCCGGCGATACAAAGTGCTAGGCTCGCCATCCCGGTCGATGGCTCGTGCGACCTTTACGTCCCGGATCGCCTCCCCATGTTGAACCCGATTGCCTCGATCGAACACGCGCAGACGCTTGCGCAGGCGATCGTCAACACGATTCCAGAGCCGTTCGTCGTGCTCGACGGACAGCTGCGCGTGCTGATGGCCAGCCGCTCCTTCTACGAGACCTTCAAGGTCGACCCCAAGCAGATCCGCGGCTCGCTGCTCTATGCCCTGGGCGACGGCCAGTGGGATATCCCGGCGCTCCGCCTGTTGCTGGAGACCATCATTCCCGAGCGCGCCGAGATGGACGGCTTCGAGGTCGAGCACGACTTCCCCAATGTCGGCCCCCGGACCATGCTGCTGAACGCGCGGCAGGTGGTCTACGACGACAGTTCGGAGTCGACGATCCTGCTTGCCTTCACCGATGTCACCATGCGGCGGGCGATCGAGCACGAAAAGGCAGAGCTGCTGCGCCAGACCGAGGAACTGCTGCGCCAGAAACAGATACTGTTTCAGGAGATGCAGCACCGGGTGGCCAACAGCCTGCAGATCATCGCCAGCATCCTCCTGCTGAAGGCGCGGGCAGTGACCTCGGAGGAGACGCGCAATCAT
>JAUXUM010000179.1 GCA_030680995.1 Devosia sp.
TAAATCCCGAAATCGTCGTTGAAGATGGAGTCCGCTTCGACCCCGATATCCTCGAGCATGGCAAGGACGGCCTGGATCATCAGCGGCGGACCGCACAGGTAGTATTCGCAGTTCTCCGGGGCCGGGTGACGCTCGAGGTAGCTTGAGAACACCACATCGTGGATGAAGCCGATCAGCCCCGACCACTCATCCTCCGGCGCGGGTTCGGAGAGCGCCACGGCCCAGCGAAAGTTCGGATGCTTTTCGGCCAACGCATCGAACCGTTCCTTATAGAAGATGTCTGCGGCGCTGCGGGCACCGTACCAGAAGGACATCTTGCGGCTTGTGGCGAGCCGTTCGAGCCGATCGAAAATGATGGCCCGCAGTGGCGCCATGCCCACACCGCCGCCGATGAAGATCATCTCGCGATCGGTTTCCATGGCGTGAAAATCGCCGAAGGGGCCGGCAACGGTGACGCCGTCGCCCGGCCGGATCCCGAACAGGTAGGAGGAGACGATGCCCGGCGGCACATGATCTTGCGCGCCCGGCGGCGGAACGGCCAGGCGGATGTTGAGGACGATCCGCCCCTTGTCGGCGGGCGTGTTCGCCACTGAGTAGGCGCGGGCCGTCGACTCGCTGGCGGCAGCCTTCAGTTTGCGCCAGCCGAGCGTCGCCCATGCCTTTTCATGAGTTTCGGCAACTTCGATATCGGCGAAGGCCAGGCTGTAGGGTGGAGCCTCGACCTGCACGAAGGCGCCGGCGCGGAAAGCGAAGTCCTTGCCTTGCGGCACCTCGAGCACCAGCTCCTTGATGAGCGGGGCGAGCATGGTGTTGGAGAGCACCGTGCAGTCCCAGCTTTCGGCGACGAGGATGCCTTCGGGCACCTCGACCGAGAGCGGCTGGCGCACCACGACCTGGCAGGCCAGCCGCATGCCCTCCTTCAGGTCCTTCCGGCTCAGCCGCGCCATCTCTGTGGGCAGGGCATCGCCCGCGCCCTCGCCGGTCTTGACCCGGCACAATCCGCAGGTGCCCGCACCGGCGCAGGCGGAGGGGACGGGAATGCCGCCATCGTTGAGGATGGTGAGCAGCTTTTGCCCGGTTGCGCCGGCGACAGTGGTGGATCCGTTGACGGTAATCTCGACGGGGGTGGACGGCAGGAATATGGCCCGCGCGCCCGTCACCATGAGGGTGAGCAGGAGGACCAGGGTGATGATCACCAGGGTGCCAAGTGCGATTTCGGTCATGGCAGATGCACCCCGCCAAACGCCGTGAAACCCATCGACATCAGGCCGGTGACGATGAAGGCCATGCCCAATCCACGCAGGCCCGCCGGGATATCGGCGTATTCGAGCCGCTCACGGATGGCCGCCAGCGCCGCAATCGCCAGCGCCCAGCCCACGCCGCTGCCCAGCCCAAAGACGACCGACTGGGCAAAATCGTAGTTGCGCTCGACCATGAACAGGCTGCCGCCCAGGATGGCACAGTTGACGGTGATGAGCGGCAGGTAGATGCCCAGGGCCCGGTAGAGGGTTGGAACGTGTCGATCCAGCACCATTTCGAGGACCTGGACCATCGCCGCGATCACGCCGATGAAGGCAATGAGTTTAAGAAACCTCAGATCGACGTCGACGAGGCCAAGCCAGCCCCAGGCGCCGTCATCGAGCAGATAGGAAAAGATGAGATAGTTGACCGGCACCGTGACGGTCTGGACAACGATGAGCGCAATCCCCAGCCCCACCGCCGTTTCCACCCGCTTTGAAACTGCGAGGAAGGTGCAAATCCCGAGAAAGAAGCTGAGGGCGAGATTTTCGCTGAAGACCGAGCGCAGGAACAGTTCTGTCATCCGTGCCTCCGCTCCGGTTCGTCCGTCAGCGGGAACTCCTTGGGTTCTGCCTGCTCGACCCGAAGCGAGCGAATAGCCCAGACCAGCAGTCCGAGGATGAAGAAGGCGCTCGGGGCCATGAGCATCAGATTGAGCGGTGTGTACCAGCCGCCATCCTTGACTGCGGGCAGAATGACCAAGCCCAGGAGCGTCCCCGCGCCAAACAGTTCACGGATGATGCCGATGATGACCAGAATGAGCGAATAGCCCAGGCCGTTGCCCAGTCCGTCGAGAATGGAAGGACCGACAGGGTTGCGCATGGCGAAGGCTTCGGCGCGTCCCATCACCAGGCAGTTGGTGACGATCAGCGAAACGAAGATCGACAGGCGCTGACTGATCTCGAAGGCGAAGGCCTGCAGGAACTGGTCGATGACGATGACCAGGGTAGAGATGATGGTGATCTGCACGATCAGACGGATGGAGTTTGGAATGTGGTGCCGGATCGCGCTGATGGCGATGTTCGACATCACCAGAACAGCCGTCAGCGCCGCCGACATGGTGAGCGCCGTCAACAACGAAGTGGTGACCGCCAGCGCCGAGCAAAGACCCAGAACCTGCAGCGTCACGGGATTGTTGTCGATGATCGGAGCGAGCAGGTGCCTGAGCGTCCTGGCCATGGCTACAGCCTCCCCGCGCGCAGATTGTCCAGCAGCGGGCCATAGCCGTGCTCCCCCATCCAGAAGCCGATCATGTTGGTCACCGCATTGCCGGTGCGCGTGGCGCCGGTGATGCCGTCCACCTCGTATTCACTGACAGCGCCGCCCCTGACGACCGCCAACCTGATCTCGCCATTGGCATCGGCGATCTGCTTGCCCGGCCAGAGCGCTTGCCATGCCGCCTCCTCGATCCGTGCTCCCAGCCCCGGGGTTTCGCGCTGCTCGGTGATGGTCAGCGCCGCCACCGTGTTGAGATCGCCTTCGAGCGCCAGATAGGCATGGATTGTCGAGGCGTATCCGGCTGCCGAAACTGGAAGAATCACCAGACTGAGGTCGTCGCCATCCTTGAGGATATGGATTTGCGCCAGATTCCCGCGCCGTCCGATCCCGGCGATGTCGATGTCGGGTAAAAGCGCGATGCTGGTTTGGGGATCGCTGGCCGCGGCGCGGGCATCGAAGCTGGCGGGATCGACGCCTTCGGCCTCCAGCCCCGTATCGAGGTCGATGATCCGTGTTTCCAGCGTATCGGCGCCCGAAGTCTTGAGGATTTCCGCCAGGCCGGGCAGCGCGGCGATCATGGCATCCATGCGCGCCTGCCGCTCGGCGGCCCGGTTGGCCTCCTGAATGGGTTTGAGGGTCACCGCTGCGCCCGAAACGAGCAGGGCGGAGAAGAGCGAAACGAGAAAGGCCACTGCGATGGTCTTGGTCCTGCTTTCATTGGGCAGGGCCAGAAGGCGGCGCCACAGGGAGATTGGATTGAGATCAGCCATGGGGGCGCCTCCTCTGTCTGGTGCCGATGGCGATCACGGCATGATCGATCAAGGGCGCGAAGAGTGACCCCAGCAGCGTGGCGAAGACGATGGTCTGGGGCGCGCCGAACCCGTCGCCGGCCCATCCGAACAGTGCAGCCAATCCTCCGGTCAGCCCCCCGTAGACCCAACGCCCAGGATTGGTCGCAGCCGAGGCGACCGGGTCGCAGGCAAGGAAGACAAGTCCAAAAACGAGGCTGCCGCCAAAGGCGAAACCAGCGATCTCCGCGCCGAACGAGGCGGCTACCGCGAGAAGAACAAGAACGGCACCCGTCAGCGCTCGCCAAGAGACGATGCCGGTAGCAACCAGCAGGATGGCGGACAATCCGCTGGCAAGGGCGATCATCGATCCGGCAGGCGCGTGCTGGATTTCGGGAAAGCCGAAATAGAGGAAGGCGAGGGTGACGACGGCGCCGTTGAGCACGTTGCGCCCCCAGCCACCGAACACCAGTTCTCCGATCACCGTGCCGAAGCTCAGGGCCAGCGCCAATTGCCACACCGCCACCTCGCCCGGTGCCAGAACGGCAACGGCGACGGCGGTGACGGCGCCGGCAGCGGAGGGAGGTTGGCCGCGCGCGATCAGAAAGACAAGCTGCCAGAATCCAATGACGGCAAGGCCGATGAGGACACGCAGTCCCGCCTCGGTGCCCCGCTCTGTCAGCAAGGCCGCCAGCACCGGCAGCAGCGCGCCCACCAGCATCCAGGCAATCGTCTCCCTGTTCCAGATGCCCCGGATCATCACGCATACTCCAGCGTATCGAGCACCGCGCGCAGGCGTTCCCCGAAGTCCTGCGCCCCGCCGGTGGCATAGGTCGCGAGCGCCATGTCCTCCTCGATCAGTTCGAGACAACCCAGCCGGGCCGCGCTCTCGGCGTCGCCGATGCTGAGCGCCCGCAGCAGCGGCACGACCGGCAGTTCGGTGGCAAGCACCTTCTCCAGCGCCTCGGTGGGGATGATGGGAGCGGGGAGCAGCCTGTTGCCGGAGAGGCGCCTGAGCCATGTGGGGCGAAAAGGGGGCGCTTGGCGTTTGAGCACCGTAGCCTGCCAGTGATAGCGGCCCAGGAAGCGGCTCTCGCGACCTCCGATTGCCGGGCCGGAGAGAACCTGGGTCTCGCTATCGACAAGTGCATCGGCTGTCAGTTCATGGAGATCCGTCCCCATCGGCACCCGCATGAGATGCGGTGCCTTGATGCCCGGTCCGGATACGGCGATCGTCCGTTCGGTTTGGAGCTCGCCCGTCTCGAGCAGCCGGCCGATAGCGGTCACGTCGGAATAGTGGATTTGCCACACCGGCCGTTTTACGCTTACGGGAAAGAGCCTGTGGATGTGGGTGCCGGCAAGGCCGGCCGGGTGCGGCCCGGCAACCGCGACGCAACGGATTTGCGCATCCTCGGCCACCAGAGCTTCCCCAGGGGCATGGCAGACGAACACCGGCCCCTCGGTTAGTGCCTTCAGGAGCGCCGTGCCGCGGCCAAACGCCTCCCGCTGGGACGCGAGGACGATGCGAGGGTCCGCCGCGTGGGGATTTGTGTCGACCGCGGTCACGAAAATCGCCTCCGGCGCGCTGCCCGGATCCGGGATACGACCGAACGGGCGGGTGCGCAGGCTCGGCCAAAGCCCGCTTTCCAGGATCAGCCTTCGAACGGCTGTTCTGTCGGCATCGGCCGGAATATCGAAACGCTTGCGGTCATCGCCAGCGCCGGAGATCACCAGCACCTCCAGCCGCCGCTTGGCGCCCAGCCGCACCTCCTCGATCCGTCCCGAGACCGGGGCGGTAAAGACGATGTCTGGCCGCTTGCGGTCGCGGAACAGCGGCGCGCCGCGGACGCAATTTTCGCCTTCGGCCACCAGCAACTCGGCGCGGACGCCGGGAGAGTCCGAACCCATGAGCGCGACCCTGGTCACAGGTTTGGCATCGTGGACGACCTGTTCAGGAGCGCCCGCGAGTGGCACCGTCAATCCGCGTCTGACCGATATCTTCATCGCGCCTTACGATCTGCTTCGGAAAAGCTCTACGCAACCGGTCAGGCGCTGGCTTTGATGCACGTCAAGCTGGCGCCGCAAGGATCGGCGGAAGACCCTCCTCGACTCCCGGTGCACTACTCAGAGAGTGGCAGGCGCGCGCGGAGCAGCGTCAGATCTGACGGCTCGGAGGCAATCGTGAAGCCGAGTTCCCTGCATAGAGCCAGCATCCGCTCGTTTTCCCTCAGAATCAGCCCATCGAGGCGAGCCAGCCCGTCGGCCCGGGCATAATCGATGAGCTGGTGCATCAGTATGGTTCCAAGGCCCTGGCCCTTGAGGTCGCTGCGGACCAGGATGCCGAACTCGGCCGCGCGGTGATCGGGATCGGACGAGTAGCGCACGATGCCCGCCAAAGCGCCGGACTTCTGCTCAAGTGCGACGAAGGCGATATCCCGGTCATAGTCGAGTTGGGTAAGCCTGATCAGCATGTCTGGAGGAATGCGCTGCATTGGCACGAGGAAGCGCAGCCTCAGATCCTCGGGATCGATGCGTTCGAGAAAGGCCGGGTAGAGCGCCGCATCGGCAGGGCGGATCGGGCGCAGCGTGAAGTCCGCTGTTCTCGCGGTTACCCTCTTCTCCCAGCCGCCGGGATAGGGTCGTATCGAGAGGCGCGGATTTGGTCCGTACTCTGCGATCCGCGTCGGATCGATCTCGACCCGTGCGTCGAGCGCGATCACCCCGTCCGCGTCCGCGAGGAGCGGATTGACGTCGACCGCGACAATGGAAGGAAAATCGACCGCGAGCTGCGAAAGGCCGAGCAGCGCCCGGAGGATCGCGGGCCGATCGGCGGGTGGCCGGTCACGATAGCCTTTCAGAAGGCGGCTGACCCGCGTGAGGTCGACGAGATCCCCGGCAAGCACCTCGTCGAGCGGGGCAATGCCCGTCGCCGTGTCCTTGACCACCTCGACGGAGGTTCCACCGGCACCGAAAAGGATGGTCGGACCGAAGCCCGGGTCCAGGTTGAGACCAATGATCAATTCCTCGGCCCGTGGCCGTTGCACCATCGGCTGGACAGTGAAGCCGTCAAGGGTGACGCCGGATTTTTGCTCAATACGGCTGCGTATTTCGGCAGCCGCCTTCCGGGCGCCCTCGGCATCCTTGATGTCGAGCACGACGCCGCCCAGGTCGGATTTGTGCGAGATTGTCTTCGACAGCATTTTCACGACAACCGCCGGTGCCGATTTGAGGAGCCGTTCGGCCGCCCCGACCACCTCGGCTTCAGTTGTAGCGACAACGGTTTGGGGAACCGGAACTCCATAGGCGGCGATAACCGCCTTGGCTTCGTCCTCCGTGAGCATCGAACGGCCTTCGGCGGCGGCGGCGGCGATGATCGACTGCACGCGCGGCCGATCCACGGCAATGTCGCCGCGGCTCGAGGGAACGCGTTGCAGCGTGCGCTGCAGTGTCGACCAGCGCGTCAGCAGGCCGACGGCCTCCGCGACCTGGACGGGCGTGTCGAAGCTCGCGATGCCAGCCCTTTGCAGGACGGACCGCGCTTGCTCCGCGGCATACTTGCCAAGCCAGCAGGCCAGCACCGGCTTGCCCCGAAGAAGTCCGCTATCGACCATGGCGGCAACCGCTTCCGCCGCAGCCATGGGCGACGCAAGCGCGGTCGGACAGTTCATCACCAGGACGGCGTCGACACCCGGATCGGCGGCAACCGCCTCGACGGCGGCCCGATAGCGTTCCGGAGGCGCATCGCCGATGATGTCGACGGGGTTGGCGCGCGACCAGGTGGAGGGCAATGCGTCGTCGAGCGCCTTCAGGGTTTCGTCCTGCAGGGTCGCGAGCGCGCACCCCTCATCGAGCAGCCGGTCCACGGCGAGCACCCCTGCTCCACCGCCATTCGTCACTATCGCGACGCGTCCATTGGTCAGCGGCTTGAAACGCGCGGTGATTTCCGCCGCGTTGAACAGATCCTCCAGGTCCTTGACCCGGATCACACCGGCCCGCCGCAGGGCGGCGTCGACCACACGGTCGGCACCGGCGAGCGCGCCAGTATGTGTGGCGGCTGCCTTGGCGGCCGCCTCGTGCCGGCCGGGCTTGACCGCAATGACCGGTTTGACGCGAGCGGCGGCCCGGGCCGCCGACATGAACTTGCGCGCCGCCGGGATGGATTCCAGATACATCAGGATCGCCGACGTCTTCTCGTCGGCAGCCAGCATGTTGAGGCAGTCGCCGACATCGACATCGGCCATGTCGCCCAGCGACAGCACATGCGAGAAGCCGATGCCTTCGGCAAATGCCCAATCGATCACCGACGAGACGATGGCGCCGGACTGCGAAACGAGGGCAAGCCGGCCGGGTTTCGGCGCGATATGGACGAAGCTGGCATTGAGCGATACATGCGGCGCCAGCAGTCCGATGGTATTGGGACCGATGATGCGGAGGAGATGGGGCTGGGCGGCATCCAGCATCCGCTGGCGCAACCCATTCCCGGCGCCGATGCCAGCCGTGATGACCACCGCCGCCTTCACGCCGCGCTCGCCCAGTTCGCCGACGAGGCCGGGCACGGTAGCGGCAGGCGTCATGATTACGGCCAGGTCCGGAGCCTCCGGCAAATCGGCGATGCGCCTGTAGCATCGTCGTCCCTGCACCTCGTCGTATTTGAGGTTCACCGGATAGACCGGGCCGGCGAATCCGCCCTTGAGAATGTTGTCGAAGACGACGCGGCCGACCGATCCCTCGCGTGCCGATGCGCCAATCACGGCCACCGAGTTCGGAGAGAAGGCTGCGTCGAGGTTGCGGATGGTCATCGGCTGGCTCGCTCTGCTTCCATCTGGTCCATGGCATTGAAGGACTTCAGCCCACCGAAGGACCCGCATCGCCGCAAAGGTGCGATATCAGGTCAGTGGGATAGCCGCTCCCGCAAGCGGTATCCAGTGGATTTGCGCCTGCATCGCCGCGCTGTCCCGTCCCGGGCGGTCCCAGGATCGAAAATGCCGGGCGCAGTCTCGAACGTAGAGATAGGTTGGACGCCCAGCGGCCGCGGGAACGACTTTGGGCGGGTGGGAGGCCGCGACCGTGCCGCCGCCGCCTCCTCAATCGTTGGACGCCGATGAAACCGCGGCTCCATCGCACGACGATCCGCTTGCTTCCGAGCCGGATGGCACGAGGTTCGCGACTGGGGCACGACGCTTGAAAGGCTTCGGGCGCCGTGCGGCCGCCGATTGACCCGGATCAAAACCTCATGTGCCCACTGGTTTAGCTTCACCGGAGACATGAGGTGAGCAGAATGGAAAAACGACAGCAATACAATCTTTGGTATCTTGTCGGCGCGATGGTGATCTTCGGCGCGTTCCAGTTCTGGTTCAGCTATCGCTCGGTCGCCTCGATCTCCTACAGCGAACTGGTGAGCTATCTCGAGCGAGGACAGGTCGTCGAGGTCTCGATCACGGAGTCGCTGATTCGGGGGCGCTTCACATCACCCCAGGATGGCTACGATTACTTCGTCACCCGCCGGGTCGATCCGGAACTGGTGAAGCCGTTCATCGATGCCGGCGTCAGGGTCACCGGAGCCAGCGACGAGAACTGGCTGACCGCGATCCTCTCTTGGGTGGTGCCGGCGCTGGTGCTCCTGGGGTTCTGGTTCTTCGTCTTCCGCGGCATGGCGGAGCGCGGCGGCATCGGCGGCCTGACCTCCATCGGCAAGTCGAAGGCCAAGATCTACGTTGAGACGCAGACCGGCGTGACCTTCGCGGATGTGGCCGGCATCGACGAGGCCAAGGCCGAATTGCAGGAGATCGTGTCCTTCCTCAAGGACAAGGACAAATACGGCCGGCTGGGCGCCCGCATCCCGAAGGGCGTCCTGCTCGTCGGGCCGCCCGGCACCGGCAAGACCCTGCTTGCGCGGGCCGTGGCCGGCGAAGCGGGCGTGCCGTTCTTCTCGATCTCCGGCTCCGAATTCGTCGAACTTTTCGTTGGCGTCGGCGCGGCGCGGGTGCGCGACCTGTTCGAGCAGGCGCGCAAGGCCGCCCCCTGCATCATCTTCTTCGACGAACTCGACGGCCTCGGCCGTGCTCGCTCGCCCTTCGGCTATTTCGGTGGCGGGGACGAGAAAGAGCAGACGCTCAACCAGCTCCTCTCCGAGCTCGATGGCTTCGATCCGCGCGTCGGCATCGTGCTGCTGGCGGCGACCAACCGCCCCGAAATCCTCGATCCGGCGTTGCTGCGCTCGGGCCGCTTCGACCGGCAGGTTGCGCTCGACCGGCCCGATCGAAAGGGGCGTGCGGCGATCCTCGCCGTTCATCTCAAGAAGATCAGCCTCGCGCCGGGCGTCGACATCGAGCAAGTCGCCGCGATCACCCCGGGATTTACCGGCGCCGATCTCGCGAATCTGGCCAATGAGGCCGCGATCTTCGCCACTCGGCGCGGTGCCGACGCGGTCTCGATGGACGATTTCACGGCGGCCGTGGAGCGGATCGTCGCCGGCGCCGAACGCCGCAGCCGCCTGCTCACGCCCAAGGAGCGCAAGCGCGTCGCCTGTCACGAACTCGGCCACGCGTTGGTTGCCGCCTCGATCCCGGGCACCGACCCCATCCACAAGGTCTCGATTATTCCGCGCGCCATCGGTTCGCTGGGTTACACCATGCAACGGCCGACCGAGGACCGCTACGTCATCACCGCCAGTGAACTCAAGGACCGCATGACGGTGCTGATGGGCGGCCGAGCCGCCGAATTCGTGGCCTTTGACGACTTCTCGACCGGGGCGGCGGACGACCTCGCCAAGGTCACCGACATCGCCCGGCAGTATGTCGCTCGCTTCGGCATGAGCGAGAGCACCGGTCAGGCGGTGCTCGAACAGATAATGCAGCCCTACCTCGACTCGCCCATGGCGCAGGCGCGGCGTGACTATTCCGAGGCGACTTCACGCGAACTCGATCTCGCGGTTCGCGGCCTGATCCAGGAAACCTTCGAGCGGGCGAAGGCCATCCTCGAGAAGCGGCGCGCCGATCTGGACGCGGGCACGAAACTGCTGCTCGAGAAGGAAGTCATCACCCCCGCCGAGTTCCCGGCGATCGGCGGCGAAGCCTCCGCCGAGCGGGTGGCGTAAAGGATCAACGGACGGGATGCCGACCCCTTCGGCGCAGGGCAAGGCCATCCGCTCCTGGCCGCGCTGTCGATCAAGATGGAGGTTTAAAAAATGTCGAACACCGGTATCGCCACCCTGGATGGCGCAACCAACCAGGCCAACATCTGGCTGAACGAGGTCGCGCAGACGGCGCATCTCGATGACAAGAACCACGCCTATCGGCTGCTGCGCGCAACGCTCCATACCGTTCGCGATTGGCTGAATGTCGATGAGGCCGCCGATCTCGGCGCACAGCTGCCAACGCTGATACGCGGCATCTACTACGAGGGCTGGAACCCTTCGGCGACGCCCATCCGCCCGCGAACCAAGAATGACTTCGTTGCCAAGGTGCAGGAGGCATTCCGTGCCGATCCGCTGCGCAACCCGGACCTCGCCATCGGCGCCGTTTTCGCCGTGCTCAACCGGCATGTAGCCGCCGGACAGATCGAGCAGATGCGGCATGCCTTGCAGAAGCCGCTGCGGGAGCTTTGGCCGGAAGTCTAGGACGGCGGGACCCTGATTGCTGATCCGAGCCGACCGATGCCACCTGGCAGAATCCCTGAGAGACCGGCAGCGTCCCGCCGTTGGCATTGCGCGGTCTGACGCGGGCTCGGAAGCATCTGCTGGCGGCTCGCCGATCTGTGCCAATGGACGTTCGAGGGGTTCCGCGTCGGCGTGGCCAAGCAGACCCTGCGCCGGGAGTTGCGGGCCCCGTGAGACACCCACATGAAACATTCGCCTCGTCCAACAGCGTTAGCGGTTGAAACGGCCCGGTCCTGCCTATAAGACGCAGCCAGACCAGACACTCCCGGAGGCGGCGCTCCAATGAACAATTCACCGGTTCAGGCCGACGGCGAGATCGGCCTTCTCGACGTCGTCGTGACGCTCGCCGAATCCTGGCGCCTGCTGCTCCTGGGGCCGCTCCTGGCGGGGGCGATCGCCTTCGGCGGCGCCGCCTTCATGCCGAAGGCCTACGAATCCGAGGCCGTACTCGGCCTGTCCGCCAGCGAGCTCGTCCTGCTGCGCTCCGCGCGGGTGCTCGATCCGGTGCTCGAACAGCAGGGCCTCGCCGGCGCCAGTGGCGTCGACGCGGCGAGGGAACAATTGATCGCCAGTCTCAAGACCAAACGGATCGGGGAAACCGGTCAGGCCGGCGAAACCGGCTTCTACCGGGTCGAGGTGAGCCAGCCGGCGGCGCCGGACGCGCAAGCCCTGCTGCAGCAAATCATCGCGCAACTGATCGTGCAGTCCGCGCCGCGGGGCGCCGCCCGGCGGACGCTCGAATTGCGGCTGGCATCGGCGCGCGAGGCGCTGGACCAGCTGATCGCCGGGCAGGAAAAGCTCGGCGTCATCTATGAAACCGCCGCCTCTCGGGCCGCCGCCGACGGTTCGGTGATGGGGCTCGGCGAGGTCGGAAGATCGATCGTCGAGCTGGCCGGCGGCATCGAGAGCCGGCGGGGCGAAATCCTCCGCGCCGAACTGGCCTTGGC
>JAUXUM010000185.1 GCA_030680995.1 Devosia sp.
TTCTTCGGCGGCGGCACCCCCTCGCTGATGGATCCGCGCTCGGTGGCCGGCATCCTCGATGCCATCGGCCAGCACTGGGAAATCGACTCCAAGGCCGAGATCACGCTCGAGGCCAACCCCACCAGCGTCGAGGCCGGGCGCTTCAAGGGCTACCGCGCCGCCGGCGTCAATCGTGTGTCGCTGGGCGTGCAGTCCCTGCGCGACGGCCCGCTGGCCGAACTCGGCCGCCGCCACAGTGTCGACGAAGCCATCGCCTCCGTGCATCTGGCGCAATCGATCTTTCCGCGCTCCAGCTTCGATCTGATCTATGCCCGCCCGCGCCAGACGCTCGACGATTGGAAGGACGAATTGACCGAAGCGCTCTGGCTCGCCCAGGGGCATCTCTCGCTCTACCAGCTCACCATCGAGATGGGGACGCGCTACTACGACCTGTTCAATGCCGGCAAGCTCAAGATGCCGGACGAGGACCTGAGCGCCGACTTCTACGAGCTGACGCAGGAGCTTACGGCCAAGGCGGGGCTGCCGGCCTACGAAATCTCCAACCATGCGCGCCCGGGCCAGGAGAGCCGGCATAACCTGCTCTACTGGCGCTATGGCGAATATGCAGGAATCGGCCCCGGCGCCCATGGGCGGCTGCTGATCGGCAACCAGCGCCACGCCACCGCCGCCGAAAAGCTGCCCTTCGACTGGCAGAAAAGGGTCGCGGCCCGCGGCCACGGCCTGGTCACCGACGATATCCTCACCTGGGAAGAGGAAGGCGACGAGCTGCTGGTCATGGGGTTGCGCCTGCGCGAGGGCATCGACCCGCGCCGCTTCACCCAGCTCTCCGGCCGCGCCATCTCCGACCGCCAGATCGCCGAGCTCAAATCCATCGGCTTCGTCGAGACCCTGCCCAACGGCCATATTCGGGTGACGGACAAGGGCTGGCCGGTGCTGGACGCGGTGGTGGCGGACCTGGCGGCTTGATGCCGACGAAAGCTGACGAAATTCGGCGCTTGGCTGGTGAGGGTCTCTCTGTTGGAGACATCGCAAGGCGTCTTGGCATCCGGTACCAGCACGCATACGGCGTCCTCCGTCGTAAGGCAGGGGATGCCCCAGAGGTGACGAAGACCACATCACCCGGCAACTCGAAGCCGGGTCTCTTGGTCGAGACCCTGTTGTCGTCAGGCTTTCGACACGTCGGGGCGTGGAGTGCAGAGGGCGGTCGGCTCGTCACCCTGCCTGGGATGCCTAAAGACGTGGGCGTCTATGCGTTCGCGGTTGGTGGCGTCGTTCAGTACGTCGGCGTCGCGACGATGGGGCTTGCGAAACGAACCTACTTCTATGCTCGGCCGGGGGTGACGCAGCGCACCAGTCTGCGCATCAACGAACTACTCCTCGATCAAACAGCTAGCGGCGCTGTTGTCGATGTGTACGTCGCCACACCGGAAAACCTAGCGTGGCGAGGGCTGCCCGTTCACGGCGCTGCCGGTCTTGAGCTTGGCCTGATCAAGGCGTTCAACCTGCCTTGGAATAAGAGAAGCGTCGGCCCCTAAAGCTTCGGCCCGTCCACCACGTTGGCGCCGCCGATCGTCACCTGCTTGACCACCAGCGCGTATTCGCTGCGGCCGTCGGCGAGGAACCGGAACACGCCGTCGCGGCCGTTGAAGCCGCCCGGCAGCGTCAGCTGCGCCCGGTCGTAGCGCGGCGTGCCCAGCGCCAGCGACGAGGCATTGGCGAGGATGGTGGCGGTATAGGCGATGGTGGCGAGCGCATGCGGGGCCGAGCCGAACTTGGCCTGGTATTCCGGCAACAGCGCCTGATAACCGGCATCGTCGACCGCCGGATAGACGGCGCCCACGAGGTAGGGCGTCGCCGCGATATTGGCGTCCCCGTTCCAGTCGGCCGAGCCGATGAGCTGCACCGTGCCGGTGGGGACCGCCGCTTCTTCGAGCAACACCCCGAAGCTGGGCGCGGTGGCCCGGTCGGGGATGAAGAGCGTATCGATCTGGCCCTGCTGCAAGAGCGGCGCAAGCTGCTGGATCACCGTGCGGGCCTCGGCTTCACTGGAGAAGTTGTAGACGGCGCGGGCATTGAGCCCGAGATCGGCGGTAGCCTGCCGGAAGGCGCCCTCCTGGATGCGGCCGAAATCGGTATTGGGGAAGATGCCCGCGAAGGCCTTCCTGCCCTGGGCCTTGGCATAGGCCATGGTGCGGCGCACCTCGCTCTCGGGCAAGACGTTGAGCAGGTACACCCCAGCCGACGCCGCCCCCGAATTGTTGGAAAAGCCGATCAGCGGAATGCCGGCCGCCCGCGCTACGGCGCCCGCGGCGCTCACCTGGTCGGCCTTCAGCGGTCCCAGGATCAGGCTCGCCCCCTCGCTCACCGCCGCGCTCGCCTGCTGCGTCGCCCCGGATGCGGTGGCGCCGGTGTCCTTGAGAACGATGGTGATATTGTCCCCGATGGTCTCGCTCTTTTCGATGAAGTCGATGGCGAGCCGGGCCGCGTTCGCCATCGAGGTGCCGACGGCCGCCAGCGCCGGATCGCCGCTCAGGGGCAAGAGCAGCGCCACCCGCACCGGCCCCTTGCCGAAGCTCTGCCCTTGGGCCAGCGGCAGACCGTTCTGCTCGACGCCGCTGCTGCCCGGGCCGCCGTCGAAGGAGCCGAAGCTGCCAGGCGAGCAGCCCGCCAGCGCCGCCAGCAGCACCAACCCCGCCCCCAGTCGCCGCACCACCAACGGCAAACCGCGCTGCCCGGCCGTCCCGGACCCGTCCCGGGCCAATGTAAACGTCAATGTGCTATCCTTCGGTGTCCCAACCGCCGCGCCGCCCCTTGCCGCCGGGCATTCCTTGGCCGCGTCTATACAAAATCCGGGCCGCTGCATAAAGACTAGCTTCATACTTTGTTAATCGAAAGGACGCCGCCGGTTGACCACCCCTGCTGAGAAGGCGCCGGCGTACTTCGTGGCGGGGACCGCCTTCCCCGCGCCGCCCCTTGCCGCTGGGCTCTATGTGGTCTCCACCCCGATCGGCAATCTGCGCGACATCACCATTCGGGCGCTGGAGACGCTGGCCGCCGCGGACGTTGTTTATTGCGAAGACACCCGCATGTCGGCGCGCCTGCTCGATCACTACGGCATCAAAACGCCGCGCAAGCCGCTGCACGAGCACAACGAACGGGCCCGGGTCGACGCCATCCTCGAGGATCTGGCGCGCGGCGCGAGGATTGCGCTGATTTCGGATGCGGGGACCCCGCTGCTCTCCGATCCGGGTTTTCCGCTGGTCCGGGCTGCTCGCGAAACGGGATTGCCGGTTTTCGCCGTGCCCGGCGCCTCGGCCCTGCTCGCCGCCCTTGCCATTGCGGGGCTCCCCACCGACTCCTTTGCCTTCATTGGCTTCCTGCCGCCCAAGGCCGGGGCGCGCGCCAATGCCCTCGCCGCGCTCGGATCGCGCACCGAAACGCTGGTCTTCTACGAATCGCCGCGCCGGTTGGGCCCCGCCCTTGCGGCCATGGCCGAGGCCTTCGGGGCCGGCCGCGAGGCTGCGGTCGCCCTCGAACTCACCAAGCGCTTCGAACGCCTGCATCGCGGCACGCTCGAGGCCCTGGCGGCCGAATTCGCCGCGGCCGAGACCAAGGGCGAGGCGGTGATCCTCGTCGCCGGCGCCGGCGAAGCCGCGGCTCCTTCCGAGGCCGATTGGCACGAAGCGCTGGCTCAGGCGCTCGATGGGCAGCCGCTCCGCGCCGCGGTCGACGCCATTTCCGGGCAATACGGACTCAAGCGCAAGGAGGTCTACGATGCCGCCCTCGCCCTCAAAGCCCAAAAATCCTAGGCGGCTGCGGGCCGAAACCTTCGGCCGCCGCGGCGAGGACCTCGCTGCCTGGTACCTGCGCGGCAAGCTCTATCGCATCCTCGTCAGGCGTTTCAAAACCCCGGTCGGCGAGATCGACCTCATCGTCTCCCGCTTCGGCGTCACCGTCTTCGTCGAGGTGAAATCGCGCCAGAGCCGCGGGCGCGAGCTCGATGCACTGGAACACGTCAACCGGCGCCGGCTGGTGCGCGCCGCCCAGTATTACATCGCCCGCAATCCGCGCATCGCCGAACAGCCCATGCGTTTCGACGTGATTTTCCTTGCGCCCATGTCGTGGCCGCGCCATGTGAAGGATGCCTTCGACGCCACCCGATGACAAGCAGGCGGGAAACCAGGTTCAGCGCCCTCGTGTTCGGCAGGCTCACCATGAGGGCGGGAGAGATGGCCTTCGCGAAGGACGAGGTCCGGGCACGATGGAGGGCGGAAATGGGGCTTGAGACGTGACGACTCATCTGAAAATCGCCGTGCAGATGGACCCGATCCAGAGCATCGATCCGGCCGGGGATTCGACCTTTGCCCTGATGCTGGAGGCGCAGAGCCGCGGCCATGCCATCTCCTACTACACCCCTGACAGCCTGTCGCTGCGGGACAACAAGGTGAGCGCCAGCGTTGCGCCGGTCGCCGTCTTCGACCGGCCCAAGGGCGAGCATTTCTCGCTCGGCGCGGCGAAGCGGGCCGATCTCTCCACCTTCGACGTGGTGTTGATGCGGCAGGATCCGCCCTTCGACATGAACTACATCACCCTGAGCCACATCCTCGAGCGCATCCACCCCGAGACCTTCGTCGTCAACCCGCCTGCGGCGGTGCGCAACGCGCCCGAAAAGATCCTCGTCACCGAATTCCCCGAACTGATGCCGCCGACCCTGGTGACCCGCGACCGCGCCTTGATCCATGCGTTCCGCAGGGAGCACGGCAACATCATATTGAAGCCGCTTTACGGCAATGGCGGCGCCGGGGTGTTCTTCATCCAGGAGGGCGACCACAACCTCGCCGCGCTGATCGAGCTCTTCGAGCAGAACTTCCGCGAGCCCTTCATGGTGCAGCGCTACCTGCCCGAGGTGCGCCAGGGCGACAAGCGCATCATCCTTGTCGATGGCGAGCCGGTCGCGGGGCTCAACCGCGTTCCGGCGGAGGGCGACGCGCGCTCGAACATTCATGCGGGAGGCCGTCCGGAGCTTTCCGGGTTGACCGACCGCGAGCGGGAAATCTGCGCCGCCATCGGCCCGGCGCTGAAGGCGCGCGACATGATCTTTGTCGGCATCGACGTCATCGGCGGCTACCTGACCGAGATCAACGTCACCTCCCCCACCGGCATCCGCGAGGTCAAGCGCTTCGGCGGCCCCGACATTGCCGTGCTGATCTGGGACGCGATCGAGAAGCGGCGGAGGTAGCGTGCCGAGGGGCACGATCTTTCGGACGGTTCTCCCGCCCCCTGGTGGGGAGGGACGCTGAGCCGAACTTGGCCTGCCAAGTTCGTTGCGAAGCCGGGTGGGGGGTTGCCTCTCGATTTGTGAACGACACTCACCCCCACTTCGGCGCTTGCGCGCCGACCCTCCCCACAAGGGGGAGGGAGACGCAAGAGCCGAAGTTTCTCTCCAATTCGCTCCCGCCGGCCGGTGGCGACCCTAGCCACCTTGCACAATCTGCGGCATTGTCGGTCGCCATGCCCACCGAAACCGTCCTCATCGCCCTGACCACCTTCTTCGCCACCATCGGCCCGGCCGATCTGGCGCTGGTCTTTGCCGCGCTCACCCGCAAGAACACGCCAGCCGAGCGCCGGGTCATGGCGCTGCGCGGCGTGCTGGTGGCTGGCGGCATCCTCTTGTTCTTCGCGGTGTTCGGAGAGCCGCTGCTGCGCCTCTTCGGCATCACGCTGCCTGCCCTGCGAGTGGCCGGCGGCATCCTGCTGCTGCTGATTTCCGTCGACATGGTCTTTGCCCGCCATTCGGGTGGCACCGGCACCACCCCCGAGGAGGAGGACGAGGCCGCCCATCGCGACGATATCTCCGTCTTTCCCCTCGCCATGCCGCTGATCGCCGGGCCGGGCGCCATCAGCGCCACCATTCTCCTCACCACCGGCACCGGCGGCTTCGGGCTCGCCTGGTTCGCCGTGGTCGGGGCGCTGCTGGCGATCCTGGTGGTGAGTTATCTCGCCATGCTGGTCGCCATCCCGATCCAGCGCCTTCTGGGCCTGACCGGGCTCGCCGTGGTCTCCCGCATCGTCGGCGTGCTGCTGGCGGCGCTCGCCGTGCAATTCCTGTTCGACGGCATCAGGGCCAGCGGCATTATCGGCGGCTGACAAAAGGGCCGCGGCGATAACGCCACGACCCCGACCACCAGCCATAAATGTCTATTTCTTCTTCCCGGCCGTCGTTGCCGTCGCGCTAAGGCCGGCCGTGGCCGCGACTTTTGGCTTTTCCTTCTTCGGCTTCTTGGCTTCCTTGTTCGAACGGAGCTGACCTTTTGCCATTTGCTGTCCCCTTCTTTTTCGTGCCGGCGCCAACCGGCAAATCACTCGGGAAGGCTATTGGTTTCGCCAAGTGGTTACAAGTGAGAGGCCGGCCGGCGCGGCCAGGTTATTTGAGGCTCTGGCAGCGGCCCTGCGGCCCGAGCCGGTCGAGCAGCCGCGGATCGCACCCGGTCAGCAGGAACATGATCCACTCGTCGGCGCTGCCGTAGAAGGCATTGCGGTCCACCTCGACGCCCACGCCGGACATGGTTCCGGTCTGCGTCCACTGCCAGAACAACCATTGCCGGCTTTGATATTTGTAATGCGGCTCGGCCGCGGTCGAGCGCAGCCAGAAGGCGTTGTCGAAGTGCTCGCCGGCAAGGATGTCGCGGTGGAAATTGATGTCGGTATAGATGATCGGCACCTTGCCGGTGTGGGCTTCCATCGCCGCCAGCATCACCCGGACCTTTTCGAGGATGTCCTCTCGGTTGTGCTTGTTCTTGCACTTGGAGTGGTTGTTCCACTCGAGGTCGAGCACCGGCGGCAATGCGTCATTGTCGTTGGGCACGTTGCGGACGAACCAGGCCGCCTGCTCGGAGGCGAGCGAGCACCAGGTCATGAAATGGTAGGCGCCGCGCGCCACGCCGGCCGCGCTGGCGGCGCGCCAGTTCTCGGAAAAATTGGGGTCGATGTAGTCCTTGCCCTCGGTCGACTTCATGTAGACGAAATGGGTGCCGCCGCGCCGCGCCGCCTCGAAGTCGATCCGTCCCTGATAGCGGGCGACGTCCAGCCCCTGCACCGGCAGCGCCCGCGCCCGCACCACGCCCGGATGCGGATCGTTGTCGCCGGGAATGGCGGCCCGATGCGCCGGCCCCCGGGCGCAGGCCGCGAGCAGGGCCAGCACCAGCACCACCGCCAGCGACTTGAGAAACATTGAAGGGCGGCTGGAGACGGCGGAAACCATGCTGGGCGACACTCAAAGGCAATAGGAAGTGAAGCCTTTGAATCAACATGGTCCGATTAATGAAACCTTGCCCTAACCCTTTGGATTTCCAGCATGGTTAATGACGGCGTAGGGTTCAGCCGGTCAAATATCCCCAAGCTTTGAGCGCGGAGCTGATCGCCTCGGAGAATTCCTCGAAGTCCACCATCGTCTCGCATTCCTGACCGGCACGGAAGCTGAGATCCGCCCGGCCGGGGGTTGCGGCCCTGCTCTGCCGGCAAGGATGGACGGCGCCATCGTTCCCGAAACGTTCTTGTCGAGCTTGACCATTCCTGATAGCGTCCGCTCGCGTTTGGGCTGGGGGGCGGCACGCATGGCGACACGGGTGCAGACCGTCGCGTTTCAGGGTATCGAGGCCGTACCTGTCGACGTGCAGGTGCAGATCGCCACGGGCGGGCTGCCGATACTGGTGATCGTGGGCCTGCCCGACAAGGCGGTCAAGGAATCGGGCGAACGGGTGCGTGCGGCCCTCACCGCCTCCGGCCTCAGCCTGCCGGCGCGTCGCATCATCGTCAATCTCGCCCCGGCCGACCTGCCCAAGGAGGGGAGCCACTACGACCTGCCCATCGCGCTGGGCCTCATGGCTGCCATAGGGGCCATCCCCAACGACGCGCTTTCCGGCCATATGGCGCTCGGCGAACTCGGCCTCGACGGGCGGCTGGCACCGACCGCCGGCGTGCTGCCGGCCGCGATCGCCGCCCACGCTCGCGACCTCGGCATCATCTGTCCGGAGCCCTCGGGTCCGGAGGCCGCCTGGGCCGGCGAAGAGATCGACATCATCGCTGCCGAAAGTCTGCTCGCCCTGGTCAACCATCTGGGCGGCTACCAGCTCTGTTCCCGGCCGGTCGCGCGGCGCCGGCTGTTGCCGGCCGGCCTGCCCGATTTGGCTGAAGTGCGCGGCCAGGACGTTGCCCGCCGTGCCCTCGAGGTCGCCGCCGCCGGCGGCCATAATCTCCTCATGATCGGGCCGCCCGGCGCCGGCAAGTCCATGCTCGCCTTGCGCCTGCCCTCGATCCTGCCGCCGCTCAATCCGCGCGAACTGCTGGACGTCTCGATGATCCAGTCGATCGCTGGGGAATTGGCCGACGGCGCGCTCTCGGACCGGCGCCCGTTCCGGGCCCCGCATCACTCAGCCTCGATGGCGGCCCTGGTCGGCGGCGGGCTCAAGGTGCGGCCGGGCGAAGTGTCCCTCGCCCATAACGGCATCCTCTTCCTCGATGAACTGCCCGAATTCACGCCGTCGGTGCTCGACAGCCTGCGCCAGCCGCTCGAGGCCGGCGAGACGGTGATCGCGCGGGCCAATACGCGGGTGACCTTTCCGGCGCGCTTCCAGCTGGTGGCGGCGATGAATCCCTGCAAATGCGGCCTTGCCGGAACCCCAGGCCATACCTGCAAGCGCGGCGACGCCTGCGCCGCCGACTACCAGGGTCGAATTTCCGGGCCCTTCCTCGACCGCATCGACATCCGCATCGATGTTCCGGCGGTCTCGGTCGCCGATATGATCGGACCGGCGAGTTCGGAGCCCTCCGCCGCCGTTGCCGCGCGGGTCGCCGGCGCACGCGAGCGCCAGCGCCAGCGTTTTCTCGAACGCGGGCACCCCGGGATCTTCACCAATGCCGCGGCCGGCCCGACTTTGATCGAAGCGGTGGCGAATCCCGATCAGGAGAGCCAAAACCTCCTGCTGCAGGCGGCCGAGCGTTTTTCGCTCTCGGCCCGCGCCTATCACCGGGTGCTCAAGGTCGCCCGCACGCTCGCCGATCTGGGCGGCGCCGAAAAGGTCGCCCGGCCTCATATCGCCGAGGCCCTGAGCTACCGGCTGAATCTGGGGGTGAGTTGAAAGGACACCAATTGCTGGTGGTAGATGCCGAACTCTTTCACGTCGGCAGAACGGTTGCCTGGAACACCCACCCACCTCTCGTGGTTGGGTCCAAACTTGCGGTTGGGACGCAGCGAAACCCCTTCTTCGGCTTCTGCGGGCGGCCACGAACTGAGCCAGTCAACACCGAAACGGGTGTGGTCCACGTGGGGTCGGTCAAATTTCTCAAAGAGGTGCGTTCGGGAACCGTCAATGCGCCCGAACTGGCGCGTATCGCTGATGAGACGGTCGCGCATCTTTTGATGCTCGTCCGAGAATTGGTTTTCGGGGAAGTACGTTTGAAGACTGCGGCAGACGTTCCATCCCGCCAAACGTGCCTGTGGATGGTGGAAACGCTCGAGGCCGCAAAGTCCTGGAAGGTGAGGTTTGACAACATTGGCGATGTGGTTCGCCTGCGCGCAAGCGGCAAAGTCGCGAAAGTAGATGCTGGCTGGCTGCCCGGTGAACTGTATGAGCTGAGCAGAATATACTCGGCCGCTAAATCCTACCGGGAGGGCTCAGCGGCTACCAATTCAGAACCGGAGCTGCTCTTTTCAGGTGACCTGGAGGTGTTGGAGGTACTTCAATAGCTACCTGATGCTGTCATAGCCGCCCGGTACCCCCTCGGGCGAAAGCACGATCTGCCAGAGCTGGATTTTCCGTGCCCGGAACACTGCGGCGAAAACCAGGAGATAGAACCGCCACATGCGGTAGAAGCGCTCGCCGTACTTCTCCCGTAGCCGCAGCCAGGCGGCGTCGAAATTGGCCCACCAGGCCATCAGCGTCCGGTCGTAGTCGGCGCCGAAATTGTGCCAGTCTTCCATGACGAAGAGCCGTTCGGTCGCCGCCGCGATCTGCCGTGCGCTGGGCAGCATGCCGTTGGGAAAAATGTACTTCTCGCTCCAGGGGTCGCCATGGGTGGTCGAGAAATTGTTGCCGATGGTGTGGAGCACAAACAGCCCGTCGCTCTCGATCAGGCTTCTGGCCTTCTCGAAATAGGCCCGGTAGTTCTTGTAGCCCACATGCTCGAACATGCCGATCGAGATCACCCGGTCGAACCGGCCATCGAGGTCCATGTAGTCCATCAACCTGGTTTCGACCGGCAGGTTGCCCCGATGCGCCTCCGCATAGGCGGCCTGCTGCTTCGAGATGGTGATGCCGACCCCTTCGACACCATGGCGTTCGGCGGCGAAGCGCAGGAATCCGCCCCAGCCCGAGCCGATGTCGAGCACCCGCATCCCCGGCTGGAGGCCCGCCTTGCGGCAGATCAGGTCGAGCTTCTGCTCCTGCGCCTGATCGAGCGTCTCGACACCTTTCCAGTAACCGCACGAATAGATCAGCCGCTTGTCGAGCATCGCCTCGTAAAGGTCGTTGCCGATGTCGTAGTGCCTTTCTCCGACCTCGGTGACCTTGAGCCGCTGCAGGTTGAGCAGCCGGCCGCGCAGATAGCTGAGCAGCAGGCCGATATCGGGCTTCAAATGGTCGTAAATGCCGAAATCGAGGAGCTTGAAGACGAACTGGTCGAGCGCCTCGGCGTCCCACCAGCCGTCCATGTAGGACTCCCCGAAGCCCAGCGTGCCGTAGGCCAGGAGCCGCCCGTAGAGGCGATCGTCGTGCACCTGCATGTCCCACGGCCGGCTGCCGCCGATCTCGATGTGCGCGCGCGCCAGCAGGTCTGAAAAGAAGCTCTTGGCCGTGGTGTTCATGGCGAAATTCCGGCCCTCGGCGGGCGAAGGCGTTGAACGGATTGGTATGGGTGAGCTGCACGATGGTCGCCGCGTCGGTGCCATGGGCGCGGAGCCGCCGCGGCGGCACCTTGCAGCACGTGCTCCAGGATCATGCCGGGCAGGTCCTTGCGGGGCGGTCCGAGAGTGCTGGAGAGCTGCGCCATGCCGGCACTCTTCCGCAAAAGCACCTGGATGGCAAACCTTACTGCGCATGCGATACCCCGGCCGGAGCCGGGATCTTGCGGGCTGGCCGGGGACCGCGCCAGGCGGCGCTCGACCCTGTCCTTACCCTCGACGGACTCTATGTCGACGCATTCGAGGGCGGCACGCCCGGGCCGGGTGCCTGGGCGGGTCGATGGGCCTTGCGCCGCCAGGGCTGCCGCCGGCAAGGCCGGAGGTCAGGCGATCTCGATCTCGCACCAGTGGCTGTAATCCTTGCCCGGCCAGTACCAGACCGAGGGGAAGTGGCTGTGATGCACTGCATCGGGGAACGCCTGATCCTCGAGGCAGAAGCCTGAATGATTGCCGTAGTGCTTGCCGTGGAGGCCTGGCACCGGGATGTCGGTATAGACGCCGTTGTAGAATTGCAGGCCCGGCCGGTCGGTCCAGAGCCTGAGTGTCAAAGCGCCATCCGGTCCCTTGACCGTCGCCGCCGGCTGGGTGAGGTCGCGGCCGCTGTCGAGCACGAGGTTGACGTCGTACTTGACCGGCTTGCCGGCGCCGTCGCGCAACGTGCGCGGTGTTTGGAGGTCGTATTGCGTGCGCTTGACCGGCAGGATCACCCCCGTCGGGATCAAATCCTCATCGGTCTCGGTGAAAGCGTTGGCGTTGATCTGGAACATGTGGTCGAGCACGTCCGGCCCGGTGCCGAGATTGAAATACTGGTGCTGCACCAGGCTGATCGGGGTCTTGCGGTCGGTCGTCGCCGAGAGCCCGAGCCGCAACCGGTTGCCCTTCAGGCTGTATACGGCCTTGAACGCCACATTGCCGGGATAGCCCATGGCGCCGTCCGGCGAGAGATGGGTGAAGGTCACCGCGTTCGCGGCCTCGTCGGGCTCGGCGCTCCAGACGATGCGGCCGAGGCCCTCCGGCCCGCCATGCAGCGAATGAGTGCGCTCATTTGCCGGCAGCGCGTAGGTGACGCCGTCGACTTCGAAGCTCGCCCCCCCGATACGGTTGGCGACGCGGCCGGCGAGCGAACCCAGATGCGGCGAATGCGATTCGTAGGCTGGGAAATTGCCGAAGCCGAGCACGACGCTGCGGGACTGGCCGCTGACGGGCACCCGCCAGTCGCGCACCGCGACGCCGTAGGTGATGAGGTCGACCTCCACCCCGCAGTCGCTCCTCAGCGTGAACTGGTCGACCGGCTTGCCCTCGAACTCGCCGAATTTCTCGCGCCTGATCGTCATCATTTCCCCCATTCTTCTTGGCCCGCTGATAGCCCGCTTTGCGCGTGGCGCAAAGCGCACGGGCACCAGGCAACGGGAAATTGTTGACGGCGCGCCGCTGAGCCGCCAAGTCTTCGACTTCAACCAGGGCGGGGGCCGTGTGAGCGAGAAGCAGGTGCAGAAGCGGGCGACCGTGCACGATGTCGCGCGCCAGGCGGGCGTTTCGCTGGCGACGGTCGACCGTGTGCTCAATGGCCGGACCGGCGTGCGGCCGGCCACGGCCGAAAAGGTCGAGGAGGCGATCCGCGTTCTCGATTTCCGCCGCGATCTCTCCGCCTCGCTGCTCGCCCGCGCCCGCGATTTGCGCGTCGTCTTCCTCATTCCCGACGGCAAGAACGAGTTCATGGCCAACCTGACCGCGGCCATTGCCCGAAAGTCGCGCAACGTCAAGGCCGAACGGCTGACACTCGAGACCCGGCACATCCGTCCCCTCGATGCAGAAGCCCTGGCCCATGCCCTCAATGCGCTTGAGCCGAAAAGCTGCGATTGCGCGGTGATCGTCGCCACCGAGGACCAGGCCGTGCACCGGGCCGTCGACGCGGCCACCCGCCGCGGTATCGCGGTGATGACGCTGGTTTCCGACCTCCCGGGTTCGGCGCGAAAACTCTTCATCGGCATCGACAACGTCGCCGCGGGCCGCACCGCCGCCTCGCTGCTCGGCCGCTTCTGCCAAAAGGGCAAGATCGGTATCATCGCCGGCTCGATGGGCCTGCGCGACCATCGCGAGCGGCTCGAGGGCTTCACCGCCCTCCTGCGCAAGGAGTTCCCGGCGCTTGAAATCCTCGGGCCGGCCGAGGGGCACGACGAGCGGAGCGAAACCGAGCATCTCGCCGCCGACCTGCTTGCCGACCATCCCGACCTCTCCGGCATCTACAACCTGGGCGCCGGCAATCCGGGGCTCCTCGCCGCGCTCGAGAAATCCGGCCGCGCCGGCCAGGTGCGGGTGATCGCGCACGAACTCACCGAAGCCACCCGTTCGGGGCTCCGATCGGGTGCCATCGACGTGGTGCTCGACCAGAATCCGGATGGTGAAATCCGTGCCGCCATCGCCGCGGCCCGCGCCCTGGCGCTGGGGCAGGGCGGCGACTATCACGCCGACCCCATTGAAATCGGCATTTTCCTGCGCGACAATTTGCGCTAGAGGGACCTTTCAAGAAAGACGAACCGGCTCCAAGCCGAATGGGGAGGGCAAAGGCAAAATGTGTGTACCCTGTCTTGAGGTACGTGCCTCATGAGCTATCTCGGCATCGATATCGGCACCTCCGGGGTCAAGGCCTTCCTCATCGACCGGGCCGGCAAGCCGCTCGGCGAGGCCAGTGCCAAGGCGGTCGAGCCCGTGCGGCCCAAGCCCGGCTGGTCCGAGCAGAACCCCGACGACTGGTGGCAGGCGACGCTCGAGGCCGTCGACCGGCTCGCAGCCGCCCGCTCCAGGGAAGTCGCCGCCGTCCGCGGCATCGGTCTCTCCGGCCACATGCATGGCGCCACCCTCCTCGACCGCAACGACAAGGTCCTTCGCCCCGCCATCCTCTGGAACGACGGCCGCGCGAGCGCCGAGTGCGCCGAGATGGAAGCGGCGCTCCCCACCCTGCGAGACATTGCCGGCAACATCGCCATGCCCGGCTTCACCGCCCCCAAGATCGCCTGGGTGCGCAAGTACGAGCCGCGGACCTACGAGAAGATCGCCAAGGTGCTCCTGCCCAAGGCCTATGTCCGCCTCTTGCTCACCGGCGAGCATGTCGAGGACATGTCCGACGCCGCCGGCACCCTCTGGCTCGATGTGGGCAAGCGCGACTGGTCCGACGAGCTCCTCGCGGTCACCGGGCTGAACCGCTCGCACATGCCGCGCCTGGTCGAAGGCTCCACGCCCTCGGGCGAACTCAATGCCGAGCTTGCGCGGCGCTGGGGCATGAGCGCCGGGGTCGTCGTTGCCGGCGGGGCCGGCGACAATGCCGCCTCGGCCTGCGGCATCGGCGCCATCCGCCCCGGCGAGGGCTTCGTCTCGCTGGGCACCTCCGGCGTGCTCTTTGTCTCCAACGACCGCTTCCGCCCCAATACCGGGGGCGCCGTGCATGCCTTCTGCCACGCCATCCCCGAAACCTGGCACCAGATGGGCGTCATCCTTTCGGCGACCGACAGCCTCAACTGGCTGGCCAAGATCACCGGGCAGGACGCGGCAAAACTCTCCGGCGACGTCGAGCAGGGCTTCCAGGGGCCCGGCGAGGAAATCTTCCTGCCCTATCTGTCGGGCGAACGCACGCCGCACAACAATGCCGGGGCCCGCGGCTCCTTCGTCGGGCTCTCCCACCTTTCCGACCCCGCCCGTCTCGCCCAGGCGGTGATGGAGGGCGTCGCCTTCGCCGTGCGCGATTGCCAGCGCGTGCTCACCGACGCCGGCACCGAGATCGACCGCCTGCTCGCCGTCGGCGGCGGCTCGCGCTCCGAACTCTGGCTGAGGATCATCGCCACCAGTCTGGATGCCGAGATCGCCCTCCCCGAAGACGGCGACTTCGGCGGCGCGCTCGGTGCCGCCCGGCTGGGGTTCTGCGCCGCCGAAAACGCCGACCCCAGAGACGTGATGACCATGCCCGGGATCAGGAAGGTGATCGCGCCGGATCCCGCCCTGCGTTCCGCCTACGCCGATCAATATGCGCGCTACCGCGCGCTCTATCCCGCCATCGAGGAGGCCCGTACGTGACCGATTTCTTCAAGGGAATTAAGCCCGTCAAGTTTGCCGGGCCGAAGTCCAGGAACCCGCTTGCCTATCGCCATTACAACAAGGACGAGATCGTTCTGGGCAAGCGCATGGAGGACCATGTCCGGCCCGCCATCGCCTACTGGCATACCTTTGCCTGGGAGGGTGGCGATCCCTTTGGCGGCCGCACTTTCGAGAGGCCCTGGTTCGGCCCCAGCCTCGATCACGCCAAGCTTAAGGCCGACGTCGCCTTCGAGCTGTTCGACCTGCTCGATGCGCCGTTCTTCTGCTTCCACGACCGCGACATCGCCCCCGAGGGCGAGACGCTGGCGGAAAGCAACAGGAACGTCCGCGCCATCGCCGAAGTGTTCCAGCGCAAGATGGAAAAGTCGCGCACCCGGCTGCTCTGGGGCACGGCCAACCTGTTTTCCCACCGCCGCTACATGTCCGGCGCCGCCACCAATCCCGATCCGGATGTCTTCGCCTATGCCGCCGCGCAGGTCAAAAACGTGCTCGAGATCACCCATGAGCTGGGTGGCGACAATTACGTGCTGTGGGGCGGCCGCGAGGGCTACGAGACCCTGCTCAACACCCGCGTCGGGCAGGAAGCCGACCAGATGGCCCGCTTCATCTCGCTCGTCATCGACCATGCCAGAAAGATCGGCTTTACGGGCCAGATCCTGATCGAGCCCAAGCCGCAGGAGCCCTCCAAGCACCAGTACGATTTCGACGTCGCGACGGTCCACGGGTTTTTGAAGAAGTACGGCCTCGAGCAGGACGTGAAGTGCAACATCGAGGTCGGCCACGCCTTCCTCGCCAACCACTCCTTCGAGCACGAACTGGCGCTTGCCGCCTCGCTGGGCCTGCTCGGCTCGGTCGATGCCAACCGCAACGACTTGCAGTCGGGCTGGGACACCGACCAGTTCCCCAATTCGGTGCCCGAAACCGCGCTCGCCTTCTACCAGATTTTGAAGGCCGGCGGGCTGGGCAAGGGCGGCTTCAACTTCGATGCCAAGGTGCGGCGCCAGTCGATCGATCCCGCCGACCTGCTGCACGGCCATGTCGGCGGCCTCGACGTGCTCGCCCGTTCGCTCAAGGCCGCGGCCGCCATTATCGAGGACGGCACCTATGACAAGGTGATCGACGCGCGCTACGCCGGGTGGGAGGAAAAGGAAGCCAAGGCCATGCTTGCGGGCAAGCGCTCGCTCGAACAGATCGCCAGGCGCATCGAGCGCGAGAACCTCGACCCGCAGCCGCGCTCCGGCCAGCAGGAATATCTCGAGAACCTGATCAACCGGTTCGTCTGACCGGCGAAGCCGTCCGGCACCGGACAGCATTGGGGATCGATGCGCGGCGGGCGTTGGCATCGCCTGCCAAAACCCATAAGTTTGCGGCCCTCCCTGTCGCAGCCGTGAGCAATGGACCAAGCGCCCCTCGACACCAGCCCGCTCGCCGCCTCGGCCATCACCCCGATGATGAGCCAGTATCTCGAGTTGAAGACTCTCAACCCGGGCTTCCTGCTGTTCTACCGGATGGGCGATTTTTACGAGATGTTCTTCGAGGATGCCGAGATCGCCAGCCAGGCGCTCGGCATCGTGCTGACCAAGCGCGGCAAGCACCGGGGCGAGGACATTCCCATGTGCGGTGTGCCCGTTCACGCCGCGCAGGATTATTTGAAGAAGCTGATCGCGCTCGGCCACCGCATCGCCATTTGCGAGCAGGTCGAGGATCCGGCCGAAGCCAAAAAGCGCGGCGGCAAATCGGTGGTCAAGCGCGACGTTGTGCGGTTGGTGACCCGCGGCACCATCACCGAGGACGATCTGCTGCCGCCCCGCGCCAGCAACTACCTCGTCGCGCTTGCCATGCTTCGTCACGGCGAGACCGATTTCGCGTTGGCCTGGGCCGATGTCTCGACCGGCGAGGTTTCCGTCATTGATCTTTCTGCGGCGGCGCTCGGCGATGAACTGGCCCGCATCGATCCGGCTGAAATCCTCTTGACCGAAATGACCAGGTCCGCCCTTGTCGAAGCCCATGTCCAGTTGCCGCAGGCGGCGCTGCAACTGGTCGATGCCGATCTGTTCGACAGTGAGCGCTCTCCCGCCCGCATCGCCGAGGCCTTTGCCGGGGATGAGGTCGACCCGACCGCCTTCTCCCGCGCCGGCCGCTCGGCGCTCGGCGCGCTGCTCGGCTATGTGCGCGAGAGCCAGAAGGGCGCGCCGCTGGCGCTGCGTCCGCCCTCGGCCGAACAGGCCTCGGCCCACATGGCGATCGATGCGGCGACGCGCTCGTCGCTGGAGCTGCTGGAGACCCAGCGCGGCGGGCGCAAGGGCTCGCTGCGTCGCGAGATCGACCTCTGCGTCACCCCGCCCGGCTCGCGCCTCCTGGCCCGGCGCCTCTCCGCGCCGCTCCGCGATCCGGAGGCGGTCAATGCGCGGCTCGATTCCGTCGGGGCCCTGCGTGCCGATTCCGGCCTCAACGACCGGTTGCGCCAGACCCTCAGATCGGTCCCCGATCTAACGCGGGCGCTGACCCGGCTGGCCTTGCGGCGCGGCGGGCCAAGGGACCTGCTGGCCATTGCCAATGCCGTTGGTGGCGCGCGGCTGCTGGCACAACGCCTTGCCGCGCTGAGCTATGCCCCCGCCGAACTCTCCGATCTCGCGGCAGTCCTGGCAGATGCACCCGAGGCCATGGCCGCCGAATTGCTCCGCGCCATCGACGACGAGCCGCCCTTTCTCGCCCGTGACGGCGGCTTCGTGCGCAAGGGCTACAATCGGGAGCTCGACGCAGAACGTGCTCTGGCCTCGGAGACCCGCGCCGTGGTCGCGGCACTGCAGGCCCGGCTGATTGGCGAGACCGACGTCAAATCGCTCAAGATCCGGCACAATGGGGTACTGGGCTATTTCGTCGAAGTGCCCGCCGCGCATGGGGCCAGACTGCTCGAGGAGCCGCATCGCGCAACCTTCATCCACCGCCAGACCCTCGCCAACGCCATGCGTTTCACCACCGCCGAGCTGGCCGAACTGGAGGGGCGGATCGCCCGCGCCCACGAAGCGGCGCTGGACATCGAGACGGCGATCTTCGAGCGCCTGTGCGCGGCGGCGCTCATTGGGTCCGACGGCCTGCACGCGATCGCCGATGCACTGGCTGTCCTCGACGTAGCCACGGCTCTTGCCCATCTCGCTGCCACGCGCAATTTCTGCCGGCCCGAGATCGACGATTCCATGGCCTTTGCGATCGAGGCTGGCCGTCACCCGGTGGTCGAGACCAATGTGCGGGGTGAAAACCAGGTTTTCGTCGCCAATGACTGCGACCTGTCGGGCGGCGCGCTCTGGCTGGTGACCGGCCCGAACATGGGTGGCAAGTCTACCTTCCTGCGCCAGAACGCCCTCATCGCCATCCTTGCGCAGATGGGCTCGTTCGTGCCCGCCGCGAGCGCTCATATCGGCGCCTTCGATCGCGTCTTCTCCCGCGTCGGCGCGTCCGACGACATCGCCGGCGGCCGCTCGACCTTCATGGTCGAACTGGTCGAGACCGCGGCGATCCTCAACCGCGCCACCCAGCGCTCGCTGGTGATCCTGGACGAGATCGGCCGCGGTACCGCTACCTTCGACGGGCTGTCCATCGCCTGGGCCGCGGTCGAGGCCTTGCACGACGACACCGGTTGTCGTGCCTTGTTTGCTACCCATTTTCACGAGATGACCAGTCTCGCCAAAACCCTGACCCGTGTCTCCAACGTGACCATGAAGGTGCGCGAATGGGAGGGCGAGGTCGTCTTTCTGCACGAGGTGGCCGAAGGCGCCGCCGACCGCAGCTACGGCATCCAGGTGGCAAGGCTCGCCGGCGTTCCCGAAACCGTGCTCAATCGGGCGCGGCAAGTGCTCTCCGTGCTCGAGCAGCGCTCTTCCGATGGCGGCGCTGCCGTGCTAGACGATCTGCCGCTCTTTGCGCACCAACCCGCGCCCCCGAAGGTTGGCGTTAATCCCGTTCATGAGATGCTCGACAAGGTTCGGCCCGACGAACTGACCCCGCGCCAGGCGATCGACCTGGTCTATGAGCTCAAGAAGGCCCGCGATGCAGCTCGCTGAAGCTGAAATCCGTCCACGAAAACCGCATTTCCGGCTACAGACCGCCGAGTTCATACTCGACGATATCGGGCGGGCGATCGGCACGGAATCGCCGAAATCGGGGCAGGCGCGTGCTCTGGTCCTGACCCATATGCGCAAGGCTCTGCACGAGGCACGCAAGGGCGCCGAGGCCGAATTGATGGCCACCGGCAAAGGCACGCGCTGCGCCATGAACCTGTGCGCGGCACAAGACGAGATCATCCGCGCCATCCACCTGTTCGCGACCCGAAAGGTCTATCCGGTCGACAATCCCTCCGGGGCCGAGGCGATCGCGCTCGCCGCCGTCGGCGGCTATGGCCCCCGCACGCTGGCGCCGGGCACCGACATCGATCTCCTCTTCATCCTGCCCTACAGGCAGACTCCCTGGGGCGAGCAGGTCACCGAATACATCCTCTACATGCTCTGGGACCTTGGCCAGAAGGTCGGCCATGCGGTGCGCTCGGTCGACGAGTGCCTGCGCATGGCGCGCTCGGACATGACGGTGCGCACCGCAACGCTGGAATCGCGCTATCTGACCGGCGACAAGGGACTGTTCGAGCAGCTCGTCAGCCGCTTCGAGAGCGAGATCATGCCCAGGACCGGGCCCGAATTCATCGCCGCAAAGATGGCCGAGCGCGAAGAGCGCCACCGGCAGATGGGCAATACCCGCTATGTGGTCGAGCCCAACATCAAGGATGGCAAGGGCGGCCTGCGCGACCTCAACACGCTATTCTGGATCGGCAAGTACTTCTACAAGGTGAGGACCGGCGCCGAGCTGGTCGGCAAGGGCGTGCTCTCGGCCGACGAATACCGGCTGTTCCAGCGTGCCGAGGATTTCCTCTGGGCCATCCGCTGCAATCTCCACTTCCTCACTGGCCGCGCCGACGAGAAGCTGACCTTCGATGTGCAGCCCGACCTCGCCGCCCGCCTCGGTTTCTCCGACCGGGCCGGCATGCTCGGGGTCGAGCGCTTCATGAAGCGATACTTCCTCGTCGCCAAGGATGTGGGCGACCTGACCCGCATCTTCCTCACCTCGCTCGAATTCAACCACGCCAAGGCGCTCGATGTGATGGGCCGCATGCTGGCACCTTTCCGGCGCGGCAAACAGAAGATCAAGGACGAGCCCGATTTCGTCGTCGATAGCGGCCGGCTCAATACTTCTGGCCCGAACGTGTTCGAGAAGGATCCGGTCAATCTCGTCAAGTGCTTCGTCATCGCCGGCCAGATGGATCTCCTGTTCCATCCCGACGCCATCAAGCAGATCACCCGCTCCCTACGGCTGATCGGCCACGATCTGCGCAATGCCCCCCAGGCGAACGCCTGTTTCCTCGAAATCCTCACCTCGCCAAAATCGGTCGAACGCATCCTGCGCCAGATGAACGAGAGCGGCGTGCTCGGCCGCTTCGTGCCCGAATTCGGCAAGATCGTCGCCCTGATGCAGTTCAACATGTATCACCACTACACCGTCGACGAGCATCTGATCCGCGCCGTGGGCGTCATGGCCGAGATCGCCAATGGCGGCCTCACCAACGAATTGCCGCTGACCCACGAATTGTTGCCGCATCTGAGCGACGTACGGTTGCTTTATGTGGCGCTGTTTCTGCACGACATCGCCAAGGGCCGGCCCGAGGATCATTCCATCGCCGGCGTCCGCATCGCCCGCAAGTTCTGCCCGCGCATCGGGCTCTCGCCGGCCGAGACCGATACCGTGGCCTGGCTGGTCGAGCACCATTTGCTGATGAGCGAGGTGGCGCAGGCCCGCGACATCCAGGATCCCGAAACCGCCAAGGCCTTTGCCGATGTGGTGCAGTCGCCGCAGCGCCTGGCGCTCTTGATGATCCTCACCGCCTGCGACATCCGCGCTGTCGGCCCCGGCGTCTGGACCGGCTGGAAGGGTTCGCTGCTGCGCGCGCTCTATTATGCCACCGAGCCGCTGCTTTCGGGCGGCCATTCCCAGGTCAGCCAGCGCGATCGCATCGAGGCGGCAAAATCTGTCCTCGCCGGCTCGCTCGCGGCCTGGCCCAGGGAGGAGGTCGAGGCCTACGCGGCCCGTCACTACGATCACTATTGGCTGCGCGCCGAGCCCGAACTGCAGGTCGAGCATGCGCGCATGATCCGTGCCGCGGACATGGTGCGCAATCCCTTCGCCGGCTCGATCCGGGTCCAGGCCTTCGAGGGCATCACCGAGATTTCCTTCTACACTCCGGATCATCCGCGGCTGCTCTCGCTGATCGCCGGCGCCTGCACCATGTGCGAGGCCTCGATCATCGGCGCACAGATTTTCGGCACCCGCGACAGCCGCGCCGTGGACACCTTCCGGCTGCGTCGCGCCTTCACCTCCGACGAGGACGAGAAGGTCCGCGCCACCCGCATCATCGATACCGTCAGGCAGCTCCTGCAGGGCCATCGGCAGGTTCTTATCGATCTGGGCAAGGAGAGCCGGCACAACCGGCGTCTGAAACCCTTCTCGCTGCCGGCCCAGGTGCAGGTCTCCAATACGCTCAGCGAGAAATTCACCGTCATCGAGGTGATGGGCCTCGACCGCACCGGCCTGTTGCACCAGTTGACCCGCGAGATCGCCGATCTCAACCTCACCATCCATTCGGCCCATATCGGCACCTATGGAGAAAAGGCGGTGGACGTCTTCTACGTCACCGACCTGGTCGGCCACAAAATCGATTCCAAGGTGCGCCAGAAGAAGATTCACGACGCGCTGCTGGGGGTGTTCCAGGCGCCGGCGCAGGAGGAGCGCGCTCCCAAGGTGGCCAATGGCTGAAGACTTCGCGCGCGGGGGGTTGTCGACATCGAAGGCGCGCTGTGACCCTCTATAGGAACTTCCTCTCCGTCGGCGGGCTCACCCTGCTCTCCCGCGTCTTCGGCTTCGTCCGCGATGCGCTGATGGCCGCGGTGCTGGGCGCGGGGCCTGCCGCCGACGCCTTCTACGCCGCCTTCCGCTTCCCCAATCTCTTCCGGCGCCTCTTTGCCGAGGGTGCCTTCAACACCGCCTTCGTTCCCATGTTCTCCGGCGCGCTCGAACAACGGGGCGGTGACTATGCCCGCGAGCTGGCGGCGCGGATCATGGCCTGGCTGGTGCTGCTCCTTCTGATCCTCACCGTCATTGCCGAAATCTTCATGCCGTGGGTGCTGATCCCCTTCGTTCCCGGCTTCATCGAGGACAAGGAGAAGTTCGAGCTTACAGTGCTCCTGACCCGCATCCTCTTCCCCTATCTCGCCTGCATGTCGCTGATGGCGGCCTATGGCGCCATCCTCAATTCGTTGAACCGCTTCTTTGCGGCCGCCTTCGCGCCGGTGATCCTCAACATCGTCAACATCGCCGTGCTGATCCCCCTGGTGAGCTTCGCCGCGCAGGGGCCGGAGGGCGCCGCCGTCTGGGTGGCGATTGCCACCGTGGTGGCCGGAATCGCCCAGTTGGCGACCGTCTGGTGGGCGGTGCGCAAGGCCGGCTTCCTGCCCCGCTGGCAATTGCCGAAAATCGATCCGGAAGTCCGCCGCTTCTGGCTCCTCGCCCTGCCGGCGATCCTCACCGGCGGCATCACCCAGATCAATCTCTTCATCGGCACCATCATTGCCTCCGGCGCCGCGAGCGCCATTTCCTATCTCTACTATGCGGACCGGCTCTACCAGCTCCCCCTCGGCATCATCGGCATCGCCATCGGCACCGTGCTGCTGCCGATGCTGGCCGGCCATCTGAAAGGCGGGCGCGAGGCCGAGGCCCGCGATGCGCAGAACCAGTCGCTTATGGTTTCGATGTTGCTCTCCATGCCGGCGGCGACCGCCCTGATCGCGCTCGCGGTGCCCATCGTCCGGGTGCTGTTCGAACGCGGCGAGTTCGACGCCACGGCAACGCTGCAGACCGCCGAGGCGCTGATCGCCTTCTCCGCCGGTCTGCCCGCCTTCGTCCTTATCCGCGTGCTCCAGCCCGGTTTCTTCGCCAGAGAGGACACCGTGACGCCCACGATCTTCGCTGCTATTTCCGTGGTGGTGAACGTGGGCCTTTCGTTGCTGCTCTTTCCTTCGCTGCAGCACACCGGCATCGCCATTGCCACCTCGGCCTCGGCCTGGGGCAATGCCATCATGCTCGCGGTCTGGCTTGCCCGCCGCAACCACTTCCGCCCGACCCGCGCCGAACTGGGCCGGCACGGGCTGCTTCTCCTCATCAGCCTCGGCATGGCGTTGGTGCTCGTCGGGCTCCATTGGCCGCTTGCCGGGGTCTTCGCGTCCGGCGCCTCGCTGCTCCTGCAGCTCGTCGCTTTGCTCGCGCTCTGCGCCATCGGATTCGTCGGCTATTTCGCCGCCGTCCACTTCACTGGCGTGCAGCCGCTCGGCATGCTGCTCAAGCGGCTTCGGCGGGGCGGTTAGCCTGCTCTTGCCTATTGCCCCGGCGATGCGCGATAAGCCCGGCTACCAATTGGGAAACTCGATATGACCTTTCCACCCCGCGTCTTCTCGGGCATCAAGCCGTCCGGGGACCTGCATTTGGGCAATTATCTGGGCGCCATCCGGCGATTCGTGCCGCTGCAGAAGACCCACCACTGCATCTATTGCGTGGTCGACATGCACGCCATCACCGTCTGGCAGGAGCCCGAGGACCTGCGCCGCGCGACCTACGAGGTTGCGGCGGCCTATATTGCGGCGGGCATCGACACCAAAAACCACATCATCTTCAACCAGTCCCAGGTGCTCCAGCACGCCGAACTGGCCTGGATCTTCAACTGCGTGGCGCGCATGGGCTGGATGAACCGTATGACCCAGTTCAAGGACAAGGCGGGCAAGAACTCGGAAAATGTCTCGCTCGGGCTCTTCGCCTACCCCTCGCTGATGGCCGCCGACATCCTGCTCTATAAGGCCACTCACGTTCCGGTGGGCGAGGACCAAAAGCAGCATCTCGAGCTGACCCGGGACATCGCGCAGAAATTCAACAACGATTACGGCAAGCGGATCAAGGATTTGCACCTTGACGCGGGATACTTCCCGCTGACCGAGCCAATGATCGCCGGCGCGGCCACCCGGGTGCGTTCGCTGCGCGACGGTACCAGGAAGATGAGCAAATCCGACGCCGCGTCGGACATGGAAACCATTTATCTGCTTGATGATGCCGACGCGATCGCCAACAAGATCAAGCGCGCCAAGACCGATCCGGAACCGCTGCCCGAGGACGTCAAGGACCTCGAAAACCGCCCCGAGGCGGACAATCTGATCTCGATCTATGCCGCGCTCGCCGATAAGACCAAGCAAGAAGTGATCGCCGAATTCGGCGGCAAGGGTTTCGGCGTCTTCAAGCCGGCTCTGGCCGAGCTTTCCGTCTCGGTGCTGTCGCCCATCGCCACCGAGATGCGGCGCCTCGTCGGCGACAAAGGGGAACTCGACCGCATCCTGCGCGATGGGGCCGACCGCGCCCGCGCCATCGCTGAAACCAATATGCGGGAGATCCGCGAGATCGTCGGCTACGTGCGCTAGCTTGCCACATCCGCCTCCGGGTGGGACAATGGGCTGGTCGATCGGCAAGGGGTGCGGGCTTGCGTAACATCGAGAACGAATACAAGCGCAAATTCCTGGTGGTGATCGACGACACCCCGGAATGCGACCGGGCAGTGACCTTCGCCGCCCATCGCGTCAAGCGCACCGGCGGCACGGTGGTGCTGCTGTCGGTGATCGATTCGGCCGATTTCCAGCAATTCCTCGGCGTCGAGGAAGTGATGCGGGCCGAGGCCCGCGAAGAGGCCGAGCGCCTGCTGGACGCGCGTATCGCCCGTATCGCGGCGATCGGCGATGTCCGCACCGAGACCGTGATCCGGGAAGGCCGCCCGATCGAGGAGATCGAGCGCGTGATCGCCGCGGATCCCGCTATCGCCATCCTCGTCCTCGCGGCGAGCACCTCCAACGAGGGCCCCGGCCCGCTGGTCACCGCCTTCGCCAACCGTTCGGGTGGCGGCGCGCTGCCAATTCTGGTCGCCATTGTTCCCGGCTCGATGACCGATGAGCAGATTATCGCGGTGACCTGATCGCCGCCCTTGCGCGGGTGAGGCCGAAGTTCTATTTTAGAACCGTTCTAACAGCAGTCCTGAAAGCGCGGAAATGTTCATCCAGACCGAAGCGACCCCCAATCCGGCGACGCTCAAATTCCTGCCCGGACGCGACGTGCTCATTGGCGAGCCGCGCGATTTTCGCAATGCCGAAGCGGCCGTTGCCGTTTCCCCGCTCGCCGCGGCGCTGTTCGAGGTGCCTGGCGTCACTGGCGTATTCCTCGGTTCCGATTTCATCTCGGTCACCAAGGATGTGACGGAGTGGAACCACATCAAGCCCGCGATCCTCGGCGTGATCATGGAACACTTCCTCTCGGGTAAGCCGGTGCTCGCCGAAGGGACCGCCGAGCCGGAACTGTCGGGTGAGGAGTTCTTCGATGCCACCGACAGCGAAACCGTCGAAGTGATCAAGGAACTGCTGGCGACGCGCGTGCGTCCGGCCGTCGCCATGGATGGCGGCGACATCACCTTCAAGGGCTATCGCGACGGCACCGTGTTCCTGCATATGCAGGGCGCCTGCTCGGGCTGCCCGTCCTCGACCGCGACTTTGAAGAGCGGCATCGAGAACCTGTTGCGCCATTTCGTGCCGGGCGTGGAAGCGGTCCAGCAGGTCTAGGCGGCGGCATTCTCCCGGCAACCACCGGCCGTCATCCCGGCGCATTTTCGCCGGGATGACGGCATGGAGGACTGGCAACTTCTGCAGCGGCAAACCTCCTTTCCCCTCGACTAAGCACCCAATGCGCACTATCCCTTCACCCTATGCTCACCCTCCTCGCCATCGATACCGCAGCGCCGCGTCTGCAACTGGCGCTTCGGCATCAGGGCGCCACCGATATTTCGGTCGATGAGATCGCCCAGGGCCATGCCGAGCTGATCTTCCTCCGCATGGAGGCGCTGCTCGCCCGCAATGGCGTTGCCTACAGCGATCTCCAGCGTATCGCCGTCACCACGGGACCGGGCTCATTCACCGGCCTGCGCATCGGGCTGAGCGCTGCCCGCGGATTGGGCCTCGCGCTCGCCATCCCGGTGCTCGGGATCCCGAGCCTGCTTGCCATTTCGCTCTCCGCCCCGCCCGGTCAGCCTGCCGTGGTGCTGCTCGACGCGCGCCGTGACGAAGCCTACTTCCAGCGCTTCGCCGGCCCCGGGCTCGCTTCCGACCGGCCGCGACTGCTGCCCATGGCCGAGGCCCGCCGCCGCCTCGCGGCCGGAGCAAATGTCATCGAGTCCCCCTTCGTTGACATTGCCCGGCTTGCGACCTTTTCGGCCCATCTCGATCCCGCGCGGTATCCTCCCGAAGCAGCCTATGTGCGCGATGCCGACGCCAAGCCGCAGGAGAAGTTCCGGGTGGCGCGAACGGCATGAGCGCAGAAAAGGAGGCCGCGCCGTGATGAAACTCTGGATGGCTCCGCACGGGCTCCATGTCGAGCCGGCCGAACAGGCCGACGCCGAGGCGATCGCCGGACTGCACGCGCAGGGCTTCTACCGCGGCTGGCCGCGCGAGGATTTTGCCGCCTATATCGCAGGCGCGGATACTCCGATCCTTGTCGCCTGCGACGCCAGACGCCGGATCGCCGGTTTTGCCATGCTGCGGCTCGCCGCCGACGAGGCCGAGCTGATCACCATCGCCGTCGACCCCAGATGGCGGAAGAAGGGTGTCGGCCTCGCCCTCATGCGGGCGCTGTTCGAGGATCTGCGGATGACCCCTGCCAGACGGTTGTTTCTCGAGGTTGCCGCCGACAATCCGGCGGCGCTGAGACTCTATGCCAGGCTGGGATTTGCGAAGGTGTCGGAGCGACAAGGCTACTATGCCCGCGCCGACGGTCAGCCCGCCACCGCCCTTGTCATGGCGCGCGATCTTGGATAACCCGGAACTGTCGGTCTTGGGACCAGGAAGGGCGGGCGCGATGAGCAAACCCAGCCAGAGCGCGGAGACGCTCGAGGAGCAATGCGCCGCCAAGGGCATGCGCATGACCGAGCAGCGCCGCGTCATCGCGCAGGTGATCGAGCAGTCGGCCGATCATCCCGATGTCGAGGAACTCTACCGGCGTGCCAGTCAGATCGATCCGCGCATCTCGCTCTCCACCGTCTATCGTACGCTTAACCTGTTCGAGGAGTCCGGGCTCGTCACCAAACACGATTTCAAGGACGGCCGTGCCCGTTTCGAGCTCATTCCGGACGAACACCATGACCACCTGATCGACATCCGTTCGGGCACGGTCATCGAGTTCCGGAACGAGGAGATCGAGGCTATCCAGGAAGTGATCGCCAAGCGTCTGGGCTACCGGCTGGTCGATCACCGGCTTGAGCTTTATGCGGTGCCCTTGGGCGGCGAGGGCCCCAGGAAATGATCTTCCGCGTGCTGCTTTTCCTCTTCGTGCTGGTGCCCTATCTGCTGGTCTGCGTTCCCTATCAGGTGCTGGCATCGCGGCTGGGCCTGCCTGGCTGGAACGGTATTCCCAAGGTCTTTCACAAGATCGCCGCCGCCTTTCTCGGGCTCAGGGTGACGGTCGCCGGCAAGCCGGTCGAGAACCGGCCGGTGCTGATTGTCTCCAACCACATCTCCTGGACCGACATCATCGCCATCGGCTCGGTAGCCGATGTCACCTTCGTCGCCAAGCAGGAGGTGCAGAAGTGGTTCTTCGTCGGCTTCATGGCTTCCCTGCAGCGCACCCTCTATGTCGACCGCACCCGCCGGTCGGACGCCAGGCGGACGACGCATGAGATGGCCAGGCGCATGGCCTCCGGCGGCGCCGTGTTGCTTTTTGCCGAAGGCCAGTCCGACATCGGCACCCATGTGCTGCCCTTCCGTTCGGCGCTGGTCGGTGCCGCCCAGCATGCCATGCTCGAGGCCGGCGCCAAGGAAGTCCTGATTCAGCCGTTGACCGTCGCCTACACACGGCTGCAGGGACTGCCGGTCAGCCGCAATGATCGCAGCCTGATCGCCTGGATCAAATCCAAGAGCGTCAAGCAGAATATCGGGGAGATCCTGACCGGCGGCATGAAAGAGGTGACGGTTGCCTTCGGGACACCCAAGCCGCTGGCGGAAGGAGTCAACCGGAAGACTCTGACCCGGGAGGCCGAGAACGAGGTGCGGCGCATGCTGGTGGCGCTCAACCGCGGCCTGCCGCTGCCGGAACTGGGCCAGGCCAAGGCCTGAAGGCGCGCCGCTCAATCCAGCGCCTGCTCCAGGTCTGCGAGCAGATCTTCCGCATCCTCGAGGCCCGCGGAGAGGCGAAACACCCCGTCGCCCGCCCATTCGCGGTACTTTGCCTCCGCCGTTCCGTCGAGACGGAAGGACGATTTGAGGATGTCGTCGGTCGGGATGAAAAAGCAGAGACTCTTGGTCGAACCGAGCGACACCGCATACGAGATGAGCTTGAGCCTCTCCGCCAATTGCCGCGCCATGCCCTGACCGTCGGCCCGCACCGAAAAGCTCAGGAGCCCGGAAAAATTGCGCATCTGGCGCTGGGCCAGTTCATATTGCGGGTGCCGCGCCGAACCCGGCCACAGCACCTTTCGCACCTTGGGATGGGTGGCGAGAAACGCCTCCAGCTTGCGTGCGTTGGCTTCATGCAGCGCCATCCGCGGCGCCAGCGTCTCCATGCCCCTGAAGATGAGATAGGCTGAAAACGGTGCCAGCGCGCCACCCATATGGATGAGTTGCTCCTTGCGTAGTTCGGCCAGCAGCTCGGCCTTGCCGATGATCGCGCCGCCCAGCGCGTCGCCGTGACCGCAGAGATACTTGGTCAGCGAATGGCAGACGTAGTCGGCGCCGAACGCCAGCGGTTTCGTGCCGATCGGCGTCGCGATGGTGGAATCCACCGAGAGCTCGGCGCCCCCGGCGTGAGCGACCTGGGCGATCGCCGCCATGTCGGTGAGCTTCAGGATCGGGTTCGCGGGTGTTTCGATATGGACCAGCCTGGTGTTGGTCCGCATGGCCGCCGAGACGGCATGGGGACTTGACGTATCGACCGCCGACACTTCGATGCCCAGCTTCGGTAGCGTATGATGGGCGAATTCGGCCACGCCGGCATAGCAGACATCGGACAGCAGCAGATGGTCGCCGGTGCCCAGCCGGCCGAGGAACAGGGCGGCGATCGCCGCCATGCCGCTCGCAAAACTGACCGCGGCCTCGCCGCCTTCCAGGGCCGCCAGCCGGCCTTCCAGCAGTGCGAGCGTCGGATTGCTCCAGCGGGTGTAAAAATGCGGCGCGTTCGCCTTGAGGTCGGAGGCCGAGAAGCCGGCAGCATCTGGATGCGTGAAAAAGCTGGTCGCGGTCACGATCGGAGCCGCGACAGGCTGTCCCAACACGCGCCTCCCCTCGCCGCCGTGGATGGCGATCGTGGCGTCGCCGAGGGTCTTGTCGGTCATGGACTGTCTCCTTGCGGGCTCGATTGTTGGCACTTCCGAGCTTTGAGTGTAAACACCGCCGCCATGGAACAGAAGCTGACCCAGGCGACCAAGAAGCTTTTCATCAAGACCTATGGTTGCCAGATGAACGTTTACGACAGCAACCGCATGGCGGACGCGCTGGCGCCGCACGGCTATGCGCCGACCGCCGATATCGGGCAGGCGGACCTGGTCGTGCTCAACACCTGCCACATCCGGGAAAAGGCCTCCGAAAAGGTGTTTTCAGAGCTCGGCCGCCTGAAGGAGCTGCGCGACGAGCGCCGCGCAGGCGGCCAGGATCTGATGATCGGCGTCGCCGGCTGCGTCGCCCAGGCCGAGGGCGAGGAGATCGTCCGGCGTTCGCCGGTGGTCGATCTGGTGTTCGGACCGCAATCCTACCACCGGCTGCCCGATCTGATCGCGCGGGCCGGGCAAGGTGCTGTAATCGATACGGAATTTCCGGCGGAGGACAAGTTCGGGCACCTGCCGGCCGCAAAGAAGGAGGTGACGGTCGCCCGCGGTCTGACCGCCTTCCTCACCGTGCAGGAGGGCTGCGACAAGTTCTGCTCGTTCTGCGTGGTGCCCTATACCCGCGGCGCGGAGGTCTCGCGCCCGGTGGAACAGGTGCTGGCGGAGGCCCGTGGGCTGGTTGAAGCCGGGGTGATGGAACTCACGCTCCTCGGCCAGAACGTCAATGCCTATCATGGGTTGGACAGCAAGGGTCGCAGCGTCGGGCTGGGTGAATTGTGCCACCGGCTGGCCGAGATCCCGGGGCTGGAGCGGCTACGCTACACCACCAGCCACCCTCTCGACATGAACGACGAGCTGATCGGAGCCCATCGCGACCTCGAAAAGCTCATGCCCTACCTGCACTTGCCGGTGCAGTCGGGCTCCGACCGCATCCTCGAGGCGATGAACCGCCGCCACACCCGCGCGAACTATATTGACGCTATCCAACGGATTCTGAACGCTAAATCCGATATCGCTCTGTCCGGAGACTTCATTGTCGGCTTCCCCGGCGAGACCGAAGCCGATTTCGAGGCGACGCTCTCGATCGCGCGCGAGGTCGGTTACGCGTCCGCTTTCACCTTCAAGTATTCAACCCGTCCCGGCACGCCCGGCGCGGCCATGGACGAGCAAGTGCCCGAGCCGGTCAAGGTGGAGCGCCTGGCCCGGCTCAACGAGCAGATCATGAGCCAGACCCGCGCCTTCGCCAAATCCTGCGAGGGCAGGGTATTGCCGGTTCTGATCGAGAAGAAGGGGCGCAACCCCGGCCAGCTCGGCGGCCGCTCGCCCTATCTGCAGGCCGTGCACATGGAGGCGCCCGAACGGCTCATCGGCACCATCCAGCCCGTCGAAATCCTCGCCGCCGGAAATAATTCATTGCTCGGCAAGATTGTCACAGTCGCGGAACCGAAATCTGCTAGCGTTGTTGAGTCTCAAGCATCGGTAGCCTGAGGGCTGCCTCAACGGAGCCACAGAGATTTGAGCAGGCACTTGTCCCCGACCGCCGACAACGCCCTTTCCTCACAGCTTGAACTCGCCTTCGAAGACAACCGCCTGGCAGCCCAGCTCTACGGCGATTTCGACCAGAATCTGGCCCTGATCGAACAGCGGCTTAGTGTGCAGGCGACGCCCCGTGGCAATCATGTGATGCTCAAAGGCGCCGCCTCCGGCGTCGATCAGGCGCGCCGCGTCCTCGAATCGCTCTATGGCTTGCTCGAAGAGGGCCGGCAGATCGAGATCGCCAATGTCGATACGGTGATCCGCATGGTGCAGACCGAGGACAGCCAGTTGACGCTCCCCACCATGGAGCGCAAGGGCAAGGTGCGGATGGCCCAGATCGCCACGCGCAAGGCCACCATCGTCGCCCGCACCCCGGCGCAGGACGCCTATATGCGCGCCATGGATCGTGCCGAGCTGGTGTTCGGGGTCGGCCCGGCGGGTACCGGCAAGACCTATCTCGCGGTGGCGCACGCGGCGACCCTGCTTGAGCGCGGCGACATCAACCGCATCATCCTGTCGCGTCCGGCGGTCGAGGCCGGCGAGCGGCTCGGCTTCCTCCCCGGCGACATGAAGGAGAAGGTCGATCCCTATCTTCGCCCGCTTTACGACGCGCTCTACGACATGATGCGTCCCGAGCATGTCGAGCGTTGCATTACCTCGGGCATCATCGAGGTCGCCCCGCTCGCCTTCATGCGCGGCCGTACGCTGGCCAATGCGGTGGTCATCCTCGACGAGGCGCAGAACACCACATCGATGCAGATGAAGATGTTCCTGACCCGCCTGGGCGAGAATTCCAAGATGATCGTTACCGGCGATCCGACCCAGGTCGACCTGCCGCGTGGCGAACGCTCGGGCCTGGTCGAGGCGCTCGGCATTCTCGATGGCATCGATGGCATCCATATCTCGCGCTTCGGCGACAAGGATGTGGTGCGCCACGCCCTGGTCGGGCGCATCGTCCGCGCTTACGAAGGCGCGACGGAAAAGACGGACAAGGCGCGCTGAGACCGCCGCTTGAAATCGCCGTCGCGGTTAATTCCGAGGGCTGGCCCGAGGGGATGGAAGTGCTTGCCGAGCGGGCGGTGCTGGAGGCGCTCAAGCTCTCAAAGGCCAAGGTGGCGGGCATCGCCGAACTCTCCATCGTTCTGACCGACAACGCTGAACAATGGGTCCTCAACCGCGACTGGCGCGGCGTCGACAAGCCCACTAATGTGCTGTCTTTTCCGCAGATCGAACCCTTCTCTCCCGTCATCGGCATATTGGGCGACATCACGCTGGCGCGCGAGACGCTGGCGCGCGAAGCTGCCGAACTGGGGAAGAGTTTCGAGGATCATTTCACCCATCTGGTGGTCCACGGCTTTCTCCATATTCTGGGCTATGACCATCTCGAAGAGGCCGAGGCCCTTGTCATGGAGGCTCTCGAAACCCAGATTCTGGCGAGCTTGGGCATTGCCGATCCCTACGCGGATGGCTAACGTTCCCGATCCTGAATGGAGAACCGGGCCGCCGACGGCGGCCGTACGCAATGAACGAAACCGACAGTTCCATCGGGCACAAGACGCCCGAGCCCAAATCCAGTCCTGAACCTGGCTCTAGTCCCGCCTCCGCCCAGCCGCGGGGGCCATCCCTCTGGGCCCGCCTCAAAGCGTTGCTGGCCTTGCGCACCGTCTCGCTGCGCGACGATCTCGAAGTGGCGCTGGAAAGCGAAAGCAACGGCGAGACCGCCGACTTCACCCAGTCCGAGCGCACCATCCTCAAAAACGTCCTCGAGCTCGGCGAAAAGCGCGTCGATGACGTGATGGTGCCGCGCGCCGATATCGAGGCGATCGACGCCGAGGAAACCCTGGGCGCGCTGGTCGCCCGCTTCCGGCAGGTCGGCCATTCCCGCATCCCCGTCTATGCCGAGAGCATCGACAACATCACCGGCTTCATCCATGTGAAAGACGCGCTGCGACGGATCACCGAGCCGCAGAACGAACCGGGCAAGGAACCGGTGCGGCTGGTTTCCACTGCGCTCAAACACCGGATCGGCAAGCTCGATCTCGTCCGCACGGTGCTGTTCGTGCCGCCGCTGATGCCGGTGGGCGACCTGCTCCAGCAGATGCAGCTGAAGCGCGTGCACATGGCCATCGTCATCGATGAATATGGCGGCACCGACGGTCTGGTCACCATCGAAGACCTGCTCGAAGCGGTGGTCGGCGAGATCGAGGACGAGCACGACGACGCCGATGTGGCGCTGGTTCGCAGGATCAACTCCAACATCTTCATTGCCAGCGCCCGCGCCGAGCTCGAGGAGGTCCAGTCGGTGATCGGTCCCGATTTCGATCTCGGCAGTCACGCCGGGGACGTCGATACGCTGGGCGGCCTCGTCTTCAATCTCGCGGGGAGGGTGCCGCAGCGGGGCGAAACCGTCACCGGCATCGCCGGCTTCGAACTCGAGGTCATGCAGTCGGACGCCCGTCAGGTCAAGCGCGTCAAGATCAAGCGGCTCAAGCAGCGCAGCGCCAAGCCCGGACAAGCGTCCGCCAGTTCCGCCAAGGATGGCGACGATAGCGCAGCGGCGGCGGAGTAGGCTCCTCCCCCGCCCTCGATTCCAATATCCGCTTGGGAGCGCAGGCCCAGTTTCCCTGCCCTTGACCCTGCCCCCCGGCGCGGCGACGTTGCCGCATGACGTTTGATTCGCATTCGCGCCGGGAGATTCCGCAGTGACCTGGCTCGCCGAGACCGCCATTCTCTCCCACGGCTGGCGCCGCTTCCTGCTGCTGGTCGCCGCCGGCGCCATCGCCGCGCTCAGCGTGCCGCCGCTCTTCGTGTTGCCTGCCCTGTTCATCGGCCTGCCCATCTGGGTCTGGTGCCTGGACGGCGCCGAGCGCTATCGCGGCCCGCGGCGCTTCCTTGGCCCCGCCTTTCGCATCGGTTTTGCGTTCGGGCTCGGCTATTTCGCCGTCGCCATTCACTGGATCGGCGCAGCCTTTCTTCAGGAGGGCGGCTGGTTCATCGTCTTGATGCCGTTCGCCATTCTCGGGTTGGCGGCGATCCTGGCCTTGTTCTGGGCCACGGGAAGCGCCCTGGCTCACCTCTTCTGGTCGGGCGGCGCCTTCCGCATCGTCACCCTCGCAACCTTTCTGAGCGCGGCCGAGTTCGCCCGCGGCCACCTGTTTTCCGGCTTTCCCTTCGACCTCTTGGGCTATGCGCTGACGGCCAATGACGAGATGCTGCAGCTCGCCTCCGTCATCGGCGTCTATGGGCTCACCTTCCTCGTTGCGCTCCTCGCCATGACACCGGCTCTGATCTGGCCGGCCGACGAACGCGGTCTGGTGCAACGGCTGGCGCCATTCTTCCTGAGCGTCGCGGCCATCGCGGCGCAGGTCGGTTACGGCAATTACCGGCTGTCGACGGTGGAGGTCACGCCGCGCACCGACATGCGGGTGCGGCTGGTGCAGCCGATGATCGTCGATCACGCCGATTGGACCCTCGCCGATCCGGCCAATATCATGGACCGCCTGATCTCCCTTTCCGAGAGCAGGCTCACACCCGCCGATCCCGGTCTCGAGGGCATCACGCATCTGGTCTGGCCCGAATCGGTCTTTCCGTTCTTCCTGACCCAGTATCCGGACGCGCTCGCCCGCATTGCCCGCATGCTGCCTGCCGGCGCCTTGCTGCTGACCGGCGCGCCGCGCGAACCCATCGGGCGCGACGGGCTGCCGGAGGAGGACAATCCGGGCTACAATTCCATTCTCGCCATCAACACCGACGGCGAGGTGGTGATGAGTTACGACAAGTCACACCTCGTGCCCTTCGGCGAGTATCTGCCATTTCCAGAGTTCTTCCGGCAGTTCGGCATCCGCCAGTTCGTGCCCGGCACCAATGGCTGGGCGGCCGGCGACGGCCGCAGGCTGATGACCCCGCCCGGCACGCCGCCCTTCCTGGCGCTGGTCTGCTACGAAGCCGTGTTCCCGGGCGACATCGGCGATCCGACCCGGGCCCAGTTCATCCTCAATGTCACCAATGACGCCTGGTACGACGGCTCCATCGGCCCTGCCCAGCACGGCCATCACGCGCGCATCCGGGCCGTTGAAACTGGTCTGCCGATGCTCCGCGCCGCCAATACCGGGGCTACCATGGTGGTCGATCCGCTCGGCCGGGTGACTGCCCGGCTTGCCGAGCAGCAGGCGGCGGTGGTCGACGTCGTCCCCGCCGAGCGCCTGGAAGGGCAGACGATTTTCGTGCGCTTCGGGCACTGGCCGTTCTTCGCCGCGTTGCTGCTGGGCCTGCTGGCTTCGCTCTGGAGCGCATGGCGCGACCGGCGGCACAGAGCATGATCCCGAAAATGCCTGCCCCGGCGGAAGCCGGGGTTGCAGACTTTTCGGACAAGATCATGCGGTAGGCTTTTGAGCATAGATTTCCCCAACCGACGCCGCGGGACATAAAGCTTTCTTTATATTCGCTTGACCCAAGGCTCGCCGAGTGGCAGAAACTTGCGCGAACTACGCGATTTTTCGCGTTTTGGGGCAATTTTTAGGGGTCTGGCCGTGGTGCGCTCTTCCTATCAGTTTACGTCCGAGTCGGTTTCCGAAGGCCATCCGGACAAGGTCTGCGACCGCATTTCCGACGAGATCGTCGACCTGGTGTTCCGCGAGGCCAAGAAGACCGGCATGGATCCGGCCCAGGTGCGCATCGCCTGCGAGACGCTGGCGACCACCAACCGCGTCATCATCGCCGGCGAGGTGCGGGTGCCCGAGACGCTGCTCAAGCGCGGCAAGGACGGCAAGATCCTGATCGATACCGCCGGCCATCCGGTGGTCAATCCGGCAAAGTTCCGCTCCACCGCGCGCAAGGCCATCCGCGCCATCGGCTACGAGCAGTCCGGCTTCCACTGGAAGACCGCCAAGATCGACGTGCTGCTGCACGGCCAGTCGGCCGACATCGCCGCCGGCGTCGACGCCAAGGGCAACAAGGACGAGGGTGCCGGCGATCAGGGCATCATGTTCGGCTACGCCTGCCGCGAAACCCCCGAGCTGATGCCGGCGCCGATCTACTACGCGCACAAGATCCTGGAACTGCTCTCGGCCGCGCGCCGCAATGGTCAGGCCGGCATTCTGGGTCCCGACGCCAAGAGCCAGGTCACCGTGCGCTACGAGGGCGGCAAGCCGGCTGAAGTCACCCAGATCGTGCTTTCGACCCAGCACCTCGATCCGTCGCTGACTTCGTCGGATGTGCGCAAGATCGTTGAGCCCTATATCCGCGAAGCGCTGGGCGGCCTGGCGATCTCGCCCAATTGCGTCTGGTACATCAATCCCACCGGCGCCTTCGTCACCGGCGGGCCGGACGGCGATGCCGGCGTGACCGGCCGCAAGATCATCGTCGATACCTATGGCGGCGCGGCTCCGCATGGCGGCGGCGCCTTTTCAGGCAAGGACCCCAGCAAGGTCGACCGCTCGGCGGCCTATGCGGCGCGCTACCTCGCCAAGAACGTGGTGGCCGCCAATCTCGCCGACCGCTGCACCATCCAGCTGAGCTATGCCATCGGCGTCGCCCAGCCGCTCTCGATCTATGTCGATCTGCACGGCACCGGCAAGGTCGAGGAAGACAAACTCGAATCGGTGCTGGGGAAGGTGCTCGATCTGAGCCCGCGCGGCATCCGCACCCATCTGGGGCTCAACAAGCCGATCTATGCCAAGACCTCGTCCTATGGCCATTTCGGCCGCAAGGCGGGCCGCGACGGCTCGTTCAGCTGGGAGAAGACCGACCTCGTGCCAGCGCTCAAGGCGGCGGTGAAGGCGGTCTAGCCCTGGCGAAACCCCATCACCCCCTGAACGTTTCCGGCGAGCCGCGGGCTTTTTTCGGCCGCCGGTCGGGCAAGCGCCTGCACCGGGGGCAGGATGCGCTGTTCCGCGACTTGCTCCCGGAACTGGAGATCAAGCTCGGCGAAGGCCCCCTCGAGCCCACGGCGCTGTTCCCGGAGGCCGATGGCTTCGTGCTCGAGATCGGCTATGGCGGCGGCGAGCATCTGGCGCGGCAGGCGCGCGAGCGTCCACGCACCGGCTTCATTGGCTGCGAGGTGTTTTCGGGCGGCATCGCCAAGCTGGTGCAGCAGATCGATGCCGCGGGGCTCAGGAATGTCCGCCTCTACACCGATGACGCGCTGAAGCTGATTTCCAGGCTGCCCGACGCCTCGATCGATGAGGCGTTCCTGCTCTATCCCGATCCCTGGCCCAAGACGCGGCACCACAAGCGCCGCTTCGTTTCGCCGACCACGCTGGGCGAGCTGGCCCGTGTGCTCAAGCCGGGGGCGAACTTCAACTTCGCCACCGACATCGAGGATTACGCCAGCTGGACGCTCGCCCATGTCCTGCGCTCTGCGGATTTCACTTTCGCGCCTGCGCATCCGGGCGCCTGGCACGAGCCCTATCCCGGCTGGGAGCCGACGCGTTACGAGGAAAAAGCGCGTCGTGAGGGGCGGTTGACGAGCTTTTATCTGAGCTTTGCGCGGCGCTGACGGGCGGCCGCCGTCCGTACGGAGTCCGCGCCGCCCGGGAAAGGCAGGCGCGGATACGCGCGCTGGAACAGGGACCCCGGAAGTCTCGGACTACTCGGGTCCCTGTGGCAAGACAATGAGCCGGAGTGCAGCTTCGAATCCGATCGAAGCAACGGCGCCTTAGTACCGTTGCGGGCCGGCCGGCTTGTTGCCGAGGATGGTCTCGATCTTTCCTACTACCTCGGCCGTGAGCTTGCCCTTGTGCTGGAGCGCGGCAAGGTTGTCGGTCAACTGGGTGGGGCGCGAGGCCCCAAGGATCACCGTCGAGACGTGCGGATTGGCGAGGCACCAGAGCAACGCCAGATGCGTGAGCGAGATGCCGATCCCGTCGGCGAGTGACTGCAGCTCGCGGGTCTTGCGCAGCTTCTCGAGGCCAAGCTCGGTGTTGAGGCTGTCGCGAAGCCACTCATAGCCGGGCAGGCTCATCCGGCTGTCCGCCGGGATGCCCTGGCTGTATTTGCCGGTGAGGATGCCCGAGGCGAGCGGCGACCAGATCGTGGTGCCGAGTCCGAGGAGGTCGTAGACCGGCAAGTAGTCGGACTCGACCTTCTGCCGCTCGAACATGTTGTACTGCGGCTGTTCCATGGTCGGCGGGGTAAGTCCGCGCGAACGGGCGACGCCCCAGGCTTCGGTCAATTGCTGGGCGGTCCATTCGGACGTGCCCCAGTAGAGGATCTTGCCCTGCGTCACGAGGTTATGCATCGCCCACACGGTTTCCTCGATCGGGGTGTCGACGTCGGGGCGATGGCAGAAATAGAGGTCGAGATAGTCGACCTTGAGGCGCTTGAGCGCGGCGTGGCAGGCCTCGGTCACGTGCTTGCGGCTGAGCCCTTTCTGGTTGGGCTTGTCGCCGCCCCAGAACACCTTGGATGAAACCAGGAAGGTGTCGCGCGGCCATTTGAGCGCGCTCAGCACCTCGCCCATCACCGTCTCGGCGGCGCCCCGTTCATAACCTTCGGCATTGTCGAAGAAGTTGATGCCGTTGTCATAGGCCAGCGCCATCAGCTCGGTCGCATCCTTCACCTGCGCCTGTTTGGCGAAGGTCACCCAGGCGCCGAAGGAGAATTCGCTGACTAGGAGGCCCGATTTGCCGAGGCGCCGATATTCCATTTGGAGAATCCATTATTGTGGGGAGGGAGAAGGCGCCTGATCTAGCAGAGCCTCGCCCCGGCGACAAAGGGCATTCGTCAGGTCGTCCCCCACTCCGGCGCTACGCTCCGACCCTGCCCGCAAGGGGGAGAGAGACGCAAGAACCTCGCTCCCTTGCACGCAAACCCCATCGGCGCTATATAAGTCTCAACATCATTGGCTCTCTTGGAGAGTGGGTGCCGCCTGGCCCCGCTCTTTTTTGTTACCCCGGAGCGGCCGCGACGGCAGAAGGAACTGGACTGGCGTGGGCGAAAAATTCGACCTCACCGAACGACGCTACATCAAGGAAACCGGCCTCGAGGCGCGGATCGCCGCCATCGTTGAGCCGGTCGCCAATGATCTGGGCTATGCGCTGGTCCGCGTGAAGGTCACGCCGGAGAACGGCTGCACGCTGCAGATCATGGCCGAGGATGAAAACGGGCGCTTTGCCATCGCCGATTGCGAGAAGCTGTCCAAGGATCTCTCGCCGGTGCTCGATGTCGAGGATCCGATCGAGCGCGAATACCATCTCGAAGTCTCTTCACCGGGGATCGACCGGCCGCTGGTCCGCGCCCGCGACTTTGCGGCCTATGTCGGCCATGAAGCGAAGGTGGAACTCTCCGACCTGATCGACGGACGCAAGCGCTTCCGCGGCACCATCGCCGCCGTCAACGACGAAACAGTGACCATCCGGCTGCCCGACGCGCCCAAGGACACCGATCCCAATCACCGCCTGCCGCTCGCCATGCTGGCCGAGGCCAAGCTGGTAATGACCGATGCGCTCCTCAATATGGCGCGCGGGCACCAGGCAGAGCACCCCATCGATGACGATGCGGATATCGAAACCATCGAGCTCAGTTCAGACGACGAGACTTCCGAGGAGATTGAATAAATGGCCGTTAGCGCGAACCGACTGGAACTGCTGCAGATCGCCGATGCGGTGGCACGCGAGAAGTCGATCGACCGCATGATCGTCATCGAATCCATGCAGGATGCCATCGAGAAGGCGGCCAAGACCCGCTACGGCGCCGAGACCAATGTGCGCGCCGAGATCAATCCGCGCACCGGCGAGCTGCGCCTGTGGCGGCTGCTCGAAGTTGTCGAAAACGTCGAGGAATTCGGCCGGCAGATTTCCCTGCCGGACGCCAAGGCCCGCAACGAGGCCGCCAAGCTCGGCGATTTCGTCACCGAGCCGCTGCCGCCCATCGAATTCGGCCGCATCGCCGCCCAGTCGGCCAAGCAGGTCATCGTGCAGAAGGTGCGCGATGCCGAACGCGACCGCATGTACGAGGAATACGTCAACCGCATCGGCGAGATCGTCAACGGCACCGTCAAGCGTGTCGAGTACGGCAATGTCATCGTCGATCTGGGCCGCGGCGAAGCCATCATCCGGCGTGACGAACTGATCCCGCGCGAGACCTACCGCTATGGCGACCGGGTCCGCGCCTATATCTACGATGTCCGCCGCGAGCAGCGCGGGCCGCAGATCTTCCTGTCGCGCACCCATCCTCAGTTCATGGCCAAGCTGTTCATGCAGGAGGTGCCCGAGATCTACGACGGCATCATCACCATCCGTTCGATTGCCCGCGATCCGGGCAGCCGCGCCAAGATCGCCGTCACCTCCTCCGATTCCTCGATCGACCCGGTGGGCGCCTGCGTCGGTATGCGCGGCAGCCGCGTACAGGCGGTGGTCGGCGAACTCCAGGGCGAAAAGATCGACATCATCCCCTGGACCGACAACATTGCCGACCTGGTGGTTTCGGCATTGCAGCCGGCCGATGTGGCCAAGGTCGTGCTCGATGAGCAGGCCGAGCGCATCGAGGTGGTGGTGCCCGACGAACAGCTTTCGCTTGCCATCGGCCGCCGCGGCCAGAATGTGCGGCTCGCCAGCCAGCTCATCGGCTGGGATATCGACATCCTGACCGAGCAGGAAGAGTCCGAGCGCCGCCAGAAGGAATTCACCGAGCGCTCGACTTTGTTCATGCAGGCCCTTGACGTCGACGAGATGGTTGCCCAGCTACTGGCTTCGGAAGGCTTTTCCTCGGTCGAGGAGTTGGCCTATATCGATGTCTCGGAGATCGCCTCCATCCAGGGCTTCGACGATGAGACGGCGACCGAAATCCAGAACCGCGCCGTCGAATATCTGGCCGCCATCCAGCGCGCCCATGACGAGGAGCGCAAGCAGCTCGGGGTCGAGGACGAGCTTTACGAGATCGCCGGCCTCAGTGCGGCCATGCTGGTGGCGCTGGGCAAGGAGGGGATCAAGACGGTCGAGGATTTCGCCGGCTGTGCCAGCGACGATCTGGTCGGCTGGGTCGAGCGCAAGGACAGCGAGGTCAAGCGCTTCGAAGGGACATTCAAGGATTTCCCGGTGAGCCGGGAGGAAGCCGAAGAAATGATCCTGCAGGCCCGTCTGAAGGCGGGCTGGATCACCGAAGCCGATCTCGCCGGGCCGGCCGAGGAAGCCGCGGAAGGAGCGCCCGCCTGAGGCGGGGCGTAGCGCGACCCGGTGTCCGACACGGAACAATTGAGCCGGCAATGCTCGCTCACCCGTGAGGTGAAGCCGGTGGCCGATCTCATCCGCTTCGTCGTCTCACCCGATGGCGAGGTGGTGCCCGATACCGACGCCAGGGCCGAAGGCAGGGGCGTTTGGGTGACGCTGGGCTACAGGGCTGTCACGGAGGCCGTCAAGAAGAAGGCTTTCCAGAAGAGCCTCAAGGCCAATGTCGGCGTTCCCGGCGATCTCGCCGATTTGACGCGGCTACGGCTCGGGCAGCGCCTGACGCAGGCGCTGAGCATGGCGCGCAAGGCCGGGCAGATCGTCACCGGCGCGACCAAGGTCAAGGCGGCGATCGAAAGCGGCGCGGTGGTCGCCCTGCTGACGGCAACCGATGCGGCGGCCGATGGGCGGCAGAAACTGGTGGGCTCGCTCAAGGGGTTCACCATGGCCGCGAAAGAGGCCGGTTTAGGGGTGGAAGACGTGCCCCACCTCGAATTGCTCGATTCAGACCAATTGGGTTTGGCACTCGGGCTGGAAAATGTGATACATGCTGCCCTCGTCAAAGGGGCGGCAGCCGAGGCGGCGTTGAAACGGGCGCAGAGACTTGCCCGTTACATCGCCAATTGACCTGAGATTTTCGTAGGAAGAGACGCGAGTTACATGGCTGATAACGACGACAAGCGTGGCGACGACGCGGGCGCTGGCGGCAAGAAGACCCTGACCCTGAAGGGTGCTCCCAATCTCGGGAGCCGCCCCGGCATGTCGCGCTCGTCGCGTACCGTGGTCGTTGAAAAGCGCACCCGCGTCGTTCGGCCGGGCGCGCCGGGCTTCTCCAATGGGCCATCCGGCGCCGCGCCGCGCCCGCACCCGACCCAGTCGGCGCCCCCGCCGCGCCCGCAGTTCCGCTCGCCGCAGCCGGCCCCGCGTCCCTCCACCGGCCTCACCTCCAATGAGAACGATGCGCGTCAGCGCGTCTTGCGCGAGGCGGCTGCCCGTCAGGCTGCCGACAACGAACGCTTTGCCGCCGAAGAGGCGCGCCGTGTCGAGGATGATGCGCGCCGCCGCGAAATCCGCGAGCAGGCCACCCGCGAGGAAGAGGCCCGCGCCAAGGCCCGCCAGCAGACCGGCGAAGAGCCCGCTGTCGCCCAGGACGAAGCCGCCGCGCCTGTCGCCCGCGATCGCGCCACGCCTGCGGTCCGCCGTCCCGGCGGCGCTCAGCCGCGCCCCGCTGCGCCGGTCGTCGATATTCCTCCGGCGCCGCCGTCCGAAGCCGACGGCCGCAAGACCCGTGCCACGCCTGCGGCGCGTCCGGGCGGCTTCGTCAATGCCATCGAACTCGAAAACGCCCGCCGCGGCGCGCGCGCCGTGCCGGAGCGGCCGGTCCGCCGTGCCGGCGAAGAGGCCAATGTCCGCGGCCGCCTGACCGTCGTCAATGCCGGGGTCGAGGGTGACCGCGATCGCGGGCCCTCGCTCGCCGCCATGCGCCGCCGCCGCGACAAGAAGATGGGCCGCAACCAGCAGGTCCAGCCCAAGCTCAGCCGCGAAGTGACGATCCCCGAAGCCATCACCGTGCAGGAACTCGCCAACCGCATGGCCGAGCGCTCCGTCGACGTGATCAAGATCCTCATGGCCCAGGGCCAGATGGTCAAGATCAACGATATCCTCGACGCCGACACGGCCGAATTGATCGCGACCGAGCTCGGTCACACGGTCAAGCGCGTCTCCGATGCCGACGTCGAAGAAGGTCTGTTCGATCTGCCGGCCGACGACAAGGCCGAGGATCTGACCGACCGCGCGCCGGTCGTGACCATCATGGGCCACGTCGACCACGGCAAGACCTCGCTGCTCGACGCCATCCGCGAAGCCAACGTGGTCGCAGGCGAGGCCGGCGGCATCACCCAGCATATCGGTGCCTACCAGGTTGAGAAGAACGGTCACAAGATCACTTTCCTCGACACCCCGGGCCACGAAGCCTTCACGGCCATGCGTGCCCGTGGCGCGCAGGCGACCGACATCGCCATCCTGGTGGTGGCGGCGGACGACGGCGTCATGCCCCAGACCATCGAGTCGATCAAACACGCCAAGGCGGCCGGAGTGCCGATCATTGTGGCCATCAACAAGATGGACAAGCCGTCGGCCAATCCCACGCGGGTGCGCACCGAACTGCTCCAGCATGAGGTGTTCGTCGAATCCATGGGCGGCGACGTGCTCGACGTGGAAGTCTCGGCGCTGACCAAGGCCGGCCTCGACAAGCTTCTGGAAACCATCCTGCTACAGGCCGAAGTGCTCGAACTCAAGGTTGCCCGCGACGGCCGCGCCGAAGGGCTGGTCATCGAAGCCAAGCTCGACCGCGGCCGTGGCGCCGTGGCGACGGTCCTGGTGCAGCGCGGCACCATCGCCATCGGCGACATCGTCGTCGCCGGTACCGAGTTCGCCCGCGTCCGTGCCCTGATCAACGACAAGGGCGAGCAGGTCA
>JAUXUM010000188.1 GCA_030680995.1 Devosia sp.
CCGCCTGGTCGCCGCCCGCCTCACCGACCGCGAATACGAGGTCGAGGAGCGCGACGGCGAGCTTTTCATCCTCACCAATGCCGGGGGCGCCGAAGACTTCAAGATCGTCACCGCGCCGGCCGATCGCCCCGCCGCCGGGAACTGGGTCGATCTCGTGCCCCACACCGAGGGCGTCCTCATCCTCGATATCATCGTGCTCAAGAACCATTTGATCCGGCTCGAGCGCCATGAGGGGCTGCCGCGCATCGTCGTCCGCGACCTGCGCGGCGGCAAGGAAGAGACCGTGCGTTTCGAGGAGGAGGCCTATTCGCTGGGCATGTCGGCGGGCTACGAGTTCGATACCGCGACCATCCGCTTCACCTATTCCTCACCCACCACGCCGTCGCGCACCTACGATCTCGACCTCGAGACGGGCGCGCGCACCCTGCGCAAGGAACAGGAGGTGCCCTCGGGCCACAACCCCGCCGACTACGAGACGCGCCGCATCTTCGCCGACGCGCCGGACGGCGAGCGCGTGCCGATCACCCTGCTCTACCGCAAGGGACTCGCTCTCGACGGCCAAGCCCCTGCCCTGCTCTACGGCTACGGCGCCTACGGCATCTCGATGCCGGCGAGCTTTTCGGTCTCGGCGCTGTCGCTGGTCGATCGCGGCTTCGTCTACGCCACCGCTCATATCCGCGGCGGCATGGACAAGGGCTACCGCTGGTACCGGCTGGGGCGGCGCGAGCACAAGCTCAACACCTTCACCGATTTCATCGCCGCCGCCGAAAAGCTGATCGCCGACCGCTACACCTCCAAGGGCCGCATCGTTGCCCATGGCGGCTCGGCCGGCGGCATGCTGATGGGGGTGATCGCCAATATGCGGCCCGATCTCTGGGCCGGGATCCTGGCGCAGGTGCCGTTCGTGGACGTGCTCAACACCATGCTCGACGAGAGCCTGCCGCTCACCCCGCCCGAATGGCCGGAATGGGGCAACCCGCTCGCCAGCGCGGCCGATTACGATCGTATCGCAACATATTCGCCCTACGACAATGTCCGGGCCGGCGAATATCCGCCGATCTTCGCGCTCGCCGGTTTGACCGATCCGCGCGTCACCTACTGGGAGCCGGCCAAGTGGGTGGCCAGGCTTCGCGCCGGCAAGACCGACACGAATCCGCTCTACCTCAAGACCCATATGGGCGCGGGCCACCAGGGCGCCTCGGGCCGCTTCGACCGCCACAAGGAAACCGCGCTCAGCTACGCCTTTGCGCTCTGGGCCGCGGGTTTGGCATAATCGTCGACAAACCAGTCATTGTCCGGTTGGGTCAAGGGCCTATATAGAAAACCATATTCTCGGCTTGATCCGCGCCGGCGGGCGCCCAAGACCCCACACCAAGGAGGCACAAAATGGCTTTTGAACTTCCCGCGCTGCCCTATTCCTACGATGCGCTCGGCCCCTACATGTCCCAGGAAACGCTGGAATATCATCACGACAAGCACCATCAGGCCTATGTGACCAACGGCAACAAGCTGCTCGAGGGCTCGGGTCTGGAAGGCAAGAGCCTCGAAGAGGTGGTCAAGGGGAGTTTCGGCAAGAATGCCGGCCTCTTCAACAATGCCGGCCAGCACTACAATCACATCCATTTCTGGCAGTGGATGAAACCCAATGGCGGCGGCGACAAGCTGCCCGGCGCCCTGCAGGCCGCGATCGACAGCGATTTGGGCGGCTTCGACAAGTTCCGCGCCGATTTCATCAATGCCGGCACCACCCAGTTCGGGTCGGGCTGGGCCTGGCTCAGCGTCAAGGACGGTAAGCTCGAAGTGAGCAAGACCCCGAACGGCGAGAGCCCGCTGGTGCACGGCGCGAGCCCGATCCTGGGCGTCGACGTCTGGGAGCACAGCTACTACATCGACTACCGCAACCTGCGGCCGAAATACCTCGAAGCCTGGTTCGACAACCTGGTCAACTGGGACCACGTGCTCGAAATGTACGAAGCGGCCAAGTAAAGCCGTCGCGACAGGATTTCAGGGCCCATCCGCATCCGTGCCGGCGGGCCTTTCGTGTTTCCGCTCAGTCGGCGACCTTGTGCCCGGCCTCGCCCAACGCCCAGCTGACCTTGTTCCACAGGTCTTCGATCGAATCGGTGAACACCACATAGCGGTCGTAGCGCTTGAGGCTGTGCGAGAGCACGTCGGCGGAGAGGCCGCGCACGACCTCGAAGGCGCGGTTGCGGTTGAGCAGCACCACCGGCTTGCCGCTTGCGCCGCCTCCGGCCTTGACCCAGCTCGAATAAAGGCTCGACGCCGAGACGAGCGAACCGGGGAGGCCGACGAAGAGTGCCGCCAGTTCGGCGACACGGACCAGCCGCCTTCCCCTTTCCGCAATCCGTTCAAGCGGCACGCCTGCCAGCGCGGCGGGCACTTTCGAGGCCTCGTCGGCGATGATCAGCACCTCGCCGCCGGCCGCACGCGCGCTGGTGATGAGCGGCACCGCGATCGCATCCTGTTCGGCAAGGCAGACGATCCGCGCCCCGCGGCGCGCCAGCAGGCTCCCCGCCTGCGACATGATGCTGGCCCGTTCCGGATCCCCCGGCCCGTGGTCGGAGGCAAAGACCGCGATCGTCGGCTTGGTGGTGGCGATATCAGCGGCCACGCTTGAGGCTCCCGAGGATGCCACGCACCAGGGCGCTGCCGAGCCGGTTGGCATATTTGAGCGCCAGATATTCAGGCCGCGTGCTGGTGCCGAGATAGATTTTATCGTCAACGAGCATGGCGCCTCGCGGATTCGGGATCGGACTGGTCTTATAGCCGCGCCATCCGCGCACCGCCAACGCAAAGTCTGGAGGTGCCTGAGGACCGCGCGGCCCGGCGACGTCGCGTGACTGCGGCACGAGCCTCGCCCACCCACCGGCCGTCATCCTCGGGGGAGCGCAGCGACACCCGAGGACCCAGACTTCGCGCGACGTCAGTCGCGCATGCGGTTCTCTCGCGCCGCCGACGCGGCGCGGCTGGGTCCTCGGCACGCGCTTCGCGCGGCCAAGGATGACGGTCCGTGGACGGGATCGCCCCCAACACAATCTTCACCGCACCCCCCTATTATCCGCGCCATGGACAACAAAGCCCTCTCCCGCCGCCGCTTCATCGCAGCTCTCGCCGCAGGAGCGGCCGCACCCATTCTCGCCCCCGGCGTTGCACTGGCAGAGGCCGACGCTGCCCGCACGCGCGGCATGGCGTTCGGCCGCGATTTCGGGCTTTTTCCGTACTTCGGCGAAGAGGGTGTCGAGGAAACCGACCAGAGCACCTTGTTCCAGGCCGCCGTCGACCAGGCCTCAAGCATGGGCGTACCACTGCTACTGGCCAGCGGGCTGTACTTCGCCCAGAATGTCGTGCTGCCCCACACCATCACCATCACCGGGCTCTCTGGCGGCGTTGCAATCAATGCCGCGGGCGAAGGCCCCATCTTCCTGGCCGATGGCGCCAGCGGCATCGCGCTGGAGAACCTCGGCTTCCGGGGCAAGCCGCAGGCGGCCCCCAATGCCGAGACCGCCCTCCTCGCCTTCAGCGGCTGCGAGCGCCTGCGGCTCGACGGCCTGCGGCTCGGAACCGGGCCGGGCAACGGCATCGCTCTGGAAAACTGCTCGGGCCGCCTCATCAGCCTGGACATCGCCGGGTTCGAGGCGGCGGCCATCTTCGCGCGGAACAGCCACGGGCTTATCATCCGCGACTGCCGCGTGGCGCGCTGCGGCAATGGCGGCATCCTGGTCTGGGGCGAGGACGAGCGGCTCGACGGCACCATCGTTTCGGGCAACCACATCGGCGACATCGCGGCGCGGGCCGGCGGCAACGGCCAGAACGGCAACGGCATCAATTTGTTCAAGGCCAACGGCGCCGTCGTCTCGGACAATGTAATCCAGAACTGCGCCTTCACCGCCATCCGGCTCAATGCCACCAACGACACCCAGGTGAGCGGCAACATCTGCCTCAATTCGGGGGAGGTAGCGATCTTCTCCGAGTTCGCCTTCTCCGGCTCGATCATCGCCAACAACATCGTCGACGGCGCCGCGCAGGGCATCTCGATCACCAATTTCAACGAGGGTGGGCGGCTCGCCATCTGCGCGGGCAATATCGTGCGCAACATCGCGCCGAGTTCGCTGGTCAATCCCGACACCGTCCCGGTCGGCATTTCGGCCGAGGCCGACACGGTGATCTCGGGCAACGTGGTCGAGGCCGTTCCCGGGCTGGGCATCGGCGCCGGCTGGGGTCCTTATCTCCGCGACGTGGTGGTCAGCGGCAATGTTGTCCGCGACGTCGAAATCGGCATCGGGGTGAGCGTCGCCGAAGGCGCCGGCAAGGCGCTGGTTTCGGCGAACCTCGTCTCCGAAGCCCGCCGCGCCGCCATCGCCGGCTTGGCCTGGAGCGATATGGTCTCGGACGATCTCGTGCGCGACGCCGCGCGGTTCCCGAACGTGACCGTCAGCGGGAACAGTTTGTCGTAGTTGGGGGAGGCATCTGGCATCGCCCCAACCCACCGCCGTCATCCCGACGAAAGTCGGGATCCACTGCTCGGAAAGTCCCGACGTTCCGATCCGTCCGGTCTTGCTTCTGATGCAAGGCCGGAGAGGCCACGGGACGCGGAAAGATCGTGCTCTGGTTCCCGTCTTTCGACGGGATGACGCCGGCGGGTGGGGCTGAACGGCGCGAGAACCACGAAGTACGCGAGACTATTGCCCCTTGGACGCGTCCCGCGTCCCCTCCGTCGCCCGCAACACCCCGACGTCCAGCCCGCGCACATTCCTGATCGTCGGCGTCGCGAAGCGCTCGAGCACCGCGCGTTGCGCTGCATCCGGCTCGGCGAACCGCAGCAGCAGCGCCGCCACCATGACCTGGCTGGCGGCCATGTTGCCGTCGTCGCATTTGAGCGCGTAGCCCCAGCCCTTGTCGCGGATGGCGCCGCACTGCACGCCCTCGGCGCCGCCCTTCTGCATGACGCGGCCGCCGAAGGCCTCCATCACCAGCGTATCGAGATGCCCCGTGCCGGCAACCAGCAGCGGATGGCTGGTGGCGGCGTCGAACACGCGTTTGGCCGCAGAGCCCAGCTCATTCGGCAGCCCTTCCCCCGTCGCCATGCGGGCGAAGCCGCGGGCCCAGGCGGAAAGCGGCGCCGCCCAGGTGGGGATGGAGCAGCCGTCGACGCCGCAGCGGTCGACACTCAGGCTCTCGCCGACCACCGTCTCGATGGCCCTGCGCACCTCGACCTGCACCGGGTGCTCGCGCTTGACATAGCCCGCCGTCGGCACGTCCAGCGCCCGCGCCACCGACAGCATGCCCGAGTGCTTGCCCGAGCAATTGTTGTGCAGCGCCGAGGGTGCCCGGCCCGCCTGCCGCAGCGCCTCGCGCGCCGCCGCATTGCTCGGCTGATGGGCGCCGCATTCGAGATCGTCGGGCGAAAGGCCGAGATGGCTGAGGAAGTGGCTGACGCCGGCGATGTGCACGTCCTCGGCGTGGTGAGAGGCGCAGGCCAGCGCCAGCTCCTCGTCGCTGAGCCCAAACTTCTCGATGGCGCCCGAGGTCACCATGGCCAGCGCCTGCATCGACTTGATCGCCGAGCGCGGAAACACCGCCCGGGCGAAGTCGCAGGCCGAAGCGATCACCTTCCCCATGGCGTCAACCACGACAAAGGCACCGCGATGCCGGTTCTCGACCCAATTGCCACGGGTCTGCTCGACGAGGATGGGATTGGCTTGCATGGGAATTTCGGGCTCGGTGAGGATGCTCCGGAGGGACAACACCGGGCGGCGAATGTCAACTGCCGCGCAGTGGCCCGTGGGCAAGGCGCTTCCACGCTTCGCCACGTTTCGGGGAACTTCGGGCACGACAGGGCGGGCAAGCCGGGACATGGCTCAAGCCAGCTCAATCGCACCCGTCAGGCAATTGAGTGCACTGTCACCGTAATCCTCGGTTGCGATAGGCCAATCGCAACCGTTATGCAATTTTGTGCACTTTTACCGCAATTGCCACCGTAATTGCACTGTCACGGTAATTGCACGCGTCCCCGGGGGTGGAATGACAACGACAAAGCAAAAGCAGCAGGAGAAGCACTTCGCCTATGAAGCCGCCAAACACCTTGGCGTCGACTGGTTTGTCGCGGACTTCGAGAATCCGGACTTCATCGTTACCGAGGGCGAACGCAGCTTTGGCCTGGAGGTAAACCAGCTGTTCTTAGGCAAGCAGACTCAACGAGCCGGTTCAGCCGAAAAGGCCAGAGAGGGCCACACTCAGAAACTATTGGACG
>JAUXUM010000200.1 GCA_030680995.1 Devosia sp.
AAACCCCGGTGACGTGCGCGGCGGCCTATTCAACAAGCCGGGCCACCTGGCCGAGGCACGCGTCGAATTCGAGCGCGCCGCCGCGCTCACCAAAAACGTCGGCGAACGCGAGCTGCCGCTGGACCGCGCGGCGTCCGGGCACAGTTGACAGTCCTGTCGCGACGTTATACTTAATCATATGCTTAACCAAAATGCATCGCTCGATCTCATGTTCCGGGCGCTCGCCGACCCGACCCGGCGGGTGATGGTGGAGCGGCTCTGCCATGGCCCCGCCTCCGTCAGCGAACTGGCCAGGCCATTCGACATGTCGCTGCCGGCAGTGGTCCAGCATCTGCAGGTGCTGGAGGGAAGCGGGCTAGTGAGGACGCGGAAGGTGGGGCGGGTTCGCACCTGTGCCATCGACACCGGCGCACTGAGCCTGGCGGAAAAATGGATCAATGAGCGGCGGACGAGCTGGGAGCGCCGCCTCGACCGGCTCGGCGATTTCCTCGCCGAGGCCGAGCCAGACCAAGGAGTGTAGAGGTGGCCGAGCGAACCGTCACCCACGCCACTTTCGTCATCGAGCGCATCTACCCGGCCTCGCCTGGCCGCGTGTACCTGGCGCTGAGCGATCCGGCGCAGAAAACGCGCTGGTTCAACGGTCCCAAGGAGTGGGGCACCGACAGGCGCGAGATGGATTTCCGCGTCGGCGGCCGCGAGACCAGCAGCGGCGGTCCGGAGGGCGGACCGGTCCATATTTTCAACGCCACCTACCAGGACATCATCGAGAATGAGCGCATCGTCTACAGCTACGACATGCACCTCGACGGGACGCGGATCTCGGTATCGCTGGCAACCATCGAGCTGAAACCGGCGGGCAGCGGCACGCGGCTGGTCTTCACCGAACAGGGCGCCTATCTCGACGGCTGGGACAATCCGGCCCAGCGTGAGCATGGCACCGGCGAACTGCTGGACGGGCTGGGCGCCTATTTGCGCGAGACCGCGGACGCCTAGGTCCACCGCGCCTTCCGCGCCATGAAGGGCTTTGTGCGCAACGCGCCGACAGACCTCAGTCTTCCGCCCGAATCCGCTTGAGCTCGGCCCTGTAGATCCGCAGGCTGAGGAAGATCGCAAAGGCAAAGCAGACGATGCCCGTGAGATGCGACAGCGGCAGGAAATCGAAAGCTGGGACGTGCTTGGCGGCGAGAAGGGCGAGGATGAGCGCGAGGACGGAAACGACTTCGGACAAACGGACCAGCATGGTGGTGTTTCTCAGGCCTTTCAGTGCAAAGCGCGGCTGACGCAACCCGGCGCAAGACGTTGAACAATAATTGGATTGGCCCGCTGACCCGGAACCCCCGCAAGCATCGTTACGGCAAATCCGGAAAGGTTCCATCAAATTCTTCGTGAGCCGGATTTTTGATCCACCCCTTTGCAGTTGTGCAACAGGGGGCCGGGCGACAGCAGGGGGAGACAGAGCCGTTTGCCGGCGCTATCGGTTGTCCAGGACGGAAAGGGTGCCACGGTGGACAAGAAGCGCGACGCCAATCGCCGGAGGACCAGGGGGTTTGCCAGGTTCCGCTCCCAGCTGCGCCTGCTCTATCACGGCCATTCCCGGAACGCAGCGCGCTTTCAGATCGCCGTACTGGCCGTCGATTTCGCCATCATCGCCTTCTTCGTCGCCACTCCACTCATCCGCGACCACCCCTCCTTCATCTGGCTGGATGCGGCGGTGGCGGCATTGCTGCTCACCGACATAGCGGCCCGGGCCCTGGCATCGAACGATCTCGGACGCTGGCTGCTGCGGCTGACGACGGTGGTGGACCTGTTCATCCTGGTGACGCTGCTTTTTCCCGGCTGGCTCGGCAATCTGGGGTTTCTGCGCATCCTGCGGCTATGGACACTGTCGCGCAGCGGCTTCATGTGGCGGCCGTTGCACAAGTACCGTCTCCGCGCCTGGGAAGAAACCGGACGCGCGGTGGCGAACCTGCTCACGTTTCTGTTCGTCGTCACCGGCTTCATCTACACCTTCTTCGCCGGGCGCGGCTCCGGAATCGACGGATATGTCGACGCGCTCTACTTCACCGTCACATCCGTCACCACGACCGGCTATGGCGACATCACGTTGCCGGGGACAACGGGAAAGCTCACCGCCATCCTGGTGATGATCATAGGCATTTCGCTGTTCGTGCGCCTGGCGCAGGCGCTGTTCAGGCCCAACAAGGTGTTCTACCCGTGTCCACGGTGCGGGCTGCAGAAGCACGACCACGACGCGGTGCACTGCAAGGCCTGCGGCCACATCCTGAACATTCCCGACGAGGGGAGCTGAAATCGCCGCCCGACGGCGACTGTCAACCGCGCCGCAGCTTTTCCGCCTCGCGGTCGAGCGCGTCGCGGTCGTTGCCGAAGCGTTCGATCAGCTCGCGCGCCTCGCCGGTGCTGATGCCGTGCCGTTCTGCCAGATGCTGCACTTCGTAGCGTTCACCGGCGGCCACGCGGCTGCGATCCGGTTCGCCGACCTGGCTCCTGTTGTCAGCCATTTTCCTCTCCCGGGCACTGTTGCAAGATGACGGAACGGTCCGCGAGGCGGCAGGTTCCCGCAGAGAACGACTTTCACCCGGGGCCAGCCAGCGAGGGTTTCAGGCCCGCCCTTCTTTTCGGAGCGTCGAGACCGACTTGCCCTTGTGGCCCCAATTGTCGAGCGGCACCTCGTCGGTGACGACGAAGGTCGTCTCGGGGTTCTTGTTGAGCACCCGGACGAGGACATCGGTGATGCCCTTGATCACTTCGTCCTTCTGTTCCGGCGTGGCGCCACCGGCGATGCGGACATTGACGTAGGGCATTCAAGACCTCTCTTGCGATGTAGGCACCCCTCACCCGCCCTTCGGGCCCCCTCTCATCAAGGGGAGAGGGGGCCCCGAGATTGCGGCTCTTTCACCTATTCTCTTCTCCCCTTGCGGGAGAAGGTGGCGCGCAGCGCCGGATGAGGGGGCAAAAGGCGACTAACCGACGATTTCGTCGGCGGTGAAGAAGAACTTGATCTCTTCGGCGGCGGTTTCGGGGGCGTCCGAGCCGTGCACCGAATTCTCGCCGACCGAGAGGGCGAATTCCTTGCGGATGGTGCCGGGCGCGGCGTTGGCCGGGTTGGTGGCGCCCATGATCTCGCGGTTCTTGAGGATGGCGTTCTCGCCTTCCAGCACCTGCACCACCACCGGGCCGGCGAGCATCTGTTCGACCAGTTCGCCATAGAAGGGGCGGTCCTTGTGGACGGCGTAGAAGCCTTCGGCCTGGGCGCGGGTCATCTTGATGCGCTTGGAAGCGACGACGCGAAGGCCGGCGTCCTCGAACTTGGCGACGATCTTGCCGGTGAGGTTGCGCTTGGTTGCATCGGGCTTGATGATGGAGAGGGTGCGCTCGAGAGCCATAAAGGGGTCCTTGATCGATGGTTTCGGGTCTGGTTCACCCCCACCCCTAACCCCTCCCCGCAAGGGGGAGGGAGACCGGGCGGTGGCTCACCACCCTCCCCGCTCACACTCGGCGGGGAAAAGAGGTCGCGCCTTTTAGCGTCAGGCGGCGGCGGAGGCAAGACGGCTCGGCGGACCTATTCAGCCGCCTTGGCCTCGGGTTCCACGCATTCTTCGGGGCCGGTTGCGACGTCGGTGCTGCCCAGCGCCTGGCGGTTGCCGTTTGGCTTGAGCACGGTGATGTCGAGGGTGGTGATGGTCTCCGGAGCATCGACGACGCCGGCGAATTGTACCGGCACGATCTGCATGGTGCATATCTCGCCGACATTTGCAGTGGGCACGGTCACGTTGCCGATCCCGTCCTTTCCGCGGGCCAGAAAGGGCTCGCCCGGTTGCTGGCAGGCGCCGCCTTCGAAGGTGAAGCGGAGCGCGACGCGGCTGTCGTCGAGCCGGCAGGCGCCGAGGGCATCGAGCGGCCGTGTCGCCTCCGCCAAGGCGCCGGTGGCCACGAAGGCGGCGGCCAGGCCGAGGGTCTGATATGCGAACTTGTGCATTGGACAACTCCTGTGCCGCGGGGTATTGGCTGCGGCTCGACCGCAACCCCTAGTTTTCAACGCGCCGCCGCCCCGGCGGATGCATACAGTAATTGCCCATGCTCAAGATCACCAACCTCACCTATCGCATCCAGGGGCGGCCTTTGTTCGAGGGCGCGTCGGTGGTGCTGCCGACCGGCAGCAAGACCGGCTTCGTGGGCAAGAACGGCTCGGGCAAGACCACGCTGTTCCAGCTGATCCAGGGAAAACTGGCGCCCGAGGGCGGCAGCATCGAGGTGACGCGGAAGGCCCGGATCGGCGGGGTGGCGCAGGAAGCCACGGCCAGCGAAGTCTCGGTGCTCGACGTGGTGCTGGCGGCCGACACGGAGCGGGCGGCGCTGCTGGCGGAAGCCGAGCACGCCACCGACGCGCACCGGATTTCGGACATCCACACGCGGCTCGCCGACATCAACGCGCATACGGCGGAGGCACGCGCCTCGACCATCCTCAAGGGCCTCGGTTTCGAGCAGGATCGGCAGCTGGCGCCGACCTCGGAGCTGTCGGGCGGCTGGCGCATGCGCGTGGCGCTGGCCGGCGTCTTGTTTTCGCAACCGGACCTCTTACTGCTCGACGAGCCGACCAACTATCTCGATCTCGAAGGCACGCTGTGGCTGGAAAAGTACCTCGCCACCTATCCCTATACGGTGTTCATGATCAGCCACGACCGCGACCTGCTGAACAAGGCGGTCAATTCGATCATCCATCTCGAGCACGGCAAGCTCACCTTCTACCGGGGCGGCTACGACATTTTCGAAGAAACCCGCCGCATGCAGATGGAGCTCAACAACAAGAGCCGCGACAAGTCGCTGGCGCAGGTGGCGCATCTGCAGCAGTTCGTCGACCGCTTCAAGGCCAAGGCCTCCAAGGCCAAGCAGGCGCAGGCGCGCGTCAAGATGATCGCCAAGCTGAAACCGCCGGCGGCGATGTTCGACGAATATTCGGCGCCGTTCAACTTCCAACAGCCGAAAAAGGTCCCGGCGAGCCCGATGATCACCTTCGACGGCGTGGCGGTGGGCTATGGCGACAAGGTGGTACTGAGCCGGATCACCAACCGCATCGACCCGGACGACCGGATCGCGCTGATCGGCGTCAACGGCAACGGCAAATCCACCTTCGCCAAGCTGCTGGCCGGCGACTTGAAGCCAATGCATGGCGAAATGCGCAAGGGCAAGGGGCTGGAGATCGCCTATTTCGCCCAGCACCAGATGGACAAGCTCCGGCCCAACGATACGCCGCTCGAGCACGTCATCGACCTCATGCCCTATGACAGCGAGGCCAAGCGGCGCTCGCGGGTGGCGCAGATGGGGCTCTCGACCTCGCGCATGGACACGCTGGCCAAGAACCTGTCCGGCGGCGAGCGGGCGCGGCTGCTGCTCGGGCTGATCACGTTCTCCGGACCGGGCATGCTGATCCTCGACGAGCCGACCAACCACCTCGACATCGACAGCCGCGACGCGCTGGTTTCGGCGCTGAACGACTACGAGGGCGCGGTGCTGATCATCTCGCACGACCGGCACCTGATCGATGCCACGGTGGACAAGCTGTGGATCGCGCAGAACGGCACCATCGAGGAGTTCGACGAGGACCTCGACACCTATCAGCGCATGCTGACCGCGTCGGGGAACGGCAAGAACAGCGGCGGCAAGGGCGGATCGGCCTCCAAGGAGGAGCGCAAGCAGCAGCGGCAGGAGGCGGCGCAGAAGCGCAACGAGATCGCGCCGCTGCGCAAGTCGATCAAGGATGTGGAGCAAAAGATCGCCCGGCTCAGGGCCGAACTGGCCAAGGTCGAGACCATTCTCGCCGATCCCAAGATCTATGACGGGGCGCCGGAGCGGGTGGTGCTGCTGGGCAAGGACAAGGCGCGGTTCGAGAGCGAGATCGCCAAGGTAGAGGAGAGCTGGCTCGGCATGAGCGCCGAACTCGAGGGCGCCGAGAAGGCGCAGGCCTGATGCCGAAAGCCGAAGAGATCATCGCCCGGCTGAGCCTGGAGCGGCATCCCGAAGGCGGCTGGTACCGGCAGACTTTCGCCGACGCGGCAGACGCGAGCGGCCGGCCGCATTCGACCGCGATCCACTACCTGCTCGAAGGGCACGACCAATCGGCCTGGCACCGGGTCGACGCGGCGGAGGTCTGGCACTGGTATGCGGGTGCGCCGCTGCGGCTGCGGCTGTCCCGGGATGGCGTGACGGTCGAGGAGATTGTGCTGGGGCCCGGCCTTGCTGCCGGCCAGAGGCCACAAGGGATCGTCCCGACGCACTGCTGGCAGAGCGCGAAGAGCCTCGGCGACTGGACGCTGGTGGGCTGCACGGTGGCGCCCGGGTTCCTGTTCTCGGGGTTCGAGATGGCGCCCAAGGGCTGGGAACCCGGGGTGGGCTAGGCCTTCTTCACCCAGCGGCCGTTGTCGTCCTGCTGCCAGTAGGTGAGCGTGTTGCCGGCCGACAGGGCTTTCCAGGCGGCGCGGGCCTCGGTCACGGCGTCGGGATCGTGGCCGGAGAAGAGGTAGACGATGCGCTCGTACCCCTCGGCCGATTGCGGTACCGCGCGGTCGACGAAGAAACGCACATTGGCGCCATTGGCATTGTCGGCCTCGGTGGTGATCAGTACCGGCTGTTCGGCATCTGCCTCGCCGCCGGCGACGCCGTGGGGCAGGAAGCTTTCGTCCCGGTAGGTCCAGAGCGCGGCGTCGAGCGCCTCGGCCCGCTCGCGGCTGCCCGTCTCGACTACGGCGCGCCAGCCGCGCTCCAGCGACTTTTCAAGGAGGAGCGGAATGATCCGCTCCAGCGGCTGGTTCTCGAGGTGGTAGAAGAGGATTTCGGTCAATTCAGCCCTTTCACGTCTGCCCGGCGATCGACGCCTCGACGATGGCGATCTCCTCCGTGGTCAGGCCGAAAGCATCATAAACGAGCCGGTCGATCTCGCGCTCGGCGGCCTCGATCTCGCCGGTCAGGGCCTTCAGCTTGGCGGCGTTGTCCCTGAGATACTCCTCCCACTCGCCGCGTTCCTTGACTGGAATGTCGGTCTTGAAGGCGCGCTTGATCTCGGCGCGGAAGGCCGCAAAGTCGAGTTGTGGCCAGTTGGAGAGCTTGCCGGTGAGCGGGAGGCCACAGCCGAGGTCGGTGCGGATACGATTAGCGACAGCTTGGGCGATATCTCGATACTCAATTGCTGCGGTCGTGCAACGCAGCGCCGCGTCAGCAAGTGAGCGCCGGTCCTCCGACAGCCAATCCGGCAATGGCAGCTTCTCCACGTATTGGACCCTCATCTCACGCCAGCCATTTCGGACGGCCGGCGCCTCGCCGACGACGAAGAACCACGCAAGACGGGAATTCAGCAGTCCCAGCAAATCCTTGTCGGCCACGGGGATGATATAAGTCTTATCGTTTGAAAGCGCTCCGCTGACCTCCAGCGCGAACATCCTCCGATCCTGAAAGTGCGGGTACACGATCTTTGGCTGCTCGAATTTAGGCTGATACGCTAGCTGCGCCTGCTGCAACTCAAACCATTCCTGCTGCGTCGCTCGCGCCTCCAGCTCCGCTCGATATTGGGCAAGATGATCGCGGATCGCGGGGTAGTCGTCGATCTTCACCTTGCCCCTGGGGATGTTGATCAGGAACAGCCCCTCGGATTCCACTCGCCAGCGCTTGATGTTCTCGCCCTTGAGGAATGGCTTCAACAGCTCGGCCGATTTCGGGTCGCGGGCCACCAGCCGGTCGCGCGTCTCGCTGTCGACAATGAAGGCGTCGTTGAGGCCGGTCTTGATGCCGTAGAGCGGCGCGCCATAGACCTCACCCAGCGTTTTCCGCCCGGCAACGATCTTGTCGCGCACGCGTGCCACCACCTCCGCCTCGAAGCGCCACGAGCCGCCGCCGAGCCGGGCACGCGGCATGGATCGCGCGTCCTGCTCGAAGGCCTTACCGAGGTCGGTCGGCACGTCGCCGCGGACGTTAAGGAAGCGCAGTTCGCCGCCCGGCACGGCGCCCGGCTCCAGCTTCTTGAGCGCCAGAATCGCCGGATAGGTAGTGACGCCCTCGAAGAGCTGGGCATCGCCGAAATCGACCACCGCCTCGATATCCGTCCGCTCGGCAAGCAACAGCCGGAGCTTCCCGCCCGAACCGGTACGAAAGAAGGTCGAGGACGAGATGAACCCGAGCCTGCCGCCGGGCTTCAGCAGGTTGACGGCGCGCTCGAAGAAATAGGCATAGAGGTCCGTGCGCTCGTCGGCGACCGTGTAGCGTTGCGCCAAGTATGGCTTGACTGGTTTCAGCACCTCCATGCGGACGTAGGGCGGGTTGCCGATGATGACATCGAAGCCGCCCGCCTGCCGGATGGCGTCGAACTGCCCGTCCCACGGGAACGGGTTGGGACTGAAGGCCCTGTCGCCCACGATGCTGTCGCCGTCGCGGATCGTGTCGTCGAGGCTGGCGAGGCGATGCTTCTGGCGCGCCGTCTTGAGCCACAGCGAGAGCCGTGTGATCTCGACGGACTCGACGTTGAGATCGACGCCGTAGAGGTTGCGCGTCAGGATTTCATCAAAGGCGTCGAAGTCGATCGCATCGCCCAGGGCGGCGAGGCGCTCGGTTACGCGCAGATACTCCGCCGCCAGCGCATCAAAGGCGGCGGCGAGAAACGCGCCAGAGCCGCAAGCAGGGTCCAAGACCGTCAGGCCGCGCAGCACCTCCAAATAGTCGCGCCAGAACGGCTTTTCGGCCTCGTCGTCCTGCCAAAGCGGCGGCGCGTTCCGGTCCGGCAGGGTACGTTTGCCGGTGTGGCGTTCCAGCAGATCGGCAAAGCGCTCGCCCAGCGTGACTCCGATCGTGCGCTCCACAAGGAAGCGCGTCACGTGGTCGGGCGTATAGACTACCCCTTCGCGCTTCTTCTTGCCGACCTTCGGCGGCGCCTTGCCCTCGGCCTCGGCGCGCATCCGCTCAAGGTCGGTAATCGACTGCTCGAACAGATGCCCGAGCACCGTCACGGGCACCTCGCTGCCGAAATCCCATTTGCCGAGGTCCGCTATGTCCCTTGCCAGCGGATCGGGGAGTATGACGCGATCCAAAACCGGATCGTCTGCGAACAGGCCGCCATTATAGCCGTTGATGTCGAGCGGCGGGCCAGAACCCCGGTCCACATGGCGGAACACAGCAAGGAAATTGGTCCAGACCGGAACGGGCTGGAAGTCGTTGCGCGAGGTCGCGGCCCGCTCCAGCAGCTTTGGCGGCAGAAGGCCGGTGCCACCTGCGAAAGCAATGAACAGGACACGGTCGAGGAGCTTCTGCGAGAGTTCCACTGCCGCAGCACGCTGGAGCCGTGGCCCGTCGGCGGAATCGACCAGGAACAGAAACACCCGGTTCCTGAGCCCGCTATATTGGAGGTAGAGATCGTTGGACACGTCGCGATATGACGTGTCGGTCTCCCGAAGTAGCGCCTCCGTCGCACCGCCGAGAAATCGGCGGGCTTCCAAAAGCAGCACCAGCCGCTCGAGTTCGGCCTTCTCGTCCAGCCGCGTCAGGCTGAACGTCTCGTATACGTCGCGGCCACGCCCGAAACCGTACAGACGCAGCTCGAGACAATTGCAGACCATCACCCATTTCACGCCGGGTGCGTCGATTGCATATTCCCAAGCCTGCTGCACCGGGCTCTTGCCGCGCCCGGGCATGATGGCGTCGAGATCGAAGGTGGACGGACCCTTCATTTCGAGCGGCGCCACAACGACATCGCCTCCCACGTCGGAGAACCGTCCTAGTGCGACGTCCACTGATCCGTTGCGGATTCGCCGTTCGAAACCAAGCGTGAAGGACGTGTCGGGATCGTACTGCGTATAGCCAAGCACCTTGCCGAGGATCTGCTCGAAAAAGAGCTGCCGGATACTGATTTCTTTCTGCTTGACGAAGCCCGCGCTACGGGCACGCCGGGCGTAATCAGAAGCCGCCTCAACGCGCTCCTTATCGAGGTCCAGGGCGACAAGCCCAAGCTGCTTTGCGATGACCTTGGGCGAGACCAGGCGCGCCGCGGCCTCCGGCGCCGCGCGACGACGGCGACCGTTCAGTCCCCCGGGAAGATGAACTCCTGCAGCACTAAAGATATCGCGCGCCATCTAGGCTCCTGCCAACGTCCACTAATTTCCTTCGTAGTTGTCCCGTACCAGCCGATCGAGCAGAGCCACCCCGTATCCCGGCGCCCAGGAGGTGTTGACCTCGCTCGAATTGGCGCCCATCGCAGCGCCGGCGATATCCAGATGCGCCCAGGGCACATCGTTGACGAAGCGGCGCAGGAAATGGGCGGCGGTGATGGAGCCGGCATGGCGGCCGGCGGAATTCTTGATGTCGGCGAAGCGGCTCTCGATCAGCTTTTCATAGGCCGGGCCCATCGGCAGCCGCCAGAGCTTTTCCCCGGAAGCCAGCCCCGCGGCGATCAGCTTGCCGGCCAGTTCGTCATTGTTCGAGAAGAGCCCGGCATGATCCTGCCCCAGCGCGACGCCGATCGCGCCGGTGAGAGTCGCGAGATCGACCATGACTCTGGGCTTGAAGCGATCCTGCGTGTACCAAAGCGCGTCGGCGAGCACGAGCCGGCCCTCGGCGTCGGTATTGTTGATCTCGATCGTGGTGCCCGACATGGCCTTGACGATATCGCCGGGCCGCGTCGCCGTGCCGCTCACCATGTTCTCGACGAGGCCGATGACGCCCACGACGCTGGCGCGGGCCTTGCGCGTGGCGAGCGCGTGCATCAGGCCGGTGACGGCGGCGGCACCCCCCATGTCGCCCTTCATGTCCTCCATGCCGGCGGCGGGCTTGATGGAGATGCCGCCGGTGTCGAAGACGACGCCCTTGCCCACAAAGGCAATGGGTGCCTCCCCTTCCCCGCCGCCATGCCACTGCAGCAGCACCAGCCGCGGCGGCCGGGCGGAACCCTGCGAGACGGCGAGCAGGGAATTCATGCCGAGCTTGCGCATCCGGTTCTCATCGAGGACTTCGACGACGACGCCCAGATCGGCGAGTTTTTGCGCTTCGGCGGCGAACTCGAGCGTGCCGAGCTCATTGGCCGGCTCGTTGACGAGGTCGCGGGCGAGCAGCGTGCCGGCCACGGTCGCCATGCGATCGGCGATCGCCCTGTCGACGGCGGGCTTGTCGGCGACGTAGAGGGTGACGGCCAGGCTTTCGGGGTCGCCGTTCTCCCCGTCCTTCGGTTTCCGGCTCTTGTATTTGTCGAAGCGGTAGTGCCGCAGCCGCAGCCCGGCGGCGACTTCGCCGGCGCGTTCGGGCGTCACATCGGCGCCGTCGAGCACGACCGCCACCTTTTCCACCCGGACACCGAGGAGTTTGCCCGCCAGCGATCCGCCACGATCGGTCCAGGCCGTGGCCGGCACAATTTCGGCGTCGGCGGGCGGCTTGCCGCTGCCCAGCACCAGCAGCCGTTCGGCATCGACGCCGGGCGGGGCGACGATGTCGAGCACCTGCCCCTGCTTGCCCTTGAAGCCGACAGCGGCACTTGCCCTGGCCCAGTCGAGGCCGGTCGCGGCCCAAATCTGGGCCGCCACACCCTCGGGATTGCCGCCGTCCGCGGCATAGACCACAAGGGTGCCGGTCGCCCCGACGGGAAACGGCGCAGTCTCGATGGTGAGCTCGTGGAGCATCGGGGGAGCAACCTTTGAATTGCCCGGCGAGGGAACGAAGCGGGCGCAGATCGGGAGAACCACACAGATAGTGGGTTTGCCGGGCGCGTCAATCCCGCAACACCTCGCGACTTTCCGGCGCAGTCCGGTCCGTCCGCCGCGCCCGCGCCTTGCCATGGCGACAGAACGAACGCAAGCTCTCCGGGTCAGTGTCCGGATGGGGCAGACGGAGTAGGGATCGGGCGGGCAAGGCCTGAAACCGCGGGCAAAGACGAGTGACGCGCTTAAGCACCTATTTGGCAAAGGTCTTTGCCGCCGACGCGATTGCGCTGTTCGCAGTGGCGGCGTTTCTGTTGTTCCTCATCCAGTGCCTGCGCACTTTCAGCGTGGTCTCGGTGAAGGGACAGGACCTGCTGACGCTTCTCGGCCAGGCACTGCTCGTCATGCCCACGCTGGGGGTCGTCTTCCTCTATGTGTGCGTGGGCATCGGGCTGGCGCGGGGGTTGCGCGCGCTACAGGCGAGCCAGGAGCTTCATATCATCCATTGCAGCCGCCGCACGCCGGCGCTGCTGACGGCGATTGCCGCCTACGCAGGGGGGTGGGCGCTGGTCGCACTGACGCTCTCCCATCTCGTGGAACCGGCCACCAACCGGCAATTCAACGAATGGTCGGCGAGCATCGCGGCGGACCTGGTGGGGCGCACGCTCACGCCGAACCGCTTCGCCGAGGTGGTGCCGGGCGTCACGATGGTGATCGGCGGCCGCGCCGCCAATGGCGAGCTCACCGACTTCTTTGCCGACGACAACCGCAACCGCGACATGCGGCGCACCTATGTCGCCAAATCGGCCACCGTGGCAGCGGACGACGAAGGCTATGTGCTGCAGCTTCGCGACGGGGCGATCCAGTACATGTCCGACGAGCACCGCTTCTCCGAGGTCGCATTCGCCCGCTACGACATCGCCCTGGAACGGCTGACCGGGCCGGCGGAGGCGCGCGATGCCGTGGGTGAAACCAATAGTCTCGAACTCGTGGCGCGGGCGCTGGCCACGGGCATCTGGGACGGCGAAACGGCGCGCGTGCTCACCGGGCGAATGGCCGAAGGCGCGCGGGTGCTTGCCATGTGCCTTTTCGTCGCCGCCATCGCCGCATTCCCGCATGGACGGCGGGTGCGACACGAAGTGCCGATCGAACTGGTGGTCCTGGCGGTCGCATTCCTGGAGCGCGGAGTGTCCGCCAATCTCATGCCACCCGGCCCGCTCGACCCGGTCGGCGGCGCGTACCTGCTCGCGGCGATCTCGCTCGCCATCCTCGCCGTGCGCCTGCGGGGCTTCGCTCCGGCCGTGCCGAAGACGGCGCCGCCATGACCCGCATCGACTGGGTCATCCTCCACCGCCTCGGCAGCAGGATCGCAATGACGATCATCGTCCTGTACGGACTGATCGTCCTGGCCGAATCTCTCAATGTCTGGCGTTTCCAGCATCTTTCCGCCGTCGGCGGTCCCTGGCTGGGGCTGCTGGCGATCGTCGTCGAGGCGTCTCGCTGGTCCCTCGGAACGCTGCCGGTGACCCTGCTGATCGGCGCCATCATCGGCATCCTCGATCTGCAGGCGCGCCGCGAACTCACCGTCATCAAGGCCACGGGCCTGTCGATCTGGCGCGTCCTGCGCGTGCCCGCGATCGCCGTGATCATCTGCGGCATCATTGCTTCGCTGGTGGCCGACACCCTCATCGTCAGCGTTTCGCGGAGCCTCTCCCTCAACATGCCGCAGGTGAGCTCGTCAGACAGCGCGCTTTGGCTGGAGCAGCGGGGCGCCAGCCAGCGCTACGTCATGGTCGCCGCCCACCCCCACCCCGGTGGAACCGTGCTCGAGGACGTCACGATCTTCCTCGATCGGGACGCGGATGGCGGGCGGATCGAGGCAAGGCTGATGGACCTGCGCGACGGCGAATGGTTCATCGCCGAAGGTGTCCGCTTCCGACCGGATTCGCCGCCGCAGCGCGTTGAGGGATTGAGCCTGCCGACGACCAGTACGGCGGGCGACATGGGGCTCAAGCTCGCTTCACCGGTGGAATTGACGATTTTCGAGCTGGCCGAGGCGATGTCCAAGCGGCTAACCGATCCCGGCCTGCGCAATGGCGTGGAGATGAGGTTCCTGCGGCTCTTGTCGCTACCCCTGGTCCTGGCCGGCTCGCTGCTGATCGCCTTCGCATTTACCGCGGGTTATCGAAGGACGAATAAGTATGGAGTGGCGGTGCTTTATGGTGTTGTTCTTGGTTTTGTGGTTTACGTGATTACCGAGATGGCGTCCATGGCCGGGGCTGCCGGTGTCTTGGAGCCCGCATTTGCCGCGATCGCACCGGCATTTGTGGCAATTGTCATTGGCACGACGGTGTTGCTGTTCAGGGAAGACGGGCGGGCTTGATGTTCTTGCGCCGTGACAGGTGTATCGTATCGTCGCCGCGCCGCTTGACCGCGGGGATCGCGGCGGCTTGGCTCGCCCTCCTGCTGTCTGGCGCGCCGTCCCTGGCGCAGCTCCTGCCTTCCGGCTTCTTCGACCAGGTTCCGGCGACGGGCAGACAGGCCCAGATCGAGGCCGACATCTTGTCCTATGACGGGCGGCTCGACGTCATCGGCGCCGAAGGCCGGGTGGTGATGCGCTATGACGGCTACCTGCTCAGCGGCGACAGACTGAGCTACAACCAGACCACCGGCGAACTCGATTTCGTGGGCAATGTGGTGATCCAGGACCCCGCCGGGACCACGTACCGGATGGATCGGGTGCGGGTGACGGGCGGGATGAAAGAGGCATTCCTCGACTCCCTCACGCTGACCACGGCCGACGGCGGACTGATCAAGGCCCGGGACGTCAGCTTTTCGCGCGAGCTGGTCACCATTCTCACCGAAGCCCACTACTCGCCCTGCGGTCTTTGCATCGACAGCAAGGGCCGCCGCATCGGCTGGAAGGTCAATGCCAGCAAGATCATCTACGACCGCGACGGGGGCCTGGTCTACCTGGAGGGCCCGAGCCTCGAGGTTCTTGGCATACCGGTGGCCTGGATCCCGTGGCTGGTGCTGCCCGACCCGAGCCAGCCGCGCCGGCAGGGCTTCCGCATGCCCAGCGTCGACTATACGGCGCAATATGGCGCCCGACTGGACCTGCCCTATTTCATCCCGGTCGACGACACGATGGACCTCATCCTGACGCCGACGCTGATGAGCCGGCAAGGCTTCCTCATGGCCGCCGAATGGGCGCAGCGCTTCGACTATGGCGATTTCGACATCAAGGCGTCAGGCCTCTATCAGCTCGACCCGTCCGCCTATGCCGGAACGGTGGGCGACACGTCCTGGCGCGGCGCGATTCAGACGACCGGCCGCTTCGTGCCGTTCGAAAGCTGGAAGGCGGGCTGGTCGTACACCGCGTTCTCGGACGCCGCCTATCTCGTCGACTACAAGCTGCAGTCCTCCAAGAACGTCATCAACGAAGTCTATGCGACGCATCTGAGCCGGGACTACTACCTCGACGTGCGGCTGCAGCAATTCAACCTCTTGGGCAATGTGACGCCGCTGCAGCAGGAACAGAATGCTCGCGCGATCCCCAATATCACCGCCGCCCACTATCTCGACGTGGGCGACATGGGGCAGGTCGCGTTCGAGGCGCGGGTGCTGGGCATCCAGCGCGGCGCGGATTCCACGCCAACCTACAATGGGGTGCCCTATATCCGAGCCTACGAAGAGAACAAGGTCCACGCCACGGTCGAGGCCTCCTGGCAGAACCAGTACATCCTGCCAGCCGGGATCGTCGCGACGCCCTATCTCGGCCTGCGCGGCGACGCTGCCTACTACGACGGCAGCAGCCCGCTGCTCGCCGGTCCGATCTCGCTGCTCGAGGCGACCCCGATCGCGGCGGTGGACTTCCGCTGGCCGGTGATCGCCGTCGACGGCTACGATTCGCACCTGTTCGAGCCGATCGTGCAGGTGGTCTATCGCGGCAGCGGCACCACGCTCACCGGCATCACCAATGACGATGCGCAGAGCTTCGTCTTCGACGACACTAACCTCTTCTCCTACAACCGCTTCTCGGGCACCGACCGGCAGGAGACCGGGCTGCGGGTGAATGTCGGGGGGCGCTACCTGGCCAATTTCGAGGACGGCTCCTGGCTGCAACTGATCGGCGGCCAATCCTTTCAGCTCATGGGACTCAACGCACTAGGCGTCGCCGACACGGCGCAAACAGGCACCTCCAGCGGCCTGGGCGGCACCGCGTCCTACGTCGTCCTGGGCGCACAGGGATCGCCCTTGGAGGGGCTGACGCTGGGCGCCAAGGCGCAGCTCGACCCCGGCAGCCTGGCGATCAAACGCGCAGGCGCCGGCGCCAAGCTGAACTTCGGCGAGCGCTCGGTGGGCGGCGACTATGCATTCATCCCGGCCGATCCGGCCATCGGCACCGTCACCGATCAGCACGAGGTGACAGGGTGGTTCTCGACGCCCCTGCCGATCGACTACTGGTACGCCAATGCCAGCGTCTCCTGGGATCTGGCATCGAACACTTGGCTGGAAGCGTCAGGCGGGCTGACCTATGACGACGGCTACTTCGTCACCACTGTCTACGGGGCCGCGAACGGCCCCACCCACAGCAGCCCGAACGCACATTCGTTCGGGTTGAAATTCAAACTCCGTGGCCCGACGGGTGAGTTCAGCTTCTGACCAACCGATTTTGGCCGCATTTTTCGATGACAGAAGAGTGCCGTCCCACGGGGGAACCGGGGCACTTTCGACAACTTGACGGATGATGACAATGGTTCGCGCTATCGCCGCAATGCTGGTTGGCCTGATGATCCTGGCGAGCGTGACGCTGCCGGCCGGTGCGGCCGCCGTCAAAGCGACGGTCAACGGCACGACGATCACCGATATTCAGGTGGCACAGCGCCTGAAGCTGTTCCAGCTCGAAGGGCGCAGCGGCAGCAAGGCGGCGCTGGACGAACTGATCAACGAGGCACTGATGCTGCAGGAAGCCAAGCGGATGGGCATCGCCATCAGCGATGCGCAGGTCAGCGACGCCATGCTCAACGTGGCGCGCAACATCAAGGTCAGCTCGGACAAGCTCGTCCAGATCCTCAACCAGAACGGTGTCAACGTGGACACGCTCAGGGATCGACTGCGGGCCGCGCTGGCCTGGAACCAGGTGACACAGCAGGCGATCATGCCGCGCGTGCAGCTCTCGGATCTGGAGCTCGAAAAGAAGGCGGAAGCCAAGCTCGACCAATCCAACAGCTTCGACTACATCCTCAAGGAAGTCATTTTCGTGATGCCGGGCGGCAAGGGTTCGGCATCCGCCCGTACGGCCGATGCCAACCGCTACCGCAAGAGCTTCCAGGGCTGCGACAACGCAGTGAAACTGTCCTTGTCCTATACCGACGCGGCGGTGGTCGACGTCGGCCGCCGTCACGCGACCCAGATGCCCGAAGCCATCGCCAAGGAGCTGGCGGGGCTCAATGTCGGCGGCATCACCAAGCCGAGGGTCGTCGAAACCGGCGTCTCGATGCTGGCCGTGTGCTCGAAGGCCGTGGCCGGCGACACCACCTTCATCAAGGGCAATCTGCGCCAGCAGGCAGGCAACGAGGCGCTCAAGACCGAGACCGAGGCCTATCTCAAGGGTCTGCGCGGCAAGGCCAAGATCGTCTACGAGTGATCGCAACGAGCCGATCCGCTTTGTGAAGTGTTTGCCGTTGAATCGGAATTGGCGGTCGGACGCCGCTCTGCCGTGATATAGGCGACTGGCGCCGTTTCCGGCGCTCAGGATCGGGAAGAGGCGAGCGTGACCGATGCATATCTGCCGCCTTTGGCGGTCAGCATGGGAGAACCGGCGGGGATCGGTCCTGACCTGATCCTGCGCCTTTATGCGGATCGTGCCGCGCTCGGCCTGCCGCCATTCATCGTCTACGGCAATGCCGGCTTTCTCAAATCGCGCGCAGCCCGGCTGGGGACGGATATCGAAATCGCGCCGACAAGCGCGGCCGTTGCCAGCAGTCTGTTTGCCGATGCACTGCCGGTTATGGACATTGACGGGCTGGTGCCCGACAAGCCGGGGGATTCAAGCCCGCTATCGGCAAAGGTGGTGATCGAAGCCATCTCGCAGGCGGTGTCGGAAACGCTGAAAGGCGCATGTCGCGGCGTGATCACCGCGCCGATCCACAAGGGGACGCTTTACGCTGCGGGCTTCAAGTTCCCCGGACATACCGAGTATCTGGCGGCGCTCTGCGCCCATGGCGGTCAGGCGCCGATGCCGGTGATGATGCTGGCGCATGAGGGATTGCGGGTGGTGCCGGCGACGATCCATGTGCCGGTGAACAAGATTGCGGGCCTCATTACCCCCGAACTCCTGCTGGCGACCGGCCGGATCGTCGCCCATGACTTGCGCACGCGTTTCGGCATCGCCGAACCGAAACTGGCCATGACCGGCCTCAATCCACACGCTGGAGAAGGCGGCACGATCGGCAGGGAGGACCTCGACGTGATCGGTCCGGCGGTAGCGGCGCTGGCGCATGAAGGGATCGACATCGAAGGTCCGATCCCAGCCGATACCATGTTCC
>JAUXUM010000206.1 GCA_030680995.1 Devosia sp.
GAGGACAAGTATATCGGGCCGTTGATCAAGACCTCGATGAACCGCTGCATCCTCTGCACGCGTTGCGTGAGGTTTACGACGGAAGTCGCTGGCATCTCTGAGCTTGGCCTGATCGGCCGCGGCGAGGATGCGGAGATCACGACCTATCTCGAGCGGGCGCTGTCGAGCGAGCTGCAGGGCAATGTGATCGATCTCTGCCCGGTCGGCGCGCTGACCTCCAGGCCCTACGCATTTGCGGCGCGGCCGTGGGAGCTGGTCAAGACCGAATCCATCGACGTCATGGATGCCGTGGGCTCGAACATTCGGGTCGACAGCCGCGGCCGCGAAGTGATGCGCATCCTGCCGCGCGTCAACGAGGCCATCAACGAAGAGTGGATATCGGACAAGACGCGCTTCGTCTGGGACGGATTGAAGAGCCAGCGCCTCGACCGGCCCTATGTACGCAAGAGTGGCAAGCTGCGGCCGGCGACGTGGAACGAGGCCTTCGCCGCGATCGCCAAGGCGATCGAGGCGTCGGGCGGCGGCAAGCGGGTCGGCGCCATCGCCGGCGATCTGGCCTCGGTCGAGGACATGTATGCGCTCAAGGCGCTGATGACCTCGCTCGGCTCGGGCATGACCGACTGCCGGCCGCCGATGTCGGGGATCGACCCCGGCATGCCGCGCTCGGCCTACATCTTCAACCCGACCATCGCCGGGATCGATGAGGCGGACGCCATCCTCATCGTAGGCTCCAATCCGCGGCGCGAGGCGGCGGTGCTCAATGCTCGCATCCGCAAGAACTGGCGCGCCAAGGGCACGCCGATCGCGGTGATCGGAGATCATGCCGACCTGACCTACTCCTACGAATATCTCGGGGATGGCTTCGACGCGCTGCTCGACGTGGCGGCGGGCAAGGGTTTCGGTGAGACGCTCAAGGCGGCGACAAAGCCGCTGGTGATCGTGGGCGAGGGCGCTGTTTCGCACGCAACGCTGGGCAAGCAGCCGGGGCGCGATGTCATCGCACTCGCCGCACGCGTCGCGACAATGAGCGAGAACGTCGCGGAAGGCTGGAACGGCTTTGCCATGCTGCATCACGCGGCCGGCCGCGTCGGCGGGCTCGATATCGGCTTCGTGCCGCACGATGGCGGCGTCTGCTCGGCCGACCAGATCGGGCTGGCGGGCAAGGGCGAGCTGGACGTGCTGTTCCTTCTGGGCGCCGACGAATACGACATGCCGGCCATGGGCAAGGCATTCGTCGTCTATATCGGAACCCACGGCGATGCCGGAGCACACCGCGCCGATGTGATCCTGCCGGCCGCGGCCTACACCGAAAAGAGCGGCACCTATGTGAACACCGAGGGCCGGGTGCAACTGGCGGAACGTGCGGTGTTCCCGCCGGGCGAGGCCAAGGAAGACTGGGCGATTTTCCGGGCGCTCTCGGCCGTGCTCGGCCGGCCATTACCCTTCAACTCGCCGAGCCAGCTGCGCGCGGCGATTTATGCCGAATTCCCGCATCTCGCGCGCGTCGACACCATTGCGGCGGGCTCGACTGGGGACCTCGAGGCGATGGCCCGGGAGCAAGTAAAATCGAAAGGGGTGACCTTTGCGTCGCCGGTCACGGAATTCTATCTGACCAACCCGATCGCCCGGGCTTCCGCGGTGATGGGCGAATGCGCCGCGCTGGCGGCAGGCCTCAAGCAGGCGGCGGAATAGGGACGCGATATGGACTTCATCGGCACAGCGGCCAACTACCTTCTCGGCGTGCCCTTCCTCGGGCTCGGGACCGATGTCGGTTTCGTCTGGAAGGGGCTGTTCTTCCTCGTCGCGCTCTTGATTTTCACGGCCTATATCCTGCTGGCCGACCGCAAGATCTGGGCGGCGGTGCAGATCCGCCGCGGTCCCAATGTCGTCGGCCCGTTCGGGCTGCTGCAGAGTTTCGCGGACTTTCTCAAGTTCGTGTTCAAGGAGCCGGTGATCCCGGCGGGGGCGGACAAGATCGTGTTCCTGCTCGCGCCGCTGGTGACCTCGATCCTGGCGCTCGCGGCCTGGGCGGTGATTCCTATCGATGCAGGCTGGGCGCTCGCCAATATCAATGTCGGCATCCTCTATATTTTCGCCATCTCGTCGCTGAGTGTCTATGGCATCATCATGGGCGGATGGGCGTCGAATTCGAAGTATCCGTTCCTCGGTGCGCTCCGTTCCGCCGCGCAGATGGTGAGCTACGAAGTCTCCATCGGCTTCGTCATCATCACCGTGCTGCTCTGCGTCGGTTCCCTGAACCTCACCGACATAGTCATCGCACAGCGCGAGATGGGCCTCGCCCATCTGCTCGGGGTGCCGCAGCTATCGTTCCTCAACTGGTTCTGGCTGCCGCTCTTCCCGATGTTCATCATCTTCTTCATCTCGGCGCTGGCAGAGACCAACCGGCCGCCCTTCGACCTGGTGGAAGCCGAGAGCGAACTCGTCGCGGGCTTCATGGTCGAGTATTCGTCGACGCCCTACCTCCTCTTCATGCTGGGCGAATACATCGCCATCATCCTGATGTGTGCGATGACGACCATCCTGTTCCTCGGCGGCTGGGCCCCCCCGATCGACCTGCCGCCGTTCAACTGGTTGCCGGGAGCGATCTGGTTCATCCTCAAGGTCGCACTCGTCTTTTTCATGATCGCCATGGTGAAGGCGTTCGTGCCGCGCTACCGCTACGACCAGTTGATGCGGATCGGCTGGAAGGTTTTTCTCCCCATTTCGCTGGCGATGGTCATCATCGTTGCCGCGGTGCTCCAGAT
>JAUXUM010000209.1 GCA_030680995.1 Devosia sp.
CTCTTCGAGGGCATCTTCGCGCGTGCAGGCCTCGCCTCCGACATCGAAGTCATGGAGGATTTCCCGTCGCGCTACGATGTGGCGTGCAAGCGTCAGCATCGTTGGACGCGCGGTGACTGGCAACTCATTCCCTGGGTCTTCGGGCGCGTGACCGCAAACCACGCGGTACCTGCGATCGGCCGCTGGAAGATGCTCGACAACCTGCGACGTTCGCTGTTGGCGCCGGGCATGGTGTTGGCTCTCGGGCTGTGCTGGTTGCTGCCGATGCCGTCGGCCCTGTTGGGCACACTGTTCGTCGTTGCGGCCATCGCCATCCCCGCCTTCCTGCCGACAGCCTTCTCGGTCCTGCCGCAGCGCGCCGGAATTCGCCTTCGCAGCCATCTGGCCATGCTCGGCGCCCACATCTCGCTCGCCGCCATCCAGACCACGCTTTCCGTTACCTTCCTTGCCGATCAGGCCTGGCGCATGGGGGATGCCATCGTCAGGACGCTGGCGCGGGTGCTGTGGACGCGGCGTCACCTGCTCGAATGGACGACAGCCGCCGAGGCCGCGGGAAGTCGGCGGCCGGATCTCGGGGGCTTCTATTGGCAGATGGCCGGCGGCACGGTGCTGGGACTTGTCGTGTCGGCCGGTGCGGTCGCTGTTGCCCCACCCTCGTGGCCAGCGGTTCTGCCCGTCGCGCTCTTGTGGTTGGCAGCCCCGGCGGCGGCCTTGTGGGCCAGCCGTGGGGCACCCCGCGAGCGACGGCTCTCGCTCTCGGACCATGAAGCTCGAGACCTGCGGCTTATTGCGCGTCGCACCTGGCGCTTCTTCGAGACTTTCGTCACGCCAGCGGACAACATGCTGCCCCCGGACAATTTCCAGGAGGCCCCGAGGCCCGCCATTGCGCACCGGACTTCGCCGACCAACATCGGCCTCTACCTGTTGTCTGCCGTGGCTGCCCGTGACTTCGGCTGGACGGGGACGACCGAGACCGTCGATCGCCTGGAGGCGACTTTCGCCACCCTGCAGAAGATGCAAAGTTTCAATGGCCACTTCTTCAACTGGTACGGTACCGAGGATCTGCGCACGCTCGACCCGGCATATGTTTCCTCCGTCGATAGCGGCAATTTCGCCGGTCACCTGATCGCGCTGGCGAACGCCTGCGAGGAGTGGATCGATGCTCCAGCAGCGCCCAACGCCCGCCGCGGCATTGCCGACACCCTCTGGCTCGCCCGCGACGCATCCCGTACCATGCCCGGCGCGCATGGGGAACGTGGACGCCAGCTCGCCACCATCTTCGATGAAATCGAATCTCAGTTGAATGGCGTGCAGTCGATCGAGACCTTGGCTCCGGCGCTCAGGCGGCTGACCGACAGGGCCGCAAAGGTGGTACGCGACGGCGTCTCGCCTGCCGGCGACGAAGGAGCAGATAATGCCGCCTTCTGGCTCGAGGCGCTAGGCAGGACGATTGCAGAACATGCCCGTGACCGCTCGCCGATCGACGATGCGTCGCCCCTCTCTGACCAACGGTTGAAAGCACTCGCCGCCACCGCGCGCGCCATGGCGATGGCGATGGACTTCCGGTTCCTACTCGATCCGGATCGCAAGCTGCTGTCGATTGGCTATTCCGTTACCGAGAATAGCCTCGATCCCAGTTGTTATGACTTGTTGGCGTCGGAGGCCCGGCTTGCGAGCCTGTTTGCGATTGCCAAAGGCGATGCGCCGACCCGGCACTGGTTCCGGCTCGGCCGGACCGCCACGCCGCTGGGAAGCGGGTCGGCATTGATCTCGTGGTCAGGCTCGATGTTCGAGTATCTGATGCCGTCGCTCGTCATGCGCGCTCCGGCTGGCAGCCTGCTGGAGCAGACCAGCCGTCTGGTGGTGCAAAGGCAGGAGGCATACGGGCGCTCCCTCGGCCTTCCGTGGGGGATTTCGGAGTCGGCCTACAATGCCCGCGACATGGAATTCACCTACCAGTATTCCAATTTCGGCGTCCCCGGTCTCGGGCTGAAGCGCGGCCTCTCCGACGATCTGGTGATCGCGCCTTATGCGACGGGCCTTGCCGCCATGGTGGACCCCCGCGCCGCACGCGAAAACTATGCGCGCCTAGCCAGGATGAGCGCCGAGGGGCGCTACGGCTTCTACGAGGCCCTCGACTTCACCCGGTCGCGGCTTCCCGACAACCAGACGGTTGCCATCGTCCGCAACTACATGGCCCACCATCAGGGCATGACCATCGTTTCCCTGGCGAACGCGCTGCACGACGGACAGATGCGCGACCGCTTCCATCGGGAGCCGATCATCAAGGCCAGCGAGCTGCTGCTGCAGGAGCGCATGCCGGAGGCCGTCGCCATCGCACATCCGCGGGCCGAAGAGGTGAAAGCCTCGGCGGCAGAGGCAATCACCGTGGCGCCAAGCGTGCGCCGCCTTACCGGTGCGGTCGTGGGTCCTCCCACAACCCATATCCTGTCCAACGGACGCTACGTGGTCATGCTGACCGCGACGGGCGGAGGCTACAGTCGCTGGCGCGATGTCGCGGTGACTCGCTGGCGGGAGGATGCGACCCGCGACGACTGGGGGGCCTTCGTCTTTCTCAGGGATACGCGAACCGGGAACGCCTGGTCCCCTGGCGGGTCCCGGAGGCCGGGCGACGCCGACAAGGACGAAGTCATCTTCGAGGAGGATCACGCCCACTTCATCCATCGGGACCGCACAATGACCACGACGCTGGATGTTGTCGTCTCCGGCGAGGATGACGGCGAAGTCCGCCGACTGTCATTGATCAACAGCGGGCGGCGCCCGCGCGAGATCGAAGTGACGTCCTACGCCGAAGTCGTGTTGACGACGCCCGCGACCGACAATGCACATCCCGCTTTTGCCAAGATGTTCATCGAGACCGAGCATCTGTCGGAGTTCGGGGCGCTGATTGCGACGCGCCGGCGGCGTTCGCCCGGCGAACCGGAAATCTGGGCAGCCCATTTCGCCGTGGTGGAGGGCGAAATCGTCGCCGAACCGCAATACGAGTCCGACCGGGCACGTTTCCTCGGTCGTGGCCGAGCGATCGGTTCCGCTTCGGCCATCGTCGACGGCCTGCCGCTTTCGAACACTGTGGGGACGGTGCTCGATCCGGTGTTCTCGCTGCGGCGCCGCGTTGTGGTTCCACCCGGCAAGGTCGCGCGGATCGCGTTCTGGACGATCGTTGCGCCTTCGCGCGCTCAGCTTCTCGAACTGATCGACAAGCATCACGATCGCAGCGCCTTCGAGCGGGCGCAGACCCTCGCCTGGACTCAGGCTCAGGTACAACTGCGCTATCTCGACGTCGACGCGGCGGAAGCGGCGAACTTTCAGCGTCTCACCGCGCCGATCCTCTATGCCGATCCGCGCTTCCGGGCGCCACCGGGAGCGATCATTCGCGGCGCCGGCCCTCAGTCGGGTCTGTGGCCGCACGCGATTTCAGGCGACCTGCCGATCATGCTGCTGAGGATCGACGATATCGAGGATATCCGCCAGGTCCGCCAGTTGCTGCGTGCCCACGAATACTGGCGCATGAAACGCCTCGGCGTCGACCTGGTCATCATCAACGAGCGCGCCCCATCCTACGTTCAGGATCTGCAGATCTCGATCGAGACGGCGGTTCGGAGCAGCCAGTCGCGGCCGCGCTTCGGCGAAGAGCACGCCCAGGGCTCGGTCTATGCCCTGCGTGCCGACCTGATGGACGGCAACGCCCGCGCCTTGCTGCAATCGGTGGCCCGCGTGGCGCTGATTGCCCGCCGCGGGTCGATCGCGGACCAGCTCGCCCTCATACCGCCATCGCTTCCATCCGCTGTGCCGACTCCGGCTCCGACGCCGTCAGCACCGGCAGCGCGGCACGCGCCGGACCCTAACGGGCTCGAATTCTTCAACGGGCTGGGCGGCTTCGACAAGAACGGCCGGGAATATGTCACCATCCTTCGTTCCGGAAACAGCACGCCGGCGCCATGGATCAACGTGATCGCCAACCCCGGCTTTGGTTTCCAGGTATCGGCGGACGGGAGCGGCTACACCTGGGCCGAAAACAGTCGCGACAACCAGCTCACGCCGTGGTCGAACGATCCGGTCTCCGACCCGGCGGGGGAGGCGATCTATGTCCGCGACGAAGACACTCTCGAGCTGTGGAGCGCGACGGCTCAGCCGATCCGCGACGGCGGAACCTACGTCGCGCGCCACGGTTTCGGCTACAGCCGCTTCGAACACGAGGCGAACGGCGTCGCCCTCGACCTGCTGCAGTACGTCCCGCTCGGCGATCCGATCAAGATCTCGCGACTCACGCTTCGCAACGTTTCCGGACGGGCGCGCCGCCTGTCGGTCACGACGTTTACCGAGTGGGTGCTGGGCACATCCCGCAGTGCGTCTGGACCTTTCATAGTCACGGAGGCAGACGCAGCCACCGGCGCGATGCTGGTCCGCAATCCCTGGAGCACGGACCTGTCCAACCGCGTCGCCTTTGCCGACCTCTCCGGCAGGCAGCGCGCATGGACCGCCGACCGCACCGAGTTTCTTGGCCGCAAGGGTGGACCTGCATGGCCAGCCGCGCTCAGAAGACGGATCCCTTTGTCCGGCAGGACTGGCGCCGGCCTCGATCCGTGCACGGCGCTGCAGGCCACTTTCGAGCTCGGCGCAGGCGAGACGATTGAAATCGTCTCGTTCATTGGACAATGCGGATCGACCGAGGAAGCGAGGGCACTGATTGCCCGCTATCGCGCTGCCGATCTCGACGCCGCCCTGAAGGAAGTAACCGACCACTGGGAGGACCTGCTCGGCGCCGTGCAGGTCAAGACGCCCGACCGGGCGATGGACATCATGCTGAACGGTTGGCTGCTGTATCAGACGCTCGCCTGCCGCATATGGGCACGTTCGGCCTTCTACCAGGCGAGCGGCGCCTATGGTTTCCGCGATCAGTTGCAGGACGGCATGGCGCTGACACGCTCGCGGCCGGAAGAAACGCGGCGGCACCTGCTGCGGGCCGCTTCCCGCCAGTTCATCGAGGGTGACGTGCAGCATTGGTGGCTGCCACATTCCGGGCGGGGCGTGCGAACGAGGATCTCTGACGACCGGGTCTGGCTCGCCTTCGCGACTGCCACCTACATCGCCACCGCCGCTGATCCCGCAGTCCTGGACGAGATGGTGCCATTCCTCGAAGGCCAGGCGTTGCATCCCGGCGAGCATGACGCCTTCTTCCAGCCGATGTTTGTCGATACGTCCGCGACGTTGTTCGAGCATTGCGCCCGCGGTCTCGACCAATGCATGCACCTCACCGGAGAGCATGGGTTGCCGCTGATGGGCACTGGGGACTGGAACGACGGCATGAACCGCGTCGGCGAGGGCGGCAAGGGCGAGAGCGTGTGGCTCGGCTGGCTGCTGGTCCGCGCCATCGCACTGTTTGCGCCGCTGGCGGACGGCCGCGATCCGGAGCGGGCCCGGCGTTGGCGGGCCCATGCCGAACTGGTGCGGGCCGCACTGGAGCGGGAGGCCTGGGACGGCGAGTGGTACCGCCGCGCCACCTTCGATGACGGCACGTGGCTCGGCTCGAAGAAGAACCGGGAATGCCGGATCGACTCCATCGCCCAGTCCTGGGCAGTGCTGTCCGGCGCTGCCGATCCCGCGCGCACCCGAACCGCAATGGCCTCCCTGGACAAGCGGCTCATCCGCCGCGACGAAGGGTTGGCGCTATTGTTCGCTCCACCATTCAACAAGACGCGACACGACCCCGGCTACATCAAGGGCTATCCGCCTGGCCTGCGCGAAAATGGCGGCCAGTACAGCCATGCCGCCATGTGGGCGATTCTGGCATTTGCAGAGATGCGATCGGGGGACAAGGCTGCCGAACTGTTCGCCCTCGTCAATCCGATCAACCATGCACGCACGCCCGAAGAGGTCGAGCGCTACAAGGTAGAGCCGTATGTGGTTGCTGCCGACGTCTACTCGGTCGCGCCGCATGTCGGGCGTGGCGGCTGGACCTGGTACACCGGGTCCGCAGGATGGATGTACCGGGCCGGTGTCGAGGGCATCCTGGGCATCCGCAGGGAGGGTGCCTTTCTCGTCGTAGACCCCTGCATTCCGCCAAGCTGGCCTGGATTTGAAGCCATAGTCAAAGTGGCATCAACCCTCTATGAAATCCGCGTGCACTCCTCGCGGGACCGACCCGAAAGCACTTCCGAGGCCATCCTCGATGGATCGCAGATCGAATGTATGAACAACAGGGTCCGTGTTCCCCTCGACGGAGGCAATCACCGCCTGTCTCTGAACCTGACCTAGGCATCGACGGACAGCCCCCTAGGCTCCAAACCCAATCAATTTATTGATTGGGTTTGGAGCCTAGAGCGCGACCACCTGATGGCTATGGATGGACTCGTCGGCCGCCAGGACGATCTTGAGGCTCTTGACCCCATCGTCCATGTGCGCGCTGAGATCGAGATCCTCATCGATCGCCTTGAGCAGATAGCGCTGTTCGCGCTCGCACAGGTCGTCGTGGTTGGGCTCGTCGCTCATGTCGTAGCGCATGTCGGGCTTGTTCATATCGGTATAGTGCCGGAGGATCTGGCTGGTCTTGGTGTGGGCGTTGATGTCGTCCGATTTCACCCCGGCGGTGTTCTCAGCCATCACGATCGAGGCCGAGCCCAGGGGACCGAAGACGTCCTTGATGAAAAAGCTCTGCTCGGAGACCATCGGACCCCAGCCGGCCTCGTACCAGCCGACCGAGCCGTCGTCGAACTCGACCTGCAATTGCCCATAGTTGTTCTTGGCCACCTCGTCGGTGAGCTTGGCGCCGATGGCGTGGACGCGGATCGGCTTGGCGTCGGTCATCTGGCACATGACGTCGACATAGTGGACGCCGCAATCCACGATGGGCGGAAAACTGTCCATCAGCCGCTTGTGCCAGGACCAGGTTTCCCCGTTCGACTGCTGGTTGAGGTTCATGCGGAACACCAGCGGCGTGCCCAGCTCGCGGGCGATCTCGATGAACTTGATCCAGCTCGGGTGCTGGCGGAGGATATAGCCGATCACCAGCTTGCGCTTGGTGCGCTTGGCCACCGCGACCACCTTCTCGGCGTCCTCGGCCGAGATCGCCATCGGCTTTTCGACGAACACATGGGCGCCTGCTTCCATCGCCTTGATGGCGTAGTCGGCATGGGTGTCGGGCATGGTGTTGACCGAAACCACGTCGGGTTTGAGCTCGGCCAGCGCCTGTTCGAAATTGGCGTATTTCCTAGCGCCCTGCAGCGCCTCTGGCAATTGCTTGCTCTCGATGTTGCGCGTGCATACGCCCACCACCTCGTAGCCGTCGATGCGCGTATAGGCGAGCGCATGGCTCATGCCCATATTGCCCAGACCCACCACCAGAACCCGCTTCTTGGCCATGCCGATTATCCTTCTATCGTGATCACAGTGCCCGTGCGGGCGGATTGCTCGGCGGCGAGCGTTGCTTGCAGCGCCGCGGTCGCGTCTTCTGGTGTGCCGATGGCCGGCATCTTGCCGGTCAGCGCGCAATTGGCGAAATAGGAGAACTCCTCGCGCAGCGCGCCGCCGCGGACGCCGTCGAATTCGGGCCAATAGGTGGTGTCGGGGCTGTGCAGCTTGTCGGCGGAGACGATCCCCAGATTGGGGAAGGTGTCCTGGACGTGGATGATGCCCTCGGTGCCGATAATGGACATGCGCTCATCGATGTCGAACGGGGTCTTTTCCGGCATGCACCAGACCGTCTCCAGCGTGGCGGTGGCGCCGCCGGCGAAGCGATACATGGTCTGGCCGATATCGGGGTGCTTGAGCCCGCGCACGTTGACGGTCTGGGCATAGGTCGAGACGATCTTTTCGCCGGTGAACCAGAGCATGATGTCGGTATCGTGGATGGCGTCGCCGACAATCGGCCCGATCTTATCGAGGATGGTGGGGGTCCAGGCGGCGGGGATATTGCGGCGCGAGCTTAGCGCCACGATCTTGCCGATCTTGCCCGCATCGATCGCCTGCTTGGCCATGCGGTAGCGCGGGTTGAAGCGCACGATATGGCCGATGAACAGGATGCCCCTGGCGCCTTTGGAGGCGGCCATGATCTTTCTGGCGTCGGCGACGGTCGAGGCGATCGGCTTTTCGAGGAAGACGTGCTTGCCTGCCCGCAGGGCGGCAATCGCCGGCTCGGTGTGCTGGTCCCACATGGTGCAGATCGACACCGCGTCGATCTCGGGGTCGGCCAGCAGCTCGCGGTAATCGTCATAGAGCTTGTTGACGCCGTACTTTTCGCCCAGCGCCGCCAGCCGGTCCGGGGTACGGGTGCAGAGCGCCGCCAGCTCCAGGTTGGGCACGCCCCTGATGGTGTCGCAATGGATCTCGCCGAACCAGCCGAGCCCGATCACCCCGATACGCAGTCGCTGCATCAATTCCCCCTAGAAATCTTCGAGCGTGAGTTCGCGCGCCATCACCACATTGCCGGCGGTCAGCCCGCAATCGACCGGGATGGCCGCCCCGGTCACCGCGCTCGCCGTGTCCGAGGCGAGAAACGCGATCACCCGCGCCACCTCGGCCGGCTCGACGATGCGGCCGAGCGGATACCAGCGCTCCAGCGTCCTGAGCACCTGCGGGTCCTTGCGCGCCCGCTCGTCCCAGATCGGGGTGCGCACGGTGCCGGGCAGAACGATATTGGCGCGGATGTTGTAGCGGCCATATTCGAGCGCCAGCGCCTTGGTCAGCGCGATCATCCCGGCCTTGCCGGCACTGTAGGCCGGGTCGCCCAGCGCCTGCAGCCCATTGACCGAGCCGACATTGACGATGGCGCCGCCGCGGCGTTCGACCATCTGCGGCAGCACCGCATGGGCGCAGTTGAAGGCGCCGTTGAGGTTGGAATTGACGTCGTCCTGCCAGCCCCCTGGGTCGGTGGCCGCGAAGGTGGGGTGGCTGGAGATGCCCGCATTGTTGATCAGGATATGGATTTCGCCGAACCCGGCAAAGGCCTCGGCGACCGCGGCGGGCGCGCCGATATCGGCGACGGCGCCGCGCGCCGCATAGCCCTTTTCCTTGAGCTCCTCGGCGAAGTCGAGCACCGCCACGCTGCGGTCGAGCAACACCAGCGCCGCGCCCTCCTCGGCGAAAAACCGGCAGAGCGAGCGGCCGATGCCGCCGGCGGCGCCGGTGATGGCGATGGTCTTGCCGACAAACATGTCGCTCATCTGGCCTCCTTCAGGGCTTCGCCGATCCAGGCGATATTGGCCTGGCGCAAGGCGCCCCAGTTGTAGAATGCCAGCTCGTCGACCCCGCCGGCCCGCAACGCAGCCACGGCGGCGAGGAACTCGTCCTTGCTGGCCAGGTCCGGGTGCGATGGCCGCAGGATGGCGCGCAGCGTCGCCGTGCCGGTGCGCCGCCGGATGTCGAAGAGGTCCGATTTCACCCGCATGGCGCTCGGCTCGTAAAAACAGACTTCGATGATGCCGGTGGCGTGCGCGAGGGCCGCCAGGTCGCTGCCCTCGTACCAGGCGCCGCCGGTCGGCCGCGCCACCGAGGGGATCACCGCCACGGTGGCGTTGGCGCGCACCGCGGCGCGGATTTCGGCGACCAGCGAGGTCACCGCCGAGGCGCGATAGTCGAGATAGAGCCGCAGCGCGCCGTCCGCCTGCACATCGGCCAGCCAGAAGGCCTCGGCCATGTCGTCGGGAAAATCGATGTCGGACGCCAGATAGGCCGCCAGGTCCTCGGCTACCCTCGCCTTGAGCCGGCGGGCCTCGACGCCGCGCGCCTCGGCGCCGGCCAGGCAATGCTCGCAGAAGCACAGCCCCATCAGGTTGTTGAACCAGCGGTTCTGCCGCATCAGCGCGAATTCGTGGTGATAGCCATGCGCATAGGGCGCAAAGCCTGGGCTCTCCAGCGACAGGCCATCGACCGGGTAGTTCTCGGTGACGTCCCGCGCCAGCCCGATCGCATAGGCGCGGGCGTCGGGATTGGAGGCGCAGAGGCTATAGACATAGCGGTCGCCGAAGGCGTTCTGCACCGTCGCCTCGCGGTGCCTGAGCCCGAGCTGGGAATTATGCAGCAGCACCAGCCAGACATTGGTGGCGATGCCCGAGCCGGCCAGTTCGCGTAGCACGTCGCGCTCGGCCAGCATGGAATTGGCGATCGGCTTGATGGTGCCGTAACGGCTGGGGTCGGCGTTGAAATAGGCGGTGCCGTCCTCGGGGAAATACACCTTGCCGGTCTTGCCATGCGGCCGCAGGAATTTTCCGGCGTGATAGGTGCCAGCCAGCGTCACCGTGTCGAGGCCGAGGTCGCGGAACTGGCCGACGGCGTTACCGACGCCCTCCTCGGCCAAGTCCCAAGCATAGGCGTAGATTGCTTTGTAACTCAATTTCCGAACCACCCGTCTTTCAGATACCGCATGTACTCAAACACCATGCCGTGCTTCCTGACGAACACCACTTGCAGGAAATCCCCGACCACGAAGGGCGGGATCAGGATTTCGACATCCTTGAGATGCGGCTCCAGTGCCGCAACGCGATAGGCGACATGCGGGTTGTCGCGCACGGCGGCGGGCACGGTGCTGTCCGGCGCGTAGCGCAGGAACTCCATATGTTCGGGATGGTGGCGCGGATTGGTCACCCAGATGCGGCTCGCCTCGACCCAGTCTTCCTGGGGCTGCGGCACGGTGGTGGTGATTCCCACATGGTCGAATTCGAACATAGTCCCCCCGGCAGGATAGCGCGTCCGAACCCGTCCGTGGGCCCGGATCAAAAAGCTAGGGCGGCGGGCCGTTACGGCGCCGCCGCCCCAGTCAGATCAGAGAACGGCCTGGATGGCGGCCACGTCGACCGCGGTATAGGCGTCCGACAGCGTATAGGCGTCGGCATCGGCCTTGACCTTGGCGTGGTCGAAGTCGTTGGCCCCGTCGACGAACATATTGGTGGTGACGTCCGCCGCCTTGAACACCTGGCTGACCTGGCCGATCTTGGCGATGGCGTCGAAATAGGCCTGCCAGCTGTCCTCGAGGTGGAAGCCCCACTTGCCGCGCCGATCCCAATGGGCGTGCATCAGGTCGAGCTGCTGCATCAGCGACTCGGTGGCGACAGTGGGGTCCATCTGGCTGGCAAGGCCCGGGAACTGCTCCATGGTGATCATGGTCGCGGCGCGCGGGTTCTGCAGCGCGAATTCCATGCCCATGGCCCAGCCGCGCAGGTACTTGGTATAGGCCTCGACCTTGGCGGGGTCCGCGAGGTCGGACTTGCGGGTGACGTAGGAATTGGCCGGGAAGGTCGAGGAGTTCTTGCCCAGCAGGTAATCGAAGTCGAGACCCTGGCCACGCCACTGGGCGCGGAGGCCTTCCCAGCTCAGCGCCGCGTCGGCCTGGCCCTGCGACAGGGCCTGGCCCCAGGCGCTGACTTCCACATACTTGACCTTGCTGAGGTCGACGCCGGCAGCGGCCAGCATCGGGTCGGTGATCGACTGCCAGCCGGCCGAGCCGAGCACGATGGTCTTGCCTTCGAGGCCCTTGAGGTCAGCCGGGGCCTTGCCCTTCTGGAAGGCGAAGTCGAACACGTCGCCGGCCATGATGTGGAAGGCCGAGACCAGGTCCATGCCCTGCTCGAGGCCGAGCGAGAGCACGCCGGGCGAGGGGTAGCCGAAATCGGACTGCTTCTGGTCGACCAGCTTGACGGTGGCGGTGCCGTCCTGCGGACCGGCTTCGATCTCGGTCTTGAGATCGCCGAAATAGCCGTACTTGAGGGCCACCCAATAGGCGAAATCGTCGAGCACTTCGAGCGTGCCGCGGGGCGAGACCCAGCGGATGGGGGCGGCGTCCTGGCCGAAGGCGGAACGGGCGCCCAGCCCGAGGGCCGAGAGCGTGACCCCGGCGGCCGTCAGCTGCAGCAGCCGGCGGCGCCCGATTTGGGGCATGGTGGAGTTGATGGTCATTGCGGTCTCCCTGTTTGCAATCGTCAAAGGCTTGGAAATTCTAGGCTTCCCAGCTCGCCCACTTCTTTCCGACCCAGAAGAAGAACACGTAGATCGAGATGCCGATGATCGCGAGCAGCGTGATCACGGCGAAAAATTGCGGCATGCGGATCATCGAGGAATAGTAGTTGAGCCGGTTGCCGAGCCCCTCGGCCCCGCCCACCATCTCGGCGCCCACCGTGGTCAAGAGCCCGAAGATCGAGCCGACCATCAGGCCGACGATGATCATCGGCATGGCCATGGGGATGCGGATCTTGGTGAAGATCTGCAGCGTCGAGGCGCCGAAGGACCGGGCCAGCGCGATCTTGGCCAGGTCGACGCGGCGGAAGCCGGTGGCCGAGTTGATCATCACCATCGGGCCCGAGGCCAGCGCCACCGCGATGATGCGCGGCTCCGAACCGAAGCCGAAACGGAGGATCAGCAGCGGCACCAGCGCCAGCATGGGCGTGGTCACCAGCAGCAGGATGTAGGGGGTGACGATCTTTTCAGCGAAGGGGAATTGGGTGATCACCGCCGCCAGAACGAAGCCGATCGAGGCGCCGATGGCAAAGCCGACCAGCAGCTCATAGAGCGTGATCAGCAGATGCGGCCAGATAAAGCCCCATTCGGTGATCAGCGCGGTGCCAATCTGGCTGGGCCGGGGCAAGATATATTGCGGCACCGCAAAGACGGTGAGTAGCAGTTCGGCCCCACCGATGATGATCACCGCCACCAGCACGATGACGAAGGTCTCGAAGGCGCTGCGGCCGCCGCCCGAAACCAGTGAGGAAAGGCCGCCCGACAGGCTGACGCCGCCGCCGGCGGCGGCCGGTTTGGCCGAAAAGGTCGGGATCTGGTCGCGAAGCTGGCTGTCCACTGGGAAGTTCCTTGAATTGGGCGTTAGGCCTTGCGGTGATCGATCATCGCCTTGATGGCGTTGACCCGTTCGATGAAGGCCGGGGTCGACTGGATTTCGACGCCGCGCGGGCGCGGCATGCCGACCTCGACGATCTCCTGGATGCGGCCGGGCCTGGCCGACATCACCACGATGCGGTCGGCCAGGAACAGCGCCTCGACGATCGAATGGGTGATGAAGATGATGGTCTTTTTGGTCTCCATCCAGATTTCCTGGACCAGGAGGTTCATCTCGTCGCGGGTGAAGGCGTCGAGCGCGCCGAACGGCTCGTCCATCAGCAGCACCGAGGGGTTGACCGCGAGGCTGCGCACGATCGAGGCGCGCTGCTGCATGCCGCCCGACAGTTCGCGTGGGAATTTGTGCTCGAAGCCCTTGAGGCCGACGCGCTCGAGCAGCGCATCGATGCGCGCCCGGTCGGGCGGCAGCTTCTTGAGTTCGAACGGCAGCTCGATATTGCGCGCCAGATTGCGCCAGGGCAGCAGGTTGGCCTCCTGGAAGATCATGGCGATCTCCGGATGCGGCTTGGTGATCGCGTCATTGCCGAGCCAGATCTTGCCGCCGCTGAGCCCATGCAGGCCCGCCATCGACCATAATAGGGTCGACTTGCCGCAGCCCGAAGGCCCCAGGATGCAGAGGAATTCGCCTTCCTTGACCTCGAGCGAGACATTGTCGAGCGCATGCACGGCGCCGCTGCGCGTCTGGTAGAACTTGGTAGCGCCCTCGACCGCCATCTTGGTGCCCGCGGGGGCACCTCCATGCGGCAGTCCGAATGATCCGGCAGCGTTCAAATCAGCGTCTCCCCCCGTCGCAGCGGCGTGGCCAATCGGGCGTCCGGCACGAGCGAACGTGCGGCAGCGCCGGACCGCCATGGCGGCGTCTTCAATCCTGAAATCATGTTACAGAATTTCAGACTGTGCAATAGGCATTTTGTCGGAACGTTGCGCTTCGGTGTTTTGCAGTTACAATAGCAGAATCAGCAGCATAGTTCCACTGATTCGCTGACGTAATGACATTACAGCCGTCGCACGATCCACATTTTTGCGCTGCCGTGGTCTTGCCCAGGCGGTAAAATCGTGTAATTCACTTTCACGCCGCCGGGGCCATTGCCGCTCCAGGACAGGCGCGGCGCGCCGCGGCAACGGCGCTGGGGAGGGCTTGGGCACAGATAAATGAGCAAGCAGCACCAGGCCGCCGCCATCGATATCGTCTCGCGCATCCAGCGCGTGGAAGCCAAGCTGACTACCGCCGAGCGCCGGGTCGCCGAGGCGGTGCGCGCCGATTTCGAGGCGGCGACGCGGCTCACCATCGCCGAACTGGCCGCCAAGGCCGGGGTCAGCCAGCCCACGGTCACCCGCTTCTGCCGTTCGGTCGGCTGCGCTTCGTTCAACGAGTTCAAGATCGGGCTGGCCACCACCATGACGGTGGCCGCCGCCTACCTGCGCTCCGACCGGGTGTTCAGTGACGATGTGGGCCAACTGGCCCAGACCATCATGATGCGCGCCGCCACCACGGTGCGCGAAACCCTCGACCAGCTCGACACCAAGGCGGTGGGCGCCGCCATCGAAGCCTTCGCGGCGGCCCGCCGCATCGATATCTACGGGCAGGGCGGCGGTTCGGCGGCAATGATGGAGGACGCCAAGCTTCGGCTCTTCCGCCTCGGCATGCCGGTCTCGGGCTATGCCGACAGCCACCAGATGCGGATGTCGGCGGCCACGCTGCAGCCGGGCGACGCGGTGTTCGCCATCTCCAATTCCGGCCACTCCAAGGCGGTGGTCGAGGCCATCGAGATCGCCAGCACGTTCGGCGCGGCGACGGTGGTGCTGACCCGTCCGAACACGCCGCTGGCGCGGGCCGGCGGCATCGTCATCCCGGTGACCATCGCCGAAGACGAGAACATCCTCCTTCCCACCCCGTCGCGCTACGCGCATCTGGCGGTGATCGACACCATCGCGGCCGGGGTCGCCATCAAGCTGGGCGGCAAGGCACGCGAGGCGCTGCGCCGCGTCCGCTACACCGTGGCCAGCATCGGCATCGCCATCCCGACGCCCTCGACCGACCCCACGCCGCTCATGAAAACCATCAAGCCGCACGAGTAGGCCCGAGCCGACCATGACCACAGCGCACGATCACGTCTTTCGCAATGCCCTGATCTATGACGGTTCGGGGGCCGCGCCCTATCGGGGCGAACTGGGGCTCACCGGCGACCGCATCAGCGCCATCGGCGGCCCCGGCAGTATCCCGTCGGACGCCGGCGAGCGCGAGCACGATCTGGGCGGATTGGCGCTGTCGCCGGGCTTTATTGACGCGCATACCCATGACGACCGGATCGTGCTCGACGTGCCCGACATGCTGCCCAAGATCAGCCAGGGGGTGACCTCGGTGGTGGTGGGCAATTGCGGCATCTCGCTGGCGCCGGTGACCTTTTCCGGCCCGCCGCCGGCGCCGATGAACCTTTTGGGCGAAGCGCGCGCCTATCAATTCCCGAGCTTTGCCGCCTATGCGGCGGCGCTAGCCAGGGCGGTGCCCGGGGTCAATGTGGCGGCGCTGGTCGGCCATTCGGCCTTGCGCCTCGCCACCATGGACGACATCGCGGGCAAGGCCGGGCCGGCGGCGCTGGACGCCATGCTCGCCCATGCCGACGAGGCCATGGCGCATGGCGCCATCGGGCTCTCGACCGGGCTGTTCTACCCCACCAATGCGGGGGCCGATATCGAGGAGGTCACCCGGGTCGCCGGGCGCTTCGCCGAGCATGGCGGGGTCTATGCCACCCATATGCGCGACGAGCAGGACGATGTGCTCAAGAGCATCGAGGAGACCATCACCACCGCCGAAGGCGCCAGGATTCCGCTGATCATCTCGCACCACAAATGCGCCGGCGTGCACAATTGGGGCCGCACCCTCGAAACCCTGCCGCGGCTCGAAGCCATCGCCGAGCGCCATCCGGTCAATGTCGACGTCTATCCCTACGCGGCCGGCTCGACCAATCTGCGCGCCGACCTAATCACCGACACCTACCGGATCATGATCGCCTGGTCGCGCCCTCACCCGGAGATGAACGCCCGCGACCTGGTCGATATCGCCAAGGAATGGGACCTCGACATCCACGAGACGGCGCGGCGGCTGCAGCCGGCCGGCGCGATCTATTTCCAGATGGACGAGGCCGATGTGCGCCGGGTGATTTCCTCGAAACTGGCGATGATCGGCTCGGACGGCCTGCCGCATGACGATCATCCGCATCCGCGCCTCTGGGGCACCTTTCCGCGGGTGATCGGGCACTATGCCCGTGATCTCAAGCTGTTCTCGATCGAGGCGGCGGTCCACAAGATGACCGGGCTGCCGGCAAAAGTGTTCAAGCTGGCCGGCCGCGGGCGGCTGGCGGCAGGCGCCTTCGCGGACCTCGTGGTGTTCGATCCGGCCACCATCATCGACAAGGCCACCTACGACAAGCCGCTGCAGCAATCGCTCGGCATCGCCAAGGTGTTCGTCAACGGCGTGCTGAGCTTTTCGGCCGCCGAGGGGGTGGTCAAGCGCGCCGGAAGGCTGATCGGCGGCCGCGCCTAGCCGCGCCGGAGCGTAATCCGTTCTGGTTGGTTCAGTAGCGCGCGTAGGGCTGTGGTCGTGGTCCGGTGCTCCGCCCTCGTGGTTCGACAGGCTCACCATGAGGGCGATTCATACAAAACCCACTCCGCACCTAGACTAGTTCCCGTCCATAAACGTGCATTTTCTGAGTATTTGTCGAGGCTTTCCGGCTCAACGCAGGTTGTTGTGCGGGGTTTTGTGGGGTCGAGACGCATGGATGGCGACAGCAAGGCGTCGCGGACGAAGCATTGGGCAAGCCGACCGGCCGGCGCCTGCCGGCGGGCCGCTTAGTCGGCTCGATGGCTCGGCGTCAGCTCGGCTTGAGGCGGGTGAAGAGAGCGAGATTGTAGGCCACGACCGAGGACCAGACATAGGCCTTGAAGTGGTCGAGCCCGCGCCAGGTGCAGCGCGCCAGGCCGTAGGCCCGTTTCAGCCATGAGATGCCGGCCTCGATGCCGGCACGGAAGTTCCTCAGCTTGCGATAGATCCAGCGGCTCCTGACCATGTCTTCGATCCTCAGACCGGCCTTTTTGTGGAAGGCCATGTCGCACACGCCCTAGCAGCCTGTCGGACTTAGCGCACGCGAGGGATATCGGCTAGAATCAAGCGATTGATTCTCCATCCAGGTGCCGGTTGTGCGATGAGCAATTTTCGAATGGTAGATCGTACGACCGGATTTCTTCTGCCGCCGTCGGTGGATGAATGGCTTCCCGAGCGGCACCTTGCGCGTTTTGTCGTCGAGGTTGTCGAGGGGCTGGACCTTCGGGCGATGAGCGGCAGCTATCGCGGGTCTGGTTCGGCGTCGTATCATCCGAAGGTTCTGCTTGGCCTTCTGGTTTATGGCTATGCGACGGGCGTTTTTTCGAGCCGCAAGCTTGAACGGGCGACGTATGACTCGGTGGCCTTCCGGTTTATCGCGGCGAACGATCATCCTGACCACGATACGATCGCCGCGTTCCGGCGGCGTTTTCTCAAGGAGCTTGAGGGTCTGTTTGTGCAGGTGCTGCTTCTGGCGCGCGAGATGGGCGTTCTGAAGATGGGCACGGTTGCGCTTGACGGGACGAAGATCCACGCCAATGCCAGCCGGCATAGCGCGCTTTCCCATGAGCATGCCGGCAAGATCGAAGCGCAGCTGAAGGCCGAGGTGGCCGACCTGATGGCGAAGGCCGAAGCTGCGGATCAGGCCGATCTTCCCGATGGCTTTTCGATCCCCGATGAACTTGCGCGGCGGGAAGAGCGCTTGAGCAAGCTTGCCGAGGCGCGCGCCAAGATCGAGGCGCGGGCCAAGGAGCGCCATGCCCGTGAGCAGGCCGAGCATGGAGGCAAGGCTTGCGGCACGGCAGGAAAAGGAGAAGCGCACGGGCAAGAAGCCCGGCGGCAAGCCGCCGTCCCCACCTGCATCGGGTCCTTCGCCCACCGACCAGATCAACCTGACCGACGAGGATTCGCGCATCATGCCGGTGGCCGGCGGCGGGTTCGAGCAATGCTACAATGCGCAGGCCGTCGTCGCCGAAGGCAGCCTGTTGGTGGTCGCGGCCGAGGTGGTGCAAGCGGCCAACGACAAACAGCAGCTTGAGCCGATGGTCGACAAGATCATGGCCTTGCCCGAAGAGGCAGGACGGCCCGATACGCTGTTGGCCGACAGCGGCTACTTCAGCGCTGCCAATGTCGATGCCTGCGCCAATGCCGGCATCGAGCCGCTGATCGCCAAGGGGCGGCAGACGCATTACCCCCCGCTCAGCGAGCGAATCGCCGAGCCGCCGCCGCCGGAAAATCCAACGTCTGTCGAGGCCATGGCCCATCGCCTGAAGACACCCGACGGCAAAAGGCTCTATGCGTTGCGCAAGCAGACACCGGAGCCGGTGTTCGGCATCATCAAATCCGTTCTGGGCTTCCGGCAGTTCTCGATGCGCGGCCACCAAAAGGCTTGCGGCGAATGGAACCTCGTGACCATGGCCTGGAACATCAAGCGCATGTTCGCCCTGACACCCGCCTGATGGGGGGCGTCGTCAACGCCCAAAGACCGCCAAATCGTCCCCCGGTCGAAAATCGCGAACCAAGGCCTCTCTCGGACCGCATCCCGGCAATCCACCCGGTTTCGACCAGCCAGAGCCACCCCGCCTTCGATTGAAGACATCAGTCCGACAGGCTGCTAGGGTTCACTCTGTTACCTCAAACGTCGAACATGCGCGCAACCGGGGGCGTCCAGGTTTGAAGTGACCTCCCTCATGCTTGCGCAATGCCAGGCGGCTGGCCTGCTACGGTGACCGGGCTGTACCACCGCGCTGGTGGACGTGCGTCAGTTCGTCCCCGGTTTTTGCCGGCTGTTGTCAGGGAGTTCGAAGACAGGCAGGTGGATGGCGGTCGGGCGTTTCGGATCGTGGAAGATCTCGATGTCGACCGGCAACAGCGTCACGGCTTCGCCCAGCGGTTCGTCCGTGCCGGTATTGCGTGCGTAGCGCGGGTGGGCGCCGCTGGCCACGATCAGTCGCAGCCGGTGATCCCGCTTGAAGCAGTGTGCGGTGGCATGCAGCTTGAAATTGAGCTTCCAGATGTCATCGGGCACGGCCGGTGCCGCCGAAGTCAGGCGAATGAAGCCGTCACAGATATTGATCGAGAGGCCGTTCTCGTCCACATCGCAAAGCCGTACGAAGAAATCGGCGTTGGGCAGGCTCGCTCTGGCGTGGAGCGTCACACGCACGTTGCCGATGATGGTGAGGGGCGTGAATAGCGGCTCGGATGTGTAAGTGAGCACGTCCGCACGCCGTTCGAGTTTGGCATTATCGACAGGCCCGGCGCCGGTGAAGGCGAAGATCGCTCCGCCAATATTCGGCGTCGGTTTTTTTGGGTCGTAACGGTAGTTGTCGGGTTTGGAATTCTTGACCGGCCGGGGCGACAGGACGCCATTGGGGTGGATGTGCCAGATTTGGATATCCGGAGTGCCCGGGGGAAAAACGTCGAACTCGTGCCATTCGTCGGTGCCCGAGACATGGATGCGCACCGGATTGTCGCGCAGGCCCGACCGGTCACCCAGAAGATGGGCGCGCATCCAGGTCAGCGTTTCCTTGACGCTCTGCTTTTGCAGTTCACCGCTGACATGGAACCATGGACCCACCGTCAGGTAGGGCTTGTGCCCTGCGTCGACCAGCGTGGCGTAATCGCGCAGGAGCTGGTCGAGCATGAAATCATACCAGCCCGAGATAAAGTGGTTGGGCGGTGTTCGCATGCCGAGCCGGTGTGTGTGATCGATCGCCTCCCAAAACCCCTTATTGCCGATGGCATCGTTCATCCAGCGGCGCCAGAAGGGGATGCGCTTGCCGGTGACAAGCTTGTCTGCATCGAGCAGCGGCAGCTTCATCGAAGCTCGGAGGGTCTTGCGTTCGATGCTGCCGCTCCACATGCGTTGAGCGATCAGGACCGGGTTGGACCGTAGCCCCTCCACGGTCTGCAGCCAGCTCAGCCACAGCCCGAGATGGAACGCGCCGCCGGGAAAGACCACGCTCTTGAACTCGGCGCTGGTGACTTTGGTCGCCATGGCCGAAACCTTCGGCAGGGCGTCGCAAATGGCCCATTGCGCGTAGCCGAGATAGCTCGGACCCGAGGTGCCGAGGCGGCCGTCGAACCAGTCCTGCCGCTTGATCCAGTCCAGGGTCGCCAGCCCGTCCTCGCGCTCGTGGATCAACGGATCGAACGAGCCGCCGGATCTGCCGGTGCCCCTGCAGGTCTGCAGCACCACGTGGAACCCGCGTTCCGCATAGCATTCGGCGACAGTGCCGAAACCGCGCAGGCCGTAGGGAACCCGCATCAGCAGGGCGGGATGCCCTCCCGCAAGCCTGGGGGCGTAGTGCACGGTATCCAATGTGACCCCGTCGCGCATCGGCACCCGGATGTCGGCGGTGCGGACGGCGCGACACTGACGTTTGGGAAGTTCGTAAAGCTCGGCCAGAAAACGGCTTCCGAGGCTCATCGGCTCACTCTACGAAACGGAAGGCGTCGACATCGAAAAGCCCCCGATCCGTCATCTTGAGATGCGGGATCACGGGCAGGGCGAGGAAGGCAGCCTGCAGGAACGGTTCGGGCAGAGTGCAGCCCAGGGTTCTGGTGGCCGCGCGCAGTTCGCGCAGCTTTGCGGCCACCGTCTCGAAAGGCTGCAGGCTCATCAGCCCGGCGATGGGCAGCGCCAGTTCGGCGATCACCTCGCCGCCTTGCGCCACAGCGAAGCCGCCTCCAAGCGCGATGAGCCGGTTGACCGCCACCGCCATGTCCACGTCGGAGACGCCGACCACCGTGATGTTGTGGCTGTCATGGCCGACCGACGAGGCGATCGCTCCCGTCTTCAATCCGAAACCGGTGACGAAGCCGCACGCAACGTTGCCGTTCTTGCCGTGACGCTCCACGACGCTGACCTTGATCACGTCGGCATCGAGATCAGGCAATAGCCCGCGGTCGCTGACCTCGAGGGTTGCGCTCTCGCGGAATGTGAGAATGAGACCGGGCCTGACACCGATCACCGGCGTCATGTTCCGATAGGGGTCTGCCGGCGTCATGAAGCTGTCGGCGGTCACCGGCTGCGCCTTCATCGAGGCCAGGCCGACCGGCGCGACCGGGTAGCGCGCCTCGAATGCTTCGGGCCGCACCAGCCGGCCGGCGGCGATGACTTCCGAGACCGCGCAGCCTTCCAGATCGTCGAGCAGCACGATGTCGGCACGCCAGCCGGGCGCAATGAGGCCACGGTCCCTGAGCCCGAAAATACGGGCGGCGGAGTGGCTGGCGGCGCGGTAGACATGATGCAGCGGCCTGCCCTTGCCGATCAGGCGCCTGATGGAGGCGTCGAGATGGCCCTCTTCGGCGATGTCGAGCGGATTGCGGTCGTCGGTGCAGAGCGCGACGAAACTCGAGGTGTTCTCGTCCAGGATCTCGGCCAGGGCTTCGAGGTCCTTGCTGACCGATCCCTCGCGGATGAGGATGGCCATGCCCTTGGCCAGTTTCTCGCGGGCCTCCTTCGCGGTGGTCGCTTCGTGATCGGTGCGGATGCCCGCCGCGAGATAGCCGTTCAGCGCCTTGTCCGAGAGCAGCGGCGCATGTCCGTCGATGTGGACATCCTGAAAGGCGGCGAGCTTGGCGAGGATGCCGGGATCGGTGGCCAGCACCCCGGGGAAGTTCATCATTTCGGCCAGCCCGAGGACCTTGGGATGGTCGCGGAAACGCAGCAGGTCGTCGACCTCGAGTCGTGCCCCGGAAGTCTCGTGCTCCGTCGCCGGCACGCAGGAGGAGAGGTTGACGCGGATGTCCATGACCGTCCGCTCGGCACTTTCGAGGAAATAGCGGATGCCATCCGCACCCAGCACATTGGCGATCTCGTGCGGATCGCAGATGGCGGTCGTGGTGCCGTGCGGCAGCACGCAGCGGTCGAATTCGAGCGGCGTGACCAGGGACGATTCGATGTGAAGATGGGTGTCGATGAAGCCCGGCACGGCGAAGCGCCCATCGCCTTCGATCAGGCGCGCGCCACTATAGTAGGCGTGGGTGCCGACGATGCGGTCCCCGACGATGGCGATGTCGGTGTGGGTGACGGTGCCGGTGACGACGTCGAGAAGCCGCACGTTCTTGATCACGAGGTCGGCGGGGATTTCACCAGCACCAGCCTTGATCATGCGGGAGAGAAGTTCTGGAGACGTCATTGAATTACCGCAGAGAAATCTGCCCGGCAGCGTCGTCTGTCGCGAGGCCGCGGTCAAGGGGCGCCGGAACCCTGCGGCAACAAGACGTTGACTTCGAAACGTCGCACAAGGGAGCAAGCGATGCGAACCGGCGACGCCCGCAAGAATACCACCGAGGTCCGCCAGGGCAACCGCCGGCTGATGAACATACGCGTGCTCGCCGGCTCCATTTCGTTGGTCGTGATCGCCTTCGCGGCAATCTATCTCATCTTCTCCCTCCAGCCTAATCCCACCGCAATCTGACCATTGGCGCTTCGAGGCGCAAGCAGAGGCAGCTTGCCGCCCTGAGCGGGGCGCTGCCGCGCATCCGTGCTGCATGCTGCCGGATAGCCCTGGGACGCCCGCAACCGGTCAAGAGAACGCCGCGGTTCAGGCGAACTCGGCCACCAGGCGCGCTTCACTCTCGGGCGCAGCGACCTGGTCGCGGAACATCGCCTCGATCAGCGCCGGAGTAGTGGGGGTGGCCAGAAGGAAGCCCTGCAACGTGTTGCACCCCATTTCTCTGAGGATATCGACCTGCTCGTGCGTCTCGACTCCTTCGGCAGTCACGGCGATGCCAAGGGCGTGGGCGAGCGTCACCATGGCCTGAACGATGGCAGAAGAGGCGCTTTGTCGCGCGAGCTGGCTGACGAAGGACCGGTCGATCTTGATGCGATCCACGGGATAGCGCTTGAGATAATTCAGCGAGGAATAGCCGGTGCCGAAATCATCCAGCGCGATCTTGATGCCGGCCCTGCGGAATTCGCGTAACGCGGCGGACGCGACGTCTTCGTCCTCGAGCAGGATGCTTTCGGTGATCTCGAGCTCCAGATCATCGGGCCGCATGCCGCTTTCTTCCAGGATATCGAAAACGCGTCCGGAGAATTTCGGATTGCGCAATTGTGCGGGGGAAATATTGACGGCGACGGTCAACCCGGGCCAGCGCGCGCCCAGTTCGCACGCCCCGCGCAGCACAAAGTCTCCCACGCCCTCGACCAGACCCGTGCTTTCGGCCACAGGGATGAAATGGGCGGGCGAAACCTGTCCGAGCCGCGGATTGCTCCAGCGAACGAGGGCCTCGGCGCCCGAGATGGTCCCGGTTCGGCAATGGAACAGCGGCTGAAACGCGACCGCGAGCTGATCGCCGCCGCGAAGCGCCTCGCGCAGTTCGGCTTCGATCGTGTGCCGGCTTTGCAGCAGTTCGTACATGACATCTTCGTAGAATACCGCCCGGTTTCGCCCGGTGGACTTGGCCTCGTAGAGGGCAATGTCGGCCTTGCGGGTCACTTCGAGCCGGTCGGCGTCCCCATCCAGAACCACGGCGATCCCGATGCTGGTCCCGATGAACACTTCGCTGCCCGCAACGACAAATGGCGTGCTGGCGGCGACAATGGCTCGCCGGGCGAGATCGGCGGCGGTGTTCATGGCGGCCTTGCCCGAGTAGATGATGGCGAATTCATCGCCGCCCAGCCGCGCCGATAGAGCGCCATTGCCGAGCAATTCCTGAAGCCGCTGCCCGACCGCGCGAATGAGGTCGTCGCCGGCCTGATGCCCGAGCGTGTCGTTGATCTTCTTGAAACGATCCAGGTCGAGCATCAGCAGCGCGACCTGCGTTCCGTCCCTGGTGCACGACGCCAGCACCTCCTCCAGCTTCCGTTCAAACCGGGTGCGGTTCGGCAGGCCGGTCAGAGCATCGTGTGTTGCCTGATGATGGGCGCTCATTCGTTCGGCTTCGAGCGCGGCAGAGGACTTCCAGAGCCTGTCGACCAGTGCGACAATCAACAGGCTGGCGACGAGGAAGGTTCCGGCGAGCACGGGCGCGGTCTGCGCCAGCAAGACCTGGCCTGGCTTGTCCGGCTTCCACTGAAAGAAAGTCACGAAGCGCCCGGCCTTGCTCGCGAGGGGATAGGAGGCATGGTCCGAGGACGGTATCCTCTCGGTTGCAAAGGCCGCTTCTTCGAGCATGTACCGCTTGCCGAGGCCTGCGGCGATTTCCTCATCCAGGTAACTTATCGCCAGATGCAGGTATTCGCTGCCCGGCTCCTGTGCGATGTCTCCGGTGTCGGAGACGATGGGGGCGATACTGACGACCGCCGGCCTGCCGCCGATCTGTCGCAAGTCGACCACCTGCGGCAATTTGGCGGTTTCCCCGTTCACATATGTTTGCAGGGCACCTGACGCGATCAGCGCCCGCATCGCCGCGACTTCCCGCGTCAGCAAGCTTCTCTCGGACGCAAATAGCGTGGTTTCTGGCGAGACACCGTCACTCATGGTGTAGATCGGCTCGTCGTCCTGATCGAACACCACGACATGATCGTGCCCGTAATACTCGTACATCCAGATGCCGAGATTGTTGTCGATCCAGTCCTTGTCGAACTTGAACTTGGTGCGCTCGATGGCGTCGTCCCAGATGGCGATGCTCTCTTGAGCACGCGGGACCTTTGCCACTTCCTCGGCGAGAATATTGCGTACCAGTTCAGTCTGGCGCAGCAGCGACCGGCGGTCCACATCCGCTGTGGACCAGAGAACAAAGCCGACAACCGCCGCGGCAGTTATGGCGAGCAAAAGCACTGCGGGAGCGAAAACGCTTGCCGAGAACTGCCACCGCTTCAACAGGCGAGGTTTGATACGCATTCTACGTAAACGAGCCCCCTGAATGCACCGTAAATGACGCAAACTTGAGGAGTCGTTACCGAGGACGGCGGGTTTTCGCTTCCGGTCAGCTGTTTTCCTTGAACAGGACTTCGCGGTCCTGCGTGAAATTGGCGAGCAGCGGCAGGCACGCTCCACCCATGGCGCGGGCGGCGTTGCCGATCGAGCCTTCGATCAATCCAAACGGGGAAAGGCCCTGCCGGTTGACTCTGCTGATCGCCGCCATTGTCTTCTCGATGATGGCTCGGCGCACATTGCCGGGAAAGGCGCCGTCGATGATGACGGTCTCGACGTCGATCACGGCAATGGCGGCGACGATCGCGTAGGCGAGGTTCTCGGCCACTTCGGTGATCCATTCGTCCAGCGACGGACCCAGGTCGTCGCCCCAATCGTCCGGCGATTGCCAGAGCACGTCGGCGTTGCGGCCCTGGGCATTGAGCTTGCGCTCGAGCACGTAGATCGACGCGACATTCATCAGCTGTGGGGTCTTCGCTGATTTTGAGGCCCGGGCCCCGGGAGCGGGCATCGAGCCGAGGGCGGCGGCGTTCTGGGTCCGGCCGGGAAACAGGTGTCCGTCGAGCACCAGGCCGCCGCCGACGAACGACCCGATGAAGACGTACAAATAGTCGATGTGGTCGCCGCCATGTCCGAACATCAATTCGGCGGCGCAGGCGGCCGTGATGTCGTTGGCGAAATAGACCGGCCACGGACAAAGCTGCGCGATCTCGGCGCGAATGTCGATGGTGCGCCAGGCGTCGATCTCCGCCTTCGGCGCGCCAATCTCCTCGTGCCAGGTCCACATTTCGTAAGGAGCGGCGATGCCGAGGCCGGCGATGCGGCTGGTCAGGTGCTCGGGCATGTCCCGGAGCAGGTCCTGGATGCCCTCGCGGGCGAAATCGCGAATGCCTTCCGGCCGGGGGAAGGCGTAGGTCCTGTGGAGGAGTTTGAGGACCGTGCCGGTGAAATCGATCAGATAGAGGTCGGCGCTGCGCCGTCCGATCTTGAGCCCGAAGGCCAGTGCACCTTCGGGATTGAGCGAATAGGGGACGGAAGGCTGACCGATCCGGCCGCGTTGCGGCCGCCCCCTGAGCAGCAGGCCGTCATCGGTGAGCTGGTTCATGATCATCGAGATGGTCTGGGGAGAAAGTCCGGTCAGGCGGGCAATGTCGGCCTTGGGCAACTCGCCGTGCAGGCGGATGAGGGAAAGCACCAGCCGCTCGTTGTAAAGCCGCACGCCGAGCTGGTTGGTGCCCCGGTTCGAGGCGCCTGGTCTTGTGCTCCACTCCTTGCCGCCGCCGTCCATCATCAATACCGAACTCCTTGGTCGACTGCCCGCACGGCCATCGGAACGACGCCGCAAAGCGCCCGTCCTTGGCGCGTCCGCAGCCAATATGCAGTCGATTACATGATGTTAATGAACCCTCCCATGCACAATCTGCGACCGTCCGCGCCGCCATGTCAATTAATAAATCAAGTGGATTAATTTATTGACAGGCGATTTTGAATGCGCTGAAAGTGAAGGCACGGCTCGGGGACGATGAGCAGGCGGAGCGCCTGTGCGCCCATGAACCGGTACCCGAAAGACGCCGGCGATACAGCCGGAAGTTGGACTGAACAACTCCATGGGAGGACAAACATGGGACGACTCAATATTCTGAGGGCCGCGCTGGCGAGTGCCGTCGTGCTCGGCGCCATGGCCGCCACGGCGACCTTGGCGCAGGACAAGCCAATCGTCGGGCTGATCACCAAGACCGAAGGCAATCCGTTCTTCGTGAAGATGCGCGAAGGCGCGCAGGCCAAGGCCGACGAACTTGGGCTCGAGCTCAGGAGCGCCGCCGGCAAGTTCGACGGCGACAACGACAGCCAGATCGCGGCCATCGAGAACCTGATCTCGTCGGGTGCCAAGGGTTTCGCGATCGTGCCGTCCGATTCAAGCGCCATCGTGCCGACCATCCAGCAGGCCCGCGATGCCGGGCTCCTGGTCATCGTGCTCGACACCCCGCTCGATCCGATCGACGCCGCAGACGCCACCTTCGCCACGGACAACCGCAAGGCCGGCCGCCTCATCGGCGAATGGGCCAAGGGCACCCTGGGCGACGCGGCGGCCAACGCCAAGATCGCCTTCCTCGACCTGGCCGTGAACCAGCCCACCGTCGACTACCTGCGCGACCAGGGCTTCATGGAAGGCTTCGGCATCGACGTGAAGGACCCCAATCGCTACGGCGACGAGGGCGATCCGCGCATCTGCGGGCATGAAATGACCGCGGGCTCGGAAGATGGCGGCCGCACCGCCATGGAGACGCTGCTGCAGAAATGCCCCGACATCAACGTCGTCTATACGATCAACGAGCCTGCCGCGGCTGGCGCGTATGAAGCGCGGAAGGCCGTCGGCAAGGATGACGGTTCGGTGCTCGTCGTCTCCATCGACGGCGGCTGTCCGGGCGTGCAGAACGTCAAGGCCGGCGTGATCGGCGCCACCTCTCAGCAATATCCGCTGCTGATGGCCTCGATGGCGCTCGAAGCGATCAAGAAGTTCGCCGACACCGGCGAGAAGCCTGCCCCGACACCCGGCCTCGATTTCTTCGATACCGGCGCGACCCTGATCACCGACCAGCCGGTGGCTGGTGTCGAATCGATCGACACAACCAAGGGCACGGAGCTCTGCTGGGGTTGATCCCTTCCTAACCCCGAACCATCGGGTCTAGACTGACAACGAGGGAGCCGCGGCCAGCCTGCGGCTCCCGTATTGGAATAGGGCTGAGCTGTTCCTTGGGAGGGGGACCGGTATGAGTGACGATGCCGCGGGTTCGACGACTGCCGAGAAGGGCCTCGTCGGCCAGGACCAGACGGTCGCCAGTTTCGAGGAGCACGCCCCCGGGCCGATCCGGCGTCTGCAGGGTTTCCTGCATCAATATCCCACCGCCATTCCCTTCATCGTCCTGATCGTCGGCATCCTGATCTTCACCGTTGCCGCCGGCACCAAGTTCTTCGCACCGTTCAATCTTTCGCTGGTGCTGCAGCAGGTGACGATCATCGGCGTGCTGGGCATCGCGCAGACGCTGATCATCCTCACCGCCGGGATCGACCTTTCGGTGGGGGCGATCATGATCCTCTCGTCCATCGTCATGGGGCGTCTCGCGGTGGTCGTCGGCGTACCGGTCGAGATCAGCTTCGTACTCGGTCTGGCGACGGGCCTCATCTGCGGGCTGATCAACGGCGTCCTCGTCGCCATGGTAAAGCTGCCGCCCTTCATCGTGACGCTGGGTACATGGTCGATCTACGGCGCCATGGTGATCTTCATTTCACGCTCGGAGACCATCCGCTCGCAGGATATCCAGGCCGTGGCGCCGCTGCTGCAGTGGCTCGGTTCCTCGATCAAGCTCGGCGGCGGCGCCATCATCACCTATGGCTCGATCCTGATGATCATCATTGCGGTGGCTGTCTGGTACATCCTCAACCGCACCGCTTTCGGCCGCCACATCTATGCCACCGGCGACGATCCCGAAGCGGCGCGGCTGGCGGGCATCAACACCAAGCGAACGCTGATCCTCACCTATACGCTGGCCGGCTTCATCTGCGCCATCGCCAGCTGGGTGCTGATCGGCCGGATCGGCGCGGTCTCGCCGCTCGGGAGCCAGACGGCGAATCTCGACGCCATCACAGCCGTGGTGATTGGCGGCACCTCGCTTTTCGGCGGGCGCGGCTCCATCGTCGGAACGCTGATCGGGGCTCTGATCGTGGGCACCTTCCGCAACGGGCTGGCGCTCGCCGGCGTCGACGTGCTCTGGCAGGAATTCGCCGTCGGCGCGCTGATCATCATCGCGGTCACCATCGACCAGTGGATCAGGAAGATTTCGTCATGACGCAGCCCATCCTCGAAGCGAAGGCCCTCAACAAGCGCTACGGCAGAGTGGTGGCGCTCGACCACGCAGATTTCGAACTGATGCCGAATGAGATCCTGGCTGTCATCGGCGATAACGGCGCCGGCAAGTCGACGCTGATCAAGGCCCTTTGCGGCGCCGTGACCGCCGACAGCGGCGCCATCATGCTCGACGGCCGGCCGGTGCAGTTCAAATCGCCCATGGAGGCGCGGCTCGCCGGCATCGAGACCGTCTACCAGAACCTGGCGTTGTCGCCGGCACTGTCGATAGCGGACAACATGTTCCTCGGCCGGGAGATCAGGAAGCCGGGCATCACCGGCGATATCTTCCGCCGGCTCGACCGTTCGAAGATGGCAAAAATCGCGCGCGAAAAGTTGACCGAACTCGGGCTGTTGACCATCCAGAACATCCATCAATCGGTGGAAACGCTCTCCGGGGGGCAGCGCCAGGGCGTGGCAGTGGCGCGAGCGGCGGCCTTCGGTAGCCGGGTGGTGATCATGGACGAGCCGACGGCCGCTCTCGGCGTAAAGGAGAGCCGCCGCGTGCTCGAACTGATGCTGGCGCTCAAGCGCCAGGGGTTGCCGATCGTTCTGATCTCGCACAACATGCCGCATGTGTTCGAGGTGGCGGACCGAATCCACATCCACCGGCTCGGCAAGCGCATTGCGGTCATCAATCCCAAGGATTATTCGATGTCCGACGCCGTCGCGATCATGACCGGCGCCATGAAGCCGCCCGAGGCGATGGCGGCGTGAACTGAACTCTTCGAGGCCACCTGAATGACCAAAGTCCGTGCGCTGGTCCTTGAGCGTCAACATGAGCTGGCAATGCGCGATATCGACCTGCCGATGGAGGTCGGGCCGGGGCAGGTGAAGATCAATATCCATACCGTGGGCGTGTGCGGCTCCGACGTGCATTACTACACCCACGGCAAAATCGGCCCGTTTGTCGTCAATGCGCCGATGGTGCTCGGACACGAAGCCGCCGGGACCGTGGCCGAAGTCGGCGAGGGAGTCATCAATCTCAAGGTCGGCGACCAGGTCTGCATGGAGCCCGGCATACCCGATCCCAACTCCCGCGCTTCCCGGCTGGGCATGTACAATATCGATCCGGCGGTCAGCTTCTGGGCGACGCCGCCGATCCATGGCGTGCTCACGCCCCAGGTCGTCCATCCGGCCAACTACACATTCAAGCTGCCGGACAATGTGAGCTTTGCCGAGGGCGCCATGGTCGAGCCGTTCGCGGTGGGCATGCAGGCGGCCACCAAGGCCAGGATCACGCCGGGCGACACCGCTGTGGTGCTGGGGGCGGGGCCGATCGGCACCATGGTCGCGATCGCGGCGCTGGCCGGTGGCTGCGCCCGCGCCATCGTCGCCGACCTGGCCCAACCCAAACTCGATATCGCAGCCCGCTACCAGGGCGTCATTCCGGTCAATATCCGGGAAAAGGGCATCGTCGAGGAGGTCGGGCGCCTGACCGAGGACTGGGGCGCCGATCTTGTCTTCGAATGCTCCGGCTCACCGAAGGCTTGGGAGACGATCATGGACTTGCCGCGCCCGGGCGGCACCATCGTGGTGGTCGGCCTGCCGGTCGAGCCGGCGCCGTTCGACATCGCCACGGCCTCCACCAGGGAAATCGGCATCGAAACCGTGTTCCGCTACGCGCACCAGTATGAGCGGGCGATCGCACTCATGGCATCGGGGCGCGTCGACCTCAAGCCGCTGATTTCCGAGACCTTCAGGTTCGAGGATTCGATCAAGGCCTTCGAGCGGGCGGTCGAGGGGCGTCCGACGGACGTCAAGCTACAGATCAGGATGGACGCATAGATGGATCTCGGACTTAGAGGCAGAATTGCCGTCATTACCGGCGCGAGCGTCGGCATCGGGCTGGCGGTGGCAGAAGGTCTTGCCGCCGAGGGTGCGCACATCGTCATGGCGGCACGCGGCGGCGAGCGGCTGAGCGCGGAGGCGACGCGGGTCGCCAACACCTTCGGCGTCCGGACGCTGCCGGTTTCCTGCGACGTGGCGACGGCCGGAGGCGCGCGCGAGCTGATCGAGGCGGTCGAGGCCTTCGGCGGCGCCGACATCCTCATCAACAATGCGGGAACCGGCTCGAACGAAACCATCCAGGAGGCGGATGACGCCAAATGGCAGTACTATTGGGAGCTGCATGTGATGGCGGCCGTGCGGCTGGCCCGCGGCATCGTCCCGCAGATGAAGCGTCGCGGCGGCGGGGTGGTGCTGCACAATGCCTCGATCTGCGCGGTACAGCCGCTCTGGTACGAGCCGATCTATAATACCACCAAGGCGGCGCTGATGATGTTCTCCAAGACGCTGGCCACCGAGGTCATCAGCGACAACATCCGCGTCAACTGCATCAATCCGGGCCTGGTGCTGACGCCCGACTGGATCAAAACCGCCAAACAGTTGACCGCCGACACGGGCGGCGACTGGGAGGGTTACCTCCAGGGTGTCGCCGACGAGTATTCGACCATCAAGCGGTTCGCAGCGCCGGGGGAGCTGGCGCATTTTTTCGTCTTCATGTGCTCGGACAAGGCCAGCTACTCGACCGGTTCGGCCTATTTCGTCGATGGCGGCATGCTGAAGACGGTGTAGTTTTCCAAGGGCGCAAGCGAAGGGGGCGGTGAAAGGAACCGCGTTCCGGTCCCCCATTGACCAGCGCCGTCAAGGGGCAAGCATGATGGACTGGGTTGGCAATATCGGGCTGATCGAAACCCACACACCGCAGCACATCATCCTGATCCGGCTGCTGATCGCTGCCGTGCTGGGCGCCATGATCGGCTTCGAGCGCGAGATGAGCCACGGTGGGGCGGGGCTCAGGACCCATATTCTGATCGCGGTGGCGGCGGCGCTGTTCACCCTTCTCGCCTTCGAGATATTCCATCTCTCCGAAGTCGTGGGCTCGGGCCGCGCCGATCCGATCCGCGCCGTGGAGGCGGTGACCGCCGGCATCGCCTTCCTCGGCGCCGGCGCCATCTTCCGTCTGCGCGGCAATGTGCAGGGGCTCACCACCGGGGCAGGCATGTGGCTTGCCGGCGCCCTCGGCGTCGCCTCCGCGCTTGGCTATTACGTCGTCGGCTTCACCGTCGCGATCTTTGCGGTGGTTGTCCTCGCCGCGCTGCGCGCCTTCGCCCATCAGATCGTCGGACGGGAAAAGAAAGGGGACTGAGGCGTGCCGCTCCAGGAGTGGAACGCGTTGCGCGCTGCCCACGTTAAAAACGAGGAACTCTCGAATGGAGGTTCGCCATGCCAGCCAAATCCAAAGCCCAGCAGAAAGCCGCCGGCGCCGCCCTTTCGGCCAAGCGCGGCGATACCAAGGTCGGCGAACTCAAGGGCGCGTCCAGGAGCATGTACAAGTCGATGTCCGAAAAGGAGCTCGAGGAATTCGCCAGCACCAAGCGCAAGGGCCTGCCCGAACACAAAGGGGAGGCAAGGTGATGCAGGAAATTCCTGCTACATGACGGGGCAGGTGCTGCACCCGAACGGCGGCGAGGTCGTCGTCGGCCAGGTTCGCTACTCGGCCGCCATCTCCAGCACCTCCGCGCCTTCGGGGTCCCACATGCGCACGGCGGAACATTCCATCAGGTAATCGGCCTGGCATTCCAGCGCGATCACTGCTTCCAGTGTTTCGCGGCTCTGCTGGTCGCAGACGAATTTGTGCCAGTGCGGCCCCTCATTGTGCTGCATGAAGATGTCCGCCACCCAACCGTGCGGGTAGCACCAGAGGTTGGCGGCGCAATCCTCGATCCCCAGTTCGCTCTCCGCCATGCACTGGGCCTGGGCGCATTCGATGCCGTCGGCGGCTTCGGGACTGAAGCAGACCCCGAGTCCGGCTTCGGGCGCCTGGGCCACGGCGATGCCTTTGAACGCGGGTATGACGAAGGTATCGATACCTTCCTCCTGCGCCAGGACCGGTACGGCGAGGGCGCCGAGGAGAGCGAAGAAAGACAGGGCGTGGCGCGGCATGATCGACCTCACAAGAATGAGACGGCAGACTGTGACCGAAGGGGCGTTGCGTCAAGCCGAGCGCGACAGGGCGTTCCACCGGCCGCGTCCCTGCCGCCGCGTCCTTGCCATGAATGCCGGAGACGGCCGCGCAATACCGCCCCGCCTGGCACGCAACCTCCGAAAACAGCGGTTACGCGCCAACCACCCTGAGGTGCCGACCGCGCACCCAGAAGCTGACAATGCCGGCAGCCTCTCGGCGATAGGTATTGATATCGGTATGCCGCTCGAACACCGCGTCAGCGCCGGCATCGAGCACGGCATCGCGCACGCTACGTTCGAGCGATGGCGCCATTGCAGCAACGGTCAGACGGTCCGCCCCCTCGAGCTTACGGAGGGCGGCGACGAAATCCCGGGTCGCGCTGGAAGAGGATTTGAGGTCGACGATCACTAGGCCCGGGAGATCGGGATGCGATCGGCCCAACAGCGCACGAAGCCGTTCGATTGCCGCATCGGCGCCATCGATCGTCTCGATGGCAGGCGCACCATGGGCGAGCAGCACCCTGGTGAGTAGCCGAGCGGAATGGGTGTCGTCATCAACCAGCACCAGATAGGGTCGACGGTTATTGTGAACGTTCATGCCGAAATCCTTCTTGCCGCGCCGCGCGGTAGAGGCGATTTGGTTATGTTTGGAACGCAAGCGCCTGGCGCAAGAAACGCGAAGGGGCGGCGTTGGTTGCTCAGAAGGTTTTGATTCGCGTACCTCAAACCTAGTCACACCCACCAGCGGCCGGCGCGCCCTGGCGCTCGCCGGTGCGGCTATCCATCGCCGTGGTACTCCTATCCGCTGGCGGTCGAGGCGTTGCGCGCCGCCGTTACAATGAGGCGCTGGACCTTGCCGCAAGGCTGGTCGAGGAGGGTCGCTGCCCGCCGGGGTGCCGCAGAATGCGTTGACGCGACCGTTCTGGACACTTGGCCAATTAGGATGTCGCCAGTTCCAGTGCCTGGGTCCCCTCGATGCCGTTTCGCGCGCTCGTTACCGACCTGGATGCCAAGGGCAGGGTTTCGAGCAGGCTTCGGTATCTCAGCGACGAGCGACTGTCCGAAGGCGAGGTCCCGGTGGCTGTGGAATGGTCTGGCCTCAACTACAAGGATGCGCTCTGCCTCTCGGGCCAGGGCAAACTGGTCAAAGCCTATCCGCATATTTGCGGCATCGATCTCGCGGGCCGGGTTCTCGAGAGTCGCGATGCCCGCCATCACCCGGGGCGGCCGGCGGCGCAAGCTGGGACGGCAGCGTCATCCCCCTTATTCCGCGCGGCGTGGCGCTCCTGGGAATCGACAGCGTCACGATCCCGTTCGAAGCGCGGCAGGCCGCCTGGGACCGGCTCACCGACCTGTTCGCGCCGGCGGTTTACGAGCCACTGGTCGCCGAGGCGGGCCGCGACGAACTGCCGGGGCTCGCGGCACGGATCCCGAAGGGCGCGATCGCGGGGCGCGTGATCGTCAATCCGCGCGATCCGGTAATGAGTTAGCGGGTGGGGGCCTTGTCCTCGCCGGCGAACAATTTCTCGGCCATTGCGACGAAGGCGGCACCGCGTTCCTCGAAGTTCCTGAAGACCTTGCCGTCGCTTTCCAGCTGGCCATAGCTGGGTGCGCCGGGCGAGAGGATGATTGTGTCGAAGCGCGCGGTCCGCGTCGCCAGGGCCTTCATCGCCGCTTCGAGGCTCGCCGCTTCCAGCACCTCGATATCGGGCGCCGCGGCATAGGCGGCGGTGGCGAGGCGGTCGCCGGTCACCGGCAGGCAGACGAGGATCGTCACTCCCGACGGGCCGAGCAGGGTCGCGAGCTCGGAATAATTCTGCTGGCGCTCATGGCCGCCGGCGATCAAGGCGATCCGCTTGCCCTTGTAGGCGTTGAGCGCGGCCTTGGTGGCCTCCGGGGTGGTCGAGATCGAGTCGTTGACGAAGGTCGTAGTGCCGAAGGTGTGCTCCTCCAGCCGATGCGGCAGCGGCACGAACTTGGCGATCCCCCGCACCACGCCTTCGAGATCGGCGCCCGCCTTGAGTGCGATCTGGGTTGCGAGGATGGCATTGTCGAGATTGTGCTCGCCCTTGAGCCGCGAGCGCGCCACCGCCGAGGTGATGCGGTCCTCGATGAACGGCGCGAGAGGCGGCACCAGGCGTGTCCGATCGCGCAGCGCCTCGATCACGAGGGGGTTTTCATCCGCCCTGGCGCCGAGCGCTACGAGGAAGGGCAGGTCGCGATCGATGAGATTGAGCTTATCCGCATAGTAGCGCTCGACCGTGCGGTGCCAGTCGGTGTGCTCGGGCGTGAGGTTGGTGATCGCCGCGATGTCGGGCGAAAACCCGATGTCGGCGGTCTGGTAGGAGGAGAGCTCGAACACCACGATCTTGTGCTTGTCGGCGATCTCGAGCGGCGCCAGCCCGACATTGCCGGCCAGCCCCGCATCGAGCCCGGACTCGGTCAGCATCAGATGGACCAGTGTCGCGGTGGTCGATTTGCCCTTGGTGCCGGTGATGGCGATGACAAAGCGGCCCTCGCGGTAAGCCTCGGCCCAGAGGTTGAGGTTCGAGGTGACCGTGATCCCGACCTCGCGCGCCACCGCGAAGATCGGGCGATAGCGCGACACGCCGGGGCTCTTGACGATGGTGCCGAAGCGTTTCTCTGCGACCGCCGCGGGCAGGTCGACCGGCGCGATCGCCTCGGCATCCTCGATCGCGGTCTCGCCGCTGTCGACGGTGACGAAAACCTTGGTCCGGGGTGCGCGTTCCTTGATGAAGGCACGGGTGGAGCGGGCCTCCCGCCCGGCGCCGTAAAGCAGGATCGGCTCGTCAAAACGCATGATCTTTGACCCTTTCGGCGATCTCGGGCGGGATATGATGATCCTTGCCGTCCGTCATCAGCTCTGCAAGTGCTGCTTCAAGTCTGGCGATGCCATATTGAGCCACCATATCGGCCTTGAGCCTTGATATGATTGGTTCTTCCGCCCATTCCTGCCGCGACGTCAGCTCGTAGAGGCAGGCGGCGGCCTCGAGGATTTCGCCCACGCATTCCCAGGGTTTCTGTCCGGCAAGCCCCGTCAGCTCGCGGAACGAGGCCTCGTTCCGCGGCTTGGCGAGCAGGTTCTGGCCGAAAATGCCGAGGAGCCGGTCCTTGGCCATCTCCGGGGCAAGGATCAGGAAGACGAAATGGCATTTCGGGCATTCGCCGCACCAGAGCGGACCATTGTGCCCGTCATACCTGAAGTTGCGGTTGCAGCTCGAGAACACTCGGTCGAAACGCGCCTGCCGCGCGAACAGCCGCGCGATCCTTGCCTCGGAGTAAGGCCGCAGCAGCGAAAAATAGCCCAGCGCGCCGCCGGTCGCGCCGGCCAGGATATCGGCGATCAGCGCCTCGAATTCGAGCGACTTGGAGTATTGGTGGTTGACCTCGCGTCCGTCGTGGAAGGCATTGCCTTCGCTGGCCGAGCGCTCGTTGGAAAGCACGACGCGGTCGTAGGAATAGAGCAGGGCGCAGAGCGCCGCGATCATCGAATTGATCGCGGTCGAGGGCACATGGCCGTTGTAGTAGCCCGGCTCGCTGCCGAGGCGGATCATCTCGGGGTCGAGCGTACGCGTCACATAGATCGGCGGCTTGCCGATCTCGCCGACCGAGGACAGGATAGGCCCCTTGGGGTTGACGGCGAACGGGGTGAATTCCACCCCCGCCGCTTCCAGCAGCGCGACGCTGACCAGTGAATCCTTGCCACCGCCGATCGGCAGCAGTGAGCGGTGCCGAAGCAACGGGGAGGGCAAGGGCGGCCGGTCGTCGGTGCGGGACTTGATGCTCAGCTTGCCGAAGCGTTCGAGGTTGTTCCGGGCATAGAACTCGCCCAGTCCGTTCTCGTAGACATCGAGGACGAAGGCCTTCTCGGCTTCGCTCAGGGCGATCTCGGGCGCTGCGATAACGAAGGGTGCCAGCAGCTTGTAGTAGCTCACGCCGAGGACGATGGCGGTGAGGTCGAGGAGCTTGCGGAAAGGGGCCGAATCGAGCGCATCCCGATCCCACTCGGCCGGGAAGGTCAGCGTTTCGGTGAAGGTCTTGCGGTCGAGCCCATAGCTGACGCTGACCGTGCCGTTCGCAGGGTCGAATTCCGGCCTATGGATGAGGAAATCGGAGTTCAAGAACAGCCTTTCTACGGCGTCATTCCCGCGAAGGCGGGAATCCAGTGCGGCAGGCGCCAGCTTCCATCAAGTAGTGGATTCCCGCCTTCGCGGGAATGGCGCCATAAATTGAGGCATCGAATCGGGTGCGCAAGAGGGGCCTAGTAAATCCGCACGCTGAGCCGCAGCACGATATCGGAGCTCAGGCGCTGAAAGCCATATTCGCGCAAAGTGCACTGCCAGGCGCTTCCCACTCGTTCAATCTTGAACAAATTGTAGCGGGCGGGGTCGTGACCGCCGGTGTCGTTCTGGGCCGTGCCGGCTGCCGCGACGCCGATCACAGGCACATCGCCATTGTTGCCAGGCACGGCGTAGATCGTGGATTTATGTGTATGACCGTGCAGGATCAATTCGGCGCCCGCCTCGGCGATGGCGCGGCGGAAGTTGCGAGCGCCCCACAGGCCGAAGCGCGGATGCGAGGCTTCCTGGTTGGGCGGGTGATGGATCAGCACCACGCGGAAATAGCCGGCGTCGCCGAGCAACTTCAGGCAGCGCGTCAGCCGCGCCTGCTGATCTTCCTCGAAACGGCCGGCGGCAAGCCAGGGCAGCGTCGGAACGGCGCTGTTGCACGAAATGATCGCCATTTCGCCAATCCGCCGGACAAAGGGGAACTGGAACTCGTCGATCGTTTCGCCCAGCGCGTAGCCATTCCAGCGATCCAGCGCCTTTTCGAGTTGACCGGGAACGTAGGCGTCGTGATTGCCGGGCGAAATGCAGACCCGTTCCGGCTCGCCCACGGTCTGCAGCCAGTTGTAGGCAGTGTTGATTTCGGCATCGAGCGCGAGGTTCGTGAGGTCCCCGGTGATCGCAACAAAGTCAGGGCTTTGGGCCTGCATATGGCGCACGAGCGTATTCAGCCCCTCGCCGTCGAGTGTCCTCTGCCGCTTGATCTTCCAGTTAAGAAAGCCGGTGATCCGCTTGTTCAGGAGATCCCGGGCACGGACAGGAGGCAGCGGCGCCAGATGGACGTCCGACATATGAGCGAGGGTAATCATCGGAGGCGTAATGGCACGAGGCGCGCGGCAAGAAAATGGCATAAATGTCCGCCCGGCGCATTTGTGGTTACCGCCGTCCTGCCAACCAGACGGGGAACGGGCGGAAAGGGCCGGCAGGCCGAGAACGCGCCGCCGCTTCGACGTGACCTTCCGCGGCACGCCGCGCAGTCCGAACTGGTAGTCAGCCGAGGAACTCCGGCACCGGCCCAACCGGGATGATCCGGGTCGGGTTGATCTTGTCGTGGCTCCAGTAATAGTGCGTCCGGATGTGCTCGAGATGCACCGTCTCCTTGACGCCCGGCACGTGGTAGAGCGCCTTGAGGAAGTGCGAGATGTTCTGGTAATCGGCGATACGGCGCTTGTTGCACTTGAAGTGGCCCACATAGACGGCGTCGAAGCGCGCCAGCGTGGTGAACAGCCGCCAATCGGCTTCGGTGATGGTGTTGCCGGTGAGGTAGGGTTTTTCTTCGAGTATGCCGTCTACCCAGTCGAGCGCCTCGAACAGGGCGGTGACCGCTTCATCGTAAGCCTCCTGCGTGGTGGCAAAGCCGGTCTTGTAGACGCCATTGTTGATGTCGTCACGGACGCGGGCGTTGACGCGGTCGATCTCGGCGCGCAGCGGTCCGGGATAGAAATCCTCCGTGCTCCCGGTCAACGCGTCGAAGGCCGAGTTGAACATGCGGATGATTTCGGCGCTCTCATTGGAGACGATGGTCTGGCGCTCCTTGTCCCAGAGCACCGGGACGGTCACCCGGCCGCTATAATCGGGCTTGGCCAGCGCATAGACCTGCCAGAGATGCTCCTTACCGTTGACGGAGTCCTCGGTGGCGCCTTCCAAGGTGAAGGTCCAGCCCGTTTCGCTGGGCATTTTCGGTGCCACCACGGACACCGGGATCAGCTTTTCCAGACCCTTGAGGCTGCGGAAGATGAGCGTGCGATGCGCCCAGGGACAAGCATGGGACACGTAGAGGTGGTAGCGGTCCGCGGCCGCCGGGAAACCTCCCTCACCGGAGGGGCCGGCACTGCCGTCGGCGGTGATCCAGTTGCGGAATCCGGCGTCGCCGCGCTGGGAGCGGCCTCCAGTCTTGCTGGTGTCGTACCATTCCGTCGACCACCGCCCGTCAATCAATCGTCCCAACATTGCCTCCTTCCGGGGACGTCAAGGTCCCGCTGTCGCCCCATTTAGGTGTTCGGTTCCGGAAATCAATTCGTTAAGGCTGAGGTTCCGAAAAATGCGGGCAGCGCGGCGAATACCGATAGACGCGTTGAAACCTTGATGCTAATTCGCATTCCAGGCGTCAGGAGGCGTCCAGGATGGAGAAGGTTTATCAGGTGACCCGACGACCCTAGACGGTCGGTAGCCAACCGATTTGCGGTTGGTGCGTTAGTCCTTTGTGCGCTTCCAGGACCAGTCACATGATTGCCCCATCTGCTCATCCGGCCCCGCAGGCCGCGCCCACGCAACAGAGCCTGCCCACCGTTCGCTTCGCCACACCGGCCGACGACCGGTTCATCGAGGAACTGCAAGCGCTGGCCTTCGGCCCCGGGCGGTTTGCGCGCACCGCCTTCCGCATACGTGAGCGCTTCCCGATCGACAAGAGCCTCAGCCTGATCGGCGAGATCGACGGCCGCCCGGTCGCTTCGGTGTGGATGACGCCGATCAGCGTCGGCGGCATGGACGGCTACCTGCTCGGCCCCTTGACGACCGACCCGGCCTATCGCGGGCGTGGCGCCGGTAAGCTCCTGGTCAAGGAAGTCTGTGCCCGGGCGCTCGCGCGCGGAGAGGGCAGCTTCGTGCTGCTCGTCGGCGACGAGCCCTACTACGCCCCCCTTGGCTTCGCTCCCACCACGCCGGGCGCTATTCAGTTTCCCGGCCCAGTTGATCCCAAGCGCGTGCTCCTGCACTCTGCGGATCGGACGCTGGCGCTGCGGCTCTCCGGAGCCATCGCCGCGTTCGGAGCGCGCAAAAGGGTCTAGGAGCTGCGGTGGTCCCCACCGAAGAGGCACTGATAGGGCGAATCGAGACGCGGCTTCTGCATCGTCCCGAGCACGGCGAAGCAGATCGCGAGATGCTGCCCGACTGGATGCCGGAGGTGCCGTTCGACCGGCCGCCGGTGCCCGCGGCGGTGCTGATCGCGCTGGTCAGGCGTGCCGCCGGCCTGAGCGTGCTCTACACTGAGCGCTCGCCGGACCTGCGCGCCCACTCAGGGCAGGTTTCGTTCCCCGGCGGGCGTATCGATCCGGCCGATGCGGACGCTGCCGACGCCGCCTTGCGCGAAGCCACCGAGGAGGTGGCGATGGACCGTGCGGAAGCGCGCGTTCTCGGCTACATGCCGCGCTATTTCACCGGCACCAACTATCTCATCACCCCGGTGGTGGCGCTGGTCGAGCCGACCCGGCCCTTCATCCCCAATCCGCGCGAAGTCCGCTCGGTGTTCGAAGTGCCGCTGGAACGGCTGATGCGCGACGAAAGCTATGGTACCTTCCGCATCCAGCGCGGCGAGCGGGAACATTCGACCTGGCAGATCCAGCATGGCGAACAGACGATCTGGGGCATCACGGCGAACCTTACCCGCCGGTTTCATGATCTGGCGCTGGCGGGAGAGCCGACATGGTGAAAACTGCCGACATCGTTGCCCGCCTCAAGTCCGCGGACTGGCTGCGGCGGCCGGAAACGCAGTTGCTGTGGGCCCTGCTCGGGGGCGAGAGCGGTCGCACCCGGGCTGTGGGCGGCATCGTCCGCGACACGCTCCTCGATCGCCCGCGTGGCCGCACCGATATCGATTTTGCCACCGAATTGCCGCCGCATGAGGTGACGCTGAGAGCGGAAAGAGCGGGTGTCGCCGTTCATCCCACCGGCATCGAACACGGGACCGTCACGCTCCGGCTGGGGGCACTGGTGGCCGAGGTGACGACGCTGCGCGAAGATGTCGAGACCGATGGGCGCCGCGCCGTGGTCAAGTTCGGCACCGACTGGTCGCGCGACGCCGGGCGCCGGGATTTCACCCTCAACGCCCTTTACGCCGACATGGATGGGGAACTGTTCGACCCGTTGGGCGGGCTGGATGACTGCATCGTCGGGCGGATCAGGTTCATCGGCGATCCGGCCCAGCGGATCGCGGAGGACCGCCTGCGGGTCTACCGGTTCTTCCGCTTTTCGGCGAGCCACGGCGGTGAGAAGTTCGACCCCGAAGGTCTCGACGCCTGCCGCGAAGCGGCGGGCCGGCTCGGCGCTGTCTCGGCCGAGCGGATCGGGGCCGAAATCAAGCGCATGCTGGCTCTGCCGCGGGTGGCGGTGACGCTTCGTGCAATGGTGGATGCCGGCATTCTCCATCTCAGCCAGGAAAGCGTCCGGCTGCTGCATTCCTATGAGCGGCGCGCCCGCCGACCCGATGTGGCCGCGCGGCTGGCGCTGATCATAGCCGAAACCGGCTCGCGGCAGCTCAAGTCCATGTGGCGATTGTCCAATGACGATGTCGCAGTGGCCGAGGCCATTCTGACCGTGGCTCGGCTGCTGAGCGCATATGAACTCAACGAGGCGGCATACCGGCACCCGGCGGCGCTGGCCGACGGCATCGAAGTGGCGGCGGTGCTCGCCGACTGGACCGACGCCGGCAGACTCGCCGTCACCGAGCAGCTGCAATCGTTGAACGTACCGCGCTTCCCGCTGGGCGGGGATGATCTGGTACGTCTCGGCATGCGGCCGGGCAAAGCATTGGGGGTCGAACTCGACCGGCTCGAACAACTCTGGATCGAGAGCGGTTTCGCCCTCGACCGCGATGCGCTGCTGGCAAAAGTGGAACGCCCGGAAACGCTGCGCTGAGGCTGCCTCAGGCCTGTTGGCGCCGTGATTCAGCGGCCTCGTGCACACGCGCCTTGATCTGTTCGACCATGCCGGGCCGGATCACCGACTCCCCGTGGGCGGTGCGCAGATGTTCGGCGGCGCGGCGGACGATCTCGGCACCTTCCTCCGCTTCGGTGTGCCAGGTGCAGCCCGGCACCAGCGAACCACATTCGAACTGTTTCATCCCGTCCTCCTTCGTTTGTGGCCTCTAATGTGACCATTGCATTGGGGCAGGGGCAGGGCAAGGCGCCAGAGAACGGCTTGGCAAATGCCGCGTTCCAGTTCATAGGAAGCAAAACGGCGCGGAGCGCCGAATGGTGCTATGCTTACAGGGATGAGGGGCGCGACGTATGTCGAGTGAATCTGTCGGGACACGATTCCGCGATATGCTTACTTATAGGCGGTCCATCGGTTTCGGTCTCGAAAATCTGGGACGTCTCACGCTGAAGTTCCCCAGGATCGCGGCAGTCTTCGTGCTTTTGCTCAGTATTCTGGCGGTCACGCAGGTCCCGCGCGCCAATGTCGATGGCGATCTGCTGCGGGTCTATGCCCATTCCGGCCCCGAATACGATGCCTACAAGCACCTGGCCGACACTTTCGGCACGTTCGAGAATGACATCTATCTGCTCGTGACGTCGCCCAGGCTGACCCAGCCGCGGGTGCTCGAGCGCATGCGCGAGCTTGCCTTCGAGCTTGAGCTCAACGAGTTTGCGGCCGGCACGCTCTCTCCCTTCTCGCTGCGCAAGCCTGCCCAGGGCGGCGGGACGGTTCCCGCCGTGCCCGAGGAAATGACCAGTTCGGCGCAGGTCGCCGCCGCGATGGCGGATTTGCAGCAGAACGATCCGATGATGCGGAATCTGATCAACCCCGATCTTTCGGGCGTGGTGATGATCATGTTCCCCGATCCGGAGACGACTAAAGGCGGCGGCGTCAAGACCATGATCGCCCAGCTCAAGGAACTCGCCGCCACGTTCGAAGGCGACGACATGCATGTCGAGCTGACCGGACCGCCGATCTGGACCGGCGAGATGCTCAACGCGGCGGTGGACGATCAGGTCAAGTTCACGGTCTACGGTTTCGCGCTCGGCGCGCTCATCGCCCTTTTCAGCCTCCGCTCGTTCTGGGGCGCGCTCATCGTGGCCGCCACACCCTTCGTGGCCGTGCTTTGGGCCATGGGTGTCGTGCTTCTCTTCTTCGGCTCGTTCTCGTTCCTCACCATCATCGTCACCACGCTGGTGCTGGTCATCACCTTCGCCGAGAGCCTGTTCCTCATCTTCAACTGGCTCGCCTATTGGCGCGACGGCATGAATCCGTCCAAGGCAATCGACGAGACGGTGAAGGTCGTCGGTCCGGCGGCGGCGCTCACCATGCTGACGACCCTGATCGCCTTTGGTTCGCTCTCGCTCACACCGGGTCAAGGCATCCAGGAGTTTTCAATGGCGGGCGTCATCGCCTCCATGCTGAGCTTCATCTCGGTCATGACCTTTCTGCCGCTGCTGCTCAAGACAGCGCTCCGGCTCGGGCTCAAGCTGCCCAAGACGCCCAGCTTCGCCCTCTCCGCACCGCTGCCGCTTTCCTGGTTCCTGGCAAGCCGGCTGGGCCGGCCGATCGCCATCGCCGGCATTGTTGCGACCGCGTTGCTGCTCGTTCCGTATTTCCTGATCCAGCCCCGCTTTTCCTTTGAGGATTTCCTCGCCAAGGGCTCGACGGCACTGGATGCCGCCGAGAGCATCGACCAGGGCGTGGGGGGCGTGGCGCCGCTTTACGTCCGCGTGCCGCTCAAGGAGGGGATTGCCAGCGTCGGAGACGCCGATTTCGACACCATTCGGACGGTGCACGAAATCCTCGAAAAGCACCTGGGCGAGAACAAGGTGATCTCCGCCGCCAGCTTCAAGCACTATGCGGATTCCGGCTTCACCCGCGACGAAATCTTCAGCGCCGTGGGGCCGTTCATGAAGCGGCGCTTCGTCACCGACGACAACACGCAGGCGCTGGTCACCGGCTTCATGCCGACGATCATAGAGTCCGGCGCGCTCAAGAAGCTCGTGACCGACACCGAGGCCGACATCAAAGCCGCCGGGATTGAGGGGGCGGAGATCGGCGGCTTCCGCATCCTCACCACCTTCGCCACGGACAATATCGTACGCAGCCTGCAACTTTGCCTGAGCCTGAGCGTGGTGGTGAATCTTTTCCTCATCGGCTTCGCCTTCATGTCATGGCGCCTGGCGCTGGTCTCCATCATTCCGAACCTGTTCCCTGTGCTGGGCACCGAGGCCTATCTCTGGTGGGCCGGAGCTGGCCTGCAGATGACGACCGTGCTGGCCCTTACGATCGCTTTCGGCATTGCCGTGGACGACACGATCCACTTCCTGTCGCACTACATGCACGACCGGCGGAAGGAGGGGAGATCGCACATCGAGGCAATCAGGCACACGATCGAACGCATCGGCGGCGCCATCATCGCCACCACCATCATCCTGTGCTCGGGCACGGCGATCGTCGCCTTCTCGGAGCTTCCGCAGGTGGCGCTCTTCGGCTCGCTGTTCGTCACCGCATTGGCCCTGGCACTTCTGGGCGACCTCTTCATCCTGCCGGCCCTGCTGGTAGCGGGGGGGCGATTCTTCCATCCCGTGGGCAGGATCAGGACGGCCGACGAATTGGTGGCACCCGGCGGGCCCATGGCGGCCGGCAGCGCCGCACCCGGAGAATAGCAGGCGCCACGGCGGGGAGGAAGACGCCAGTCCTTTTCGAACTCGCCCACCATGTTGAGGCCTTCGAACCAGGTGGCGCCGTCCTTGCGGATGGCTTGACGCGGAACGGTGCCTGTTTTGTCGGCGAGAAGACCGGCAAGTTCGTGCGAATGCGTGACCATCCAGGTCTGGCTTCGTCCGCCGCGCGCGCGATCAGCCTCGCCAGGGCTGGAAGGCGCTTGGGGTGGAGGGCTCGTCTCGGGCTCGTTGCGTGCGATGAAGGGCGGCAGCCGGCGCAGCGGAAAGCGTAGTCTCCGGATCGAGCGGAACCCGGAAATCGAGATGTCGGTGAGCGTCACTACGCGTCCTGTGTTCGCCTTGCCGAGGGAACACGAAGCAACGCCGTCCTCAACCTCAGGACAAATGCCTACGGCCACCGCACTTCGGGCGGCATGGAGGAGAGAATCGAGTCGACATTGCCACCGGTCTTGAGCCCGAAGGTTGTGCCGCGGTCGTAGAGCAGGTTGAACTCGACGTAACGGCCGCGGCGGATCAGCTGCTCATTGCGGTCGGCCTCGGTCCAGGGCGTCTCGAAATTGCGACGGACGAGGGCTGGGTAGATGTCGCGGAAGGCGTGCCCGACATCCTGGGTGAAGGCGAAGTCCGCATTCCAGTCGCCGCTGTCATGGTGGTCGTAGAAGATGCCGCCGATGCCGCGCGGTTCCTT
>JAUXUM010000013.1 GCA_030680995.1 Devosia sp.
ATCATCCAGGCTCCTCCGGGCGACTACGGCGACTACATCCGCTCGATGCTGATGAACCAGGGCGGCGCGACCGCCGAAGAGGCCGAGATCCAGGCCGAGGCCTATCGGGAAGCCAACGGGCTCAACGATCCGCTGCCGATCCAGTACCTGAACTGGATGAAGGGCATCGTCACCGAATTCAACTTCGGTCACTCGCTCTACTACAACAAGCCCGTCGGCGACGTCGTAGCGGAGCGCCTGCCGCGCACCATCTTGCTGGCGCTGACCTGTCACTTCCTTGCGTCCGTTCTCGGCATCGGCATGGGCATCGTCGCCGCGACGCGGCAATACAGCTGGATAGACACCACCTTCGGCGTCATTTCCTTTCTCGGCATGACCGTGCCGCGATTCCTGCTGGCATTGATCATCATCTACATTCTTGCGTTCAGGCTCAACGTCCAGGAGATCGGCAGCTTTTTCTCGTCCCGCTATGGTGGCGCGCCCTGGAGCTGGGACAAGTTCGTCGACCTGGTCAAGCATGTCTGGCCCGTGGTCTTCATCGCAACCTTTGGCGGGCTGGCCTACAACATGCGGGTGATGCGCGCGAACCTGCTGGACGTGCTGAACTCGCAGTATGTGGAGACGGCTCGGGCCAAGGGCCTGTCGGAAGGTGCCGTGATCATGAAGCATGCCGTCCCCAATGCCCTGCATCCGCTGGTCGCCTACCAGGGCGTGGTGCTGCCCTACATGCTCACCGGCGAGATCGAGGTCGCCATCGTCTTCGGCCTCGCCACCGTCGGACCCGCCATCACCGGGTCCATGGCGGTGGGCGACGTCTACGTCACGGCGACATTCATGCTGGTGCTGGCGGCAACCCTGATCATCGGCAACATCATTGCAGACTTGCTACTGGTCGTGCTCGATCCGCGCATCCGGCTGGGTGGAGGGGGCAAGGAGTGACCGAGACCGAACTCAGATCCTCGATCCCGCTCCCGACCGACGTTGCCGGCGGTCCGGCCCCCGCCGACGCCGTCGAGGCGCCGACCGAACCGGTGTTCCAGGGGCGCTTCGCCCACGGCAACGAAGGCTATCTGACGCTGGTTTGGCGGCGCTTTCGCCGCTCGTTCATGGGCATGATGGGGCTGGTGCTCTGCGTGCTGCTGATTGTCATGGCGATCTTCGGCGATTTCTTCGCGCCGATGGATCCCAAGCGGGCCGATCTCGCGTTCGCGCCACCCGATCACATCGTTCTCGAGGCGCCAGATGGCGGCTTCAGTATACTTCCCTACGTCTATCCGATCGTGGAAACCGGGGAGTTCGACCCCGTTACCTACCAGCCGCTGACCGGACCCGATAAGACCAACCCGACGGCGCTGGCCTTCTTCGTCAGGGGCCACCGCTACAATCTGCTGGGGCTGATCCCTGCGGACATCCATTTTCTCGGGGCGGTCGACGGCCGGCCCATCCATTTCCTCGGCACCGACAAGTTCGGCCGCGACATCCTCTCGCGCGGCATTGTCGGCTCGCAGATCTCGCTGACGATCGCGCTGATCGTTGTGCTGCTGACTACCGTGGTCGGCACCTTTGTGGGCATTGCGTCGGGCTACCTCGGCGGCAAGCTCGATATCTGGGTGCAGCGCTTCGTGGAATTCGTGCTGGCCTTCCCGCAATTGCCGCTCTACCTGGCGCTCACCTCGCTGATCCCGGTGACGGCGCCCTCCAACGTCTTCATCGCCTTCGTCATCGGCGTCATGGCGGTGCTCGGCTGGGCCCAGCTCAGCCGCGAGGTGCGGTCCAAGACGCTGGCGCTGGCGCGCATCGAGTATGTGCGTGCCGCCATTGCCGTCGGTTCGAGCGACATGCGCATCATTGGGCGGCACATCCTGCCCAATGTGTCGAGCCACCTGATCGTGGCTGTCACCATCGCCATTCCTTCAGTCGTTCTGCTGGAAAGCTTCCTCGGCTTCCTCGGTTTCGCGGTGAAGCCGCCGCTGATCTCCTGGGGCCTGATGCTGCAGGATACCGGCACCTTCTCAGTCATCGGGTCCTACCCCTGGATCCTCTCCCCCGTGGTCTTCGTGCTCATCACCGTCTTTGCGTTCAACGCGCTGGGCGACGGTCTGCGCGACGCCATCGATCCCTATTGATTGGCCGCACCGATGACCGACGCAACCAGCTCTCTCGCCCCCACGGAACGCTATGACCTTGGATCGCACGGCCGCGAGCTGATCCTCGACGCGCGCAAGATCGCGGTCCGCTTCAAGGTCGAGGGCGGAGTCGTGGAAGCCGTGCGCGACGTCTCGTTCCAGCTGCACAAGGGCGAGACCATCGCGCTGGTCGGCGAGAGCGGCTCGGGCAAATCGGTGACCGCGCGAACGGTCATGCGGCTCCTGACCAAGCGCGCCACGGTGGACCCGAAAACCAGGATCACGCTGAGCGGCAAGAATATCGTCGCACTTTCCGACAGGGAGATGCGCAAGCTTCGCGGCAACGACCTGACCATGATCTTCCAGGAGCCGATGAGCTCGCTCAATCCGGTCTATACGATCGGCCAGCAGCTCTGCGAGATCCTGCACCTGCACAACAGGATATCGCGGAAGGAGGCCATGTCGCGCGCCAGGGTGCTGCTCGAGGAAGTGCATATTCCCGAGCCGGAGGCGCGCCTGCGGCAATATCCGCATCAGATGTCGGGCGGCCAGCGCCAGCGCGTGATGATCGCCATGGCCCTCGCCAACCGGCCGGACGTTCTGATCGCCGACGAGCCGACCACCGCGCTCGATGTCACCGTGCAGGCCCAGATCCTTAATCTCATCAAGGAACTCAAGGCCAAATACGGCATGGCGGTGATCCTGATCACCCATGATCTGACCATCGTCCGCCAGTTCTCCGACTACGTCTACGTCATGCAGGACGGCGAGGTGAAGGAGCACAACCGCACCGAGGAACTCTTCACCAACCCCAGGCACGCCTACACCAGGCACCTGCTGGCATCCGAACCCAAAGGCTCCGCCAAGCCGATCGCGGAGACCTCGGAAACCGTGCTGGAGGGGCGCAAGGTCAAGGTCGCCTTCACGCTCAAGCGCGGCGGCTTCCTGCGGCCCGATTTCTTTGAGCTCGTGGCCGTCGATAATCTCGATCTCAATCTCCGGCGCCACGAAACGCTCGGCCTCGTCGGAGAGTCCGGCTCGGGCAAGACCACCTTCGGGCAGGCCCTGATCCGGCTGATCGGCAACCAGGGCGGCGAGATATTCTTCAACGGCGAACCCATCCACGACCGGGACCGCAAGGCCATGCGGCCGTTGCGCAGCCGCATGCAGATCGTCTTCCAGGACCCCTTCGCTTCGCTCAATCCGCGCATGTCGATCCGCCAGATCATCGAGGAAGGCCTGATCGTCAACCATATCGGTGCCAACGGCCGCGAACGCGTGGACCGGGTGCGCCAGGCGCTCCGCGATGCCGGCCTGCCCGACACTATCCTGCAGCGCTTTCCGCACGAGTTCTCGGGCGGTCAGCGCCAGCGCATCGCCATCGCGCGGGCCATCGCGCTCGAGCCCGAGTTCATCCTGCTCGATGAGCCGACCTCGGCGCTCGACCTGTCGGTGCAGGCCCAGATCATCGAACTCCTGCGCAAGCTGCAGGACGAGAAGGGGCTTTCCTACCTGTTCATTTCGCACGACCTCAAAGTCGTGCGGGCGCTCTGCCACCGGGTCATGGTCATGCAATACGGCAAGATCGTCGAGCAGGGGTCGGTCGACGAAGTGCTCAGTAACCCCCAGACCGAATATACTTCGCGGCTGGTCAGGGCCGCATTCGAAATCGCTGCCTAGCCGGCGCAAACATACTTTAGCGGAGACTTTCCATGGCTAACCCCAAGATCACCTTCATTGGCGCCGGCTCGTCGGTGTTCATGAAGAACATCGTCGGCGACGTGCTGTACCGGCCGGCGCTCACCGGCGCGCGCATCGCGCTGATGGACATCAACGAGCAGCGTCTCGAAGAGAGCGCCATCATTGCCGGCAAACTGATCTCGACGCTCGGCGTTCCGGCGACGGTCGAAACCTGTACCGGCCAGCGCGAGGCGCTGGAAGGAGCCGACTTCGTCGTCGTCTGCTTCCAGATCGGCGGCTACGATCCGTGCACCATCACCGATTTCGAAGTGCCCAAGCAATACGGCTT
>JAUXUM010000217.1 GCA_030680995.1 Devosia sp.
GGTCTTCCGGCTGATGTTCAACCTCGATTTCGGCATCATCAACAAGCTGCTCAACGGTGTGGGCCTGCCGAGCGTGGACTGGTTCTCCAACGCCACTCCGGCCATGGCCCTGCTGATCATCGCGGTCACCTGGCGTTGGGCCGGTTACAACGCCATCATCATTCTCGCCGGGCTGCAGTCGATCCCCGAGGACGTCTACGAAGCGGCAACGCTCGATCGGGTGAGCAAGCTCAGGCAGTTCGTCTACATCACCTTGCCGCTGCTGCGGCCGATCATCGTCTTCTGTGTCATCCTCTCGATCATCGGGACGATGCAGCTCTTCACCGAGCCGTTCCTGATCACCAATCGTGGTGGGCCGGGCGGCGGCACCGAGACGCTGGGCGTCTTTCTCTACCGGCAGGGCTTCACCTCGCTCAACTTCGGCTACGCGTCGGCGGTGGCCTACGCCATGGCGGGGCTCGCCATCGCCATCTCGCTGCTGCAACTGTGGGTGACGAGGGAACCGAAATGAAAAGCAAGTCCGCCGCCAGGCTGACGCAGTCGATTGCGCTGCACCTGTTTCTGACCCCACTGGCCATTGTCTGGCTTTTTCCCCTGTGGATGATGGCGGTGTTTTCGACCATGCCGGACAACGGAATTTTCAGCCCCAACATCGAGCTGCTGCCCTCGACCCGATTCCTGGACAATATCGCCAACCTGCAGCGCGATACCGATTTCATCCAGGCCATGATGATCTCGATCTCGGTCGCGCTCACCTACACCCTGCTCTCGGTGGCGCTGACCTCGATGGCCGGCTGGGCGCTGGCCCGTTACCAGTTCTTCGGCAAGGGCGCCGTCCTCGCCATCATCCTGGGCACCATCACGCTGCCATATGCGGTGGTGGTCATTCCGCAGTTCATCATGGTGGCGCGCGACTTCAAGCTGGCCAATACCTGGATCGCCCTGATCGTGCCGCCGCTGTTCAATTCGCTGGGCGTGCTGTTCATGCGCCAGAGCTTTTCGATGATGCCGCACGAACTGTTCGATGCGGCGCGGGTCGAGGGCGTCAAGGAATGGCGGATCTTCCTCTTCGTCGCCCTGCCGCTGGCGCGGCCGACGCTTGCGGCACTCTCGATCATCCTGTTCCTCGCGAGCTGGAACAATTACCTCTGGCCACTGCTGATCAATTCCAAGCCGGGCGCCATGACCGCGCCGGTGGCGCTCGGGACCTTGATCGGGCTCACCAAGGTCAGTTGGGGCGGCATCATGGCCGGCGCGGTGATGCTGACCGCCCCCATGCTCGTCGTCTTCGTGCTGCTGCAACGCCATTTCATCGCCGGCATCGCCGCCGGCGCCATCAAGTAGGAGGCGGCGCATGGCCGGAGTCTCGCTCAGGAACGTGGTCAAGAGTTTCGGCGCCGTGGGGGTCATCCACAACGCCTCGCTCGAGGTCGAGGACGGTGAGTTCGTGGTGTTCGTCGGACCGTCCGGCTGCGGGAAATCGACATTGCTGCGCATGATCGCCGGGCTCGAAGATGTGACGGGCGGGGAGATTTTGATCGGCGGCAAGCAGGTCAACGACGTCGAGCCGGCCGATCGCGGCATCGCCATGGTGTTCCAGTCCTATGCCCTTTATCCGCATATGACGGTCGGGCAGAACCTCGGCTTCGGCCTCAGGATGACCGGCAACCCGAAAGCCGACACCGAGGCGCGGGTGCGCCGGGCGGCGGAAATCCTGCGCATCAGCGAATTGATGGGGCGGCGGCCGCGCCAGCTTTCCGGCGGGCAGCGGCAGCGCGTCGCCATCGGCCGGGCGATCGTGCGGCAGCCGCAGGTGTTCCTGTTCGACGAGCCGCTTTCGAATCTCGACGCGGAGCTCCGGGTGCAGATGCGGGTCGAGATCTCGCGCCTGCACAAGGAGCTGGGGGTGACGATGTTCTACGTCACCCACGACCAGACCGAGGCAATGACGCTCGCCGACAAGATCGTGGTGCTCAGAGCCGGCAATATCGAGCAGATCGGCAAGCCGCTCGATCTCTACGGCGATCCGGACAGCCAGTTCGTCGCCGGCTTCGTCGGCTCGCCGAGGATGAACTTCATGGCGGCCGAGGTGATCGGCAGCGGCGGCGGGGGCATCACCCTCGAACTTCCCCATCAGGGCGGGGCGCGGCTGGCGATGCCGCTCGAGGGCGCGCGGCCATTCGAGGGCACGCCGGTCATCCTCGGAGTGCGGCCCGAGCATTTCGGACGCGCCGGGGCGGGGGATTGCGATATCACCGTCACGGTCGATGTGGCCGAACACCTGGGTTCGACCAGCTTTGCCTATGCCAACACCGTCAAAGGCGAGGAACTGGTGATCGAGCGCGACCCGGCGCTGCATGAACTGGGCTCCGACACGCTCACCGTCTCAATCTCAGCGGCTCGCGCCTATGTCTTTGACGCGGGTGGAAAAAGGCTCCGCTAGCCTGCCTATTCGACGCCGCGATATTTGACGAAACCGCAGCAGATGGCGCATTGTCGGCGCGCGCGGAAAGCGGCGAGGGGCCTATGGCTGACATTCTGGATTATTGCGAAGGGCGCGAGGCACGCAGCTTCAAGCCCGGCTCGGTCTTGATCGAAGAGGGGGGGCGCGACGGCAAGCTCTTCGTTCTCATCGAGGGGCAGGTGGAGGTGCTCCGCAAGGAGACCCAGGTCAGCTATATCGACGAGCCCGGCTCGATCTTCGGAGAAATGTCGGTGCTGCTCGACATGCCCCATAGCGCCACAGTCAAGGCGCTGTCGGCGGTCAAGGCCTATATGATCGACGACGCCATCAAGTTCCTCCAGAGCCAACCCGAAATCGCCATCTACGTGGCCAGCCTGTTGGCGCGGCGGCTTTACTACACCACCTCCTACCTGGTCGATCTGCAGCAGCAGGCGGCGGGCAAGCGCGAGGATCTCGATCTGGTCGACCGCATCCTGGCGCAACTGGTGCAGAAACCGGACGAGCCCAAGGCGGGCAAGAAGCGGTAGGGCGGGCTTCTCCCGCCTGCGCGGGGATGACGCCGCGGATTGCTGACCTTCGGGGGCCCTACAGTACGCCCTTGGCCTGCAGTACGACATAAATCATCGCCGCGTAGGTGAGCTGGTGGGTGAGCTGGTCGACCCCGTGCAGCACCCAGAAGCGGCGCGGATTGGTGTCGACGTGCACGCCGCGCGAATAGTGGATCTTGGAATAGTCGAGCCCGTAGTGGATCACATATTCGACCGCCAGCAGCAGCGCCATGGTCATGGGCGGTGTGCCCGCCACATAAAGGACGATGGCCGAGAGGCCCACATGCACGCCGGCGTGGGCATAGCCGCCCGGATGCCGCAGATTGCCCTTGCCGCCCAGCATCCAAGCGGGCTGCAGGAAATAGTCGGCGACGTAGTGTTTGATCTCAAGTCCGACAAGCAGGCTGAAAAACAGCAATATCATTGGAAAGCTTCCCTCGAGCTGCTGCCGCAGACGACCACTCGCGACGGACGCGCATGTCGTCCGGCGAAATCTCCCCCACGCATGCTGGCAATCCTGAAAGCGCCTTTCAAGCACAGACTTGATTCAAGTCATGCTCTGCTGTTCTTATTGTTCAGCCGGGGTTCAGAAATATTGTGCGATCCGGCCTGCGTCGGGGGCGCGGTCCCCGGCCTTCATCCGAGGTTGGCCAAATGCAGAAGCTGGTTTTCGGTCTCGTCGTATGTACCGTCTGGTTCCTAACCCAGGGGTCGGCCATGGCCGCCTCGGGAACCGCCATGGGCGTCGATCCACAGGCCGAGGCGAGGGCGAAGGCGGAAACGCGCCTGCTCGTGGTCGGCTCGGACATCTTCATCGGCGACCGCGTCGTCACCGGCGCCAGTGGACAGGTGCAGATCAAGTTCGACGACCGCACCGAACTGGTGGTCGGGCCAAACTCCTCGCTCTTGATCGAAGACTATCTGCTGCGCGAGGACGGTTCGGCCGGGAAGCTGGCGCTCAGCGCGCTGGCCGGTACCTTCCGTTTCGTCACCGGCGGCGCGCCGAAGGACCGCTACCTGATCAAGACGCCGACCGGCACCATCGGGGTGCGCGGCACCGCGTTCGAGCTCTACGTCACCGCACTGCGCCATTTCGTGCTGCAACTGCACGGCTCGACCATCAACTGCAACGAGCGCGGCGACAAGTGCTTCATCCTCAACGCCATGTGCGAACTGGGCGAGGTGAGCGCCGACGATGCGGTGGTGATCGGGGACACCGACGACGTCACCGGCGCCGAGCGCGCCAGGCTGCGCCAGATGTTCATCTATGCGGTGAGCCAGCGGCCGCTGCTGCGCGAATTCCGGGTCGACCGCGCCGAGCGCTGCCTGAACAAGCCCCCGAGCGGCGGCGGAGCGGATTCGCTGAGCGATCCGGGCGTGTTCGTGCCACCCGACAATATATCGTATAATATGAAATTAGGCCTCGAACCGTAGCCTCGCCAGACCTGCTGGTGAAGTCCCGGACCATCGGCTATCACTTCACCATGGCAAAGCGGCGCCTCGTTCCGACGCTCTTCGGCCTCGGCTTGGTGCTGGGGTTGGGGCTGCTGCGGGCCGGCGATCCCTATCCGGTGCAGGCGCTGCGCGAGATCGCCTTCGATTTCTACCAGCGCAGCCAGCCCCGGCCCGATGCCGATTTCCCCATAAGGGTGGTCGATATCGACGAAGCCTCGCTGCGCGAGGTCGGGCAATGGCCCTGGCCGCGCGACAGGCTGGCGACCATCATCGACCGGCTGACCGAAATGGGGGCGGCGGCCATCGCGCTGGACATGCTGCTGCCCGAGCCGGACCGGCTGTCGCCGGCGCGGATCGCCCGGAGCCTGCAAGGCATTGCCGGGCCGGCCATGCTTCCCGACTACGATGTCATGCTGGCCGCATCCATCGCGCCGGCGCCGGTCGCGCTCGGCTTCGCCGATTCGCCCTATAGCGACGCGCTGCCGGCGGCGCCGAAATCCGGCTTCGCGATCAGCGGGAAGAACCCGGTCGCCGCCGTGCCGCGGCTGCAGGGCGCGGTCCTGCCGCTGCCGGCGCTGGCGGAGGCGGCACCCGGCCTGGGCAGCCTCAGCCTCAGCGCGGCGGACAATGTCAGTGCCGTGCGCCGCATTCCGCTGCTGTGGTCGGACGGCAAGCAGTTGTTCCCGACGCTGTCGGTCGAGGCGCTGCGGCTGGCGCTTGGCGTCTCGACCATCGTGGTGCTTGGAGAAACCGAGGGCGAAGGCTTCGTGGAAAGCGTGCGCATCGGCGACATCACGGTGCCGACCATGCCGGGCGGCGAACTCTGGCTCTACTACCGCGAGCCGACGCCCGAGCTCTATATTCCTGCCAAGGACATCCTCGCCCCCGGCTACGCCCGGAACGCCGACCGCGTCGCCGGCCACATCGTGTTCCTCGGCACCTCGGCCAGCGGGCTGCTCGACATCCACGGCACGACGCTGGGCGACAATGTCCCCGGGGTTTCCATCCATGCCCAGGCGGTCGAGCAGATGCTGGCCGGCGCCTACCTGACCCGCACCGACTGGGTGTCGGGGCTCGAGATCGCCGGCTTCGTGGCGCTGGGTATATTGCTGGTCTTTGCCATCCTCAGGCTCGGCCCGCGGGCGGGGCTGCTGATCGGGTCGGCCTCCTTGATCGGGGCCGCGAGCTTTTCGTGGCTGATGTTCTCGAGCCAGGGGGTGATGATCGATCCGAGCTTTCCGCTGGTCGGCCTCGCTTTGGTCTATGCGTCGCTGGTGTTCTTCCAGTTCCTCATCACCGATGCCGACAAGCGGCAGATCCGGCGCGCCTTCGGCTATTACGTGGCGCCCTCGCTGCTCGCCGAGATCGAACGCAATGGCGAGCGGTTGAAGCTTGGCGGCGAAACCCGGCAACTGAGCGTCATGTTCACCGACGTGCGCGATTTCACGCCGCTCAGCGAAAAACTGGAGCCGCGGCGCATCCTGTCGGTGCTCAACACGCTGTTCGGCGCGCTGGGCGCCCGCATCGTCGAAGAGCTGGGCACCATCGACAAGTTCGTGGGCGACGCCATCATGGCGTTCTGGAACGCGCCGGTCGACGTCTCCGACCATGCCCGCCGGGCCTGCCGGGCGGCGCTCGGCATGCGCGAGACGCTGCGCCGCATCAATGACGCCGACGGCTTCGGGCTCGAGGGCAGCGAGGCCGGCATCGACGAGATCGTCAT
>JAUXUM010000221.1 GCA_030680995.1 Devosia sp.
GGTGATGGCGATCTCCTCGAGCGTCTCGATGCAATCGACCGAGAAGGCCGGCGCCAACACCGCGACTTTCTTCTTGCCCTGCGCCGGCAGCGCCATCAGCGTCTCGTCCGTATAGGGCTGCAGCCACTCGGCCGGCCCGAACCGGCTCTGGAACGTCACCATCAGTTTCTCTTCGGGCCAGCCCAGGTGCTCGCGCACCAGCCGCGTCGTCTTCAGGCACTGGCAGTGATAAGGATCGCCCCGCTCGAGATAGAGCTGCGGCATTCCATGATAGGAGGTGAGCACTATGTCGGGCTCGAAATCGAGCGCCGCGACGCCATCGGCGATACTCCGCGCCAGTGTCTCGACATAGACCGGCTCATCGAAATAGGCGGGCATGGTGCGGACGGCCGGCTGCCAGCGCATCCTGGCCAGCGCCTCGAAGGCCTTGTCGTTGGCCGTGGCGGTGGTCGTTGCCGAATACTGCGGATAGAGCGGCGCCAGGAGGATCTTCTGGCAGCCCGCCGCCTGCAGCGCTTCGAGCCGCGACGCGGTCGAAGGGTTGCCGTAGCGCATGCCGAAATCGACGACGACGCCCTCCCCCAGCCGCGCCTGCAGCTTTTCGGCCTGGCGCCGGCCGATCAGTCTGAGCGGGCTGTCGTTCGCTTCCTTGTCCCAGATGCGCATGTAATTCTCGCCGCTCTTCTGCGGCCGCGTCGACAGGATCACCCCCTGCAGGATCGGCTGCCAGATCAGCGGGTTGGTCTCGATCACCCGCCGATCGGAGAGGAATTCGGAGAGATAGCGCCGCATCGACCAGTAGTCCGTGGCATCGGGCGTACCGAGGTTGAGCAGCAGGACGCCGATCTTGGGCGTATGAACAGGAGGGTGGTCGGCGGGACGCAGGGTCGCCATCATGAACCGCAAGTTTGGAAAAGTTCCAAGAAGCGCACCTTAACTGCATGTTCCGGCTGCGCAAGTGCGCCGGTGTCGCCGCGGCAGGCTAGATGCTCGCCAGCAGCAGCACAACGCCGAAGGTGAAGACCAGCATGGCGCCGAGCAATTCGGCCCACCAGACCAGCCAGGAGACCGGCCCGCCATTGGCGCCCGCGAAGCGCAGGGCGAGGCCCTTGGCCGAAACCGCGAGGGTGGCGAGGATGGCGACGGTGATCGCGGTGCCCAGCCCCATCAGGAACACTGCGGCGATTCCCGCCGCGAGCAGCCCCTGGCTCAGCGCGAAGACCAGCACCACCAGGGCCCCCGAACAGGGCCGCGCCCCCACCGCGAGCACCACGCCGAGCTGCTCGCGCCAATCGCCCCGCACCTGCCGCGGGGTGACCAGATGATGCGCGTGGTCGTGATCGTGCCCGTGACCATCGTGATGGCGATGGTCGTGAAGATGCGCCCGCGCCTTGTTCGCCATGTCGATGCTGCGCCGATGGCCGTGTCCCCACCCGAAGATCTTGCGCCCGATGAGCCACAGACCCAATAGCGCCACCAGCACATACGAGCCGATGCCGATCCAGTTGGCGGCCTCGCTCATCGCGAGGCTGGTCATTTGCAGGAGGAGGGCGGCGACGACGACGAAGCCGACCGCGACCGCCGATTGCACCATGGCCGCCGCAAAGCTCAGCGCTATGCCGCGCCGGACCTGCCGTTCGTTGGCGAGCACATAGGACGAAATCACCACCTTGCCGTGCCCCGGTCCGGCGGCATGGAAGACACCGTAGAGGAAGCTCAGCGAGCCGAGCACCCAGAACGCATTGTTGTCGGTCCTGAGCTGCCCCAGCGCTGCGGTCAGCGCCTGATAGAACTCGCGTTGCTGCTCGGCGATCCAGCCCAGGAGGCCGGTCTTGGGCATGGTGAAGCCGGGCTCGGGCGGCGGTCCGCCAAACGGCATCGGCCGCGCCTGCGCCACCCGCGCCACCGCCTCCGCGGCGGTCGCCGGCTCCACGGCAGCACTCCCCGCCGGGCATTTCACCAGGATCGCGCCCTGCACCCCGCGCAGCGCAACGGCCAGCTCGGGCGGCAATTGCGTCACTTCCGGCGGCAACGCGTAGAGCTGGCCGGCAAGCTCCTCGGGCATGTCGTGCGGCGGCTGCATGGCGACGCCGCAGCCGGCCGGCGCATTCTCCAGCGTGACCGCGGATGCGCCGGCGAAGGTAATGGCAACGTAGTACTCGGGATCGTTGACCGCGATTTCGAGCGTGTCCTCGATGCGGTAGGGGGCCCGTAGCTCGACCCCGAAAGCAAGGGTCGAGCGGCCGTTCTCGTGGACCAGCCGGGCATCGTCCATCGAGACCATGGGTAGCGTCCCGTCGCCCTCGCCCGCAAAGGTATAGAACTGATATTCGGCCAGCCCCTGCATGCTTTCGTCGGCCAGCCCCCGCATCTCCTCGGGGCTGGTGATGCCGTCGCCGTCGGTATCGAGCCCCTGGATCTGCCAGACCGAGAAAGCCTCGTCGAACGTCCAGGCGTGCCGGACGGCGACCACTTCCCCGGCATTGTTGAAGACGATCGTCGCCTTTGCATCGATGAAGATATGCGGATGCGCGGCCGCTGGACTGGCCAGCGAAAGCAGCAGGACGACAAGCAACAAAAGGCGCAAGATAGCACGTGCTCCCGGGAACCTCGGCGCTAGCGCACCGGCTGGACTTCGAACCATTTGACGAGATGATCGATGAGCGCCCGCACCTTGCCGGCCAGATGCCGGCGGTGCGGATAGACCGCCTGCAGGCTCGCGCCTTCCAGCATCTGGTCCTCGAGCACCGGCACGAGTCTTCCCCCCGCAATCATCGGTTCGGCCAGATAGAACGGCACTACGGCAAAGCCAAGGCCGGCCAGCGCCGCTTCCATCGCCGCCGCGGGCGAATTGACGCGGACCGGTCCGGACACATGCACCGAGTATTGCCGGCCCTTGTCGGAAAAGCGCCAACTGGCGTGCGCGGTCATGTTGGTGTCGAGGATGCAGGGCAGGTTTCTGAGCGCCTCCCCGTTCTGGGGAACGCCGTGTTTGGCGATGAATTCGGGGGAGGCGCAGATCATGTGCCCGATATCGGCAATCTTGCGCGCGATGAGCGACGAATCGGCCAGCACCGATAGCCTGAGCGCGACATCGATGCCCTCGTCGACGAGGTCGGCGAACCTGTCCTCCAGCCGAAGATCGATGGTGACCATCGGATTGGCGGCCATGAAAGCGAAGATCGCGGGCGCAAGATTGGTCTCGCCCAGATTGCGCGGCGCCGAGATGCGCAGCAGCCCCCGCGGCTCGGCAGTCTGGTCCGAGATGGTCGCGTCCAGATCGTCGAGCTGCTGCAGCAACTGGCTCGCCTCGCGATAATAGACCTCGCCGGCCTCGGTGAGGGCGAGTTTGCGGGTCGTCCGGTTCATCAGCCGCACCCCGAGATAGTCCTCGAGATCGGTGACGTATTTCGAGAGCAGCGCCTTGGAGCGGCCATGCTGCCGCGCCGCCGCGGAGAACCCGCCCGAATCGAAGACCTGCACGAAGGCGCGAATGCGGGAGAGGTCCTGGCTCATCCGGGGTCCCCGAGCCGGTCGAGATCGAAAGCCGCGACATCGGCGATCAGCTCGCCGAACCCGTGCAATTGGTGGCGGGCGGCCGCGGCTCCCTTTTCCGCGGTGGCCGCGGCGGCGTTCCCCAGCGCCCCCAGCGGGTTCAGGTCGTGCGTCATCCAGCCGGGACGGATGCGGCCATGGATCTTCAATTCCTTGCTTTCCGCGTCCCAGCCTTCGGCGGCCGAAGCAAAATCCCGCGCTTTGTCGGTCCGTACCGCCTCCGGCCAGTAATGCAGCATGAGCGAGGTCTCGATCTCGCCGCCATGCACGCCATAGGCCGGCTCGTGCGGATCGAACACCCCCTCCGGAAAGCCGAAGCGCTGCCAGGAGGCCGTGACTGCCAGCATGCCCATCTCGACCCTCAGCCGCGTGACCAGGAGCGCCCCTATCTCCGAGTTGCCGCCATGGCTGGAAACGACGATCAAGCGACGGCCTCCCGCCGCCTGGAACACCGCCGCCACTTCGTACCAGGCCCGCAGCAGGCCCTCCGCGCTATGGCTGAAGGCACCGGCAAAGCCCCTGTGTTCGAGCGAATGGCCGATGGTCTGCAGCGGCAGGATCAGGACATTGGTTTCGTCGGCGACGACCTCGGCTACATGAGCCAAGTGGCCACGGGCGATGTCGCAATCGGTGGAGAGCGGCAGATGCGGCCCGTGCGGCTCGATGGCCGCGACGGGCAACACACCGACCGTTCGGGCGTCGACGAAATGGGCGAATTCGGGCGCTGTCAGTTCCTCGGCGAAAAAAGTGGTCACCAGGCGCTCCGTCCGGCCAGCAGGAGCTGACGCATAACTCATCTGCAAAGAGCGAACAATGAAAGAGCTTGTTCGCGAGCCGATTAACGATAGGACCGCGCCGTTGTCGCAAAATCAGGAAGTTCCGAATATTTTCGGCGCCATGTCAAAAGCCAAGGCCAGCTCAACCCTTTATCGACTCATCGAGGCCGGCCAGCTGACCCACAAGGCCTTGCTGGTGCCGCTGGTGGCGC
>JAUXUM010000186.1 GCA_030680995.1 Devosia sp.
TCGATCTGAAACTGCGCGAGCAGATGCAGGAAGAGCTGAAAGCGCTGCAGAGGACGCTCGGCATCACCTTCATCTTCGTCACCCACGATCAGGGCGAAGCGCTCTCCATGGCCGACCGGGTCGCCGTGTTCGACAAGGGCAAGGTGATGCAGGTGGGGACACCCGAGGATATCTACCGGCGTCCGAAATCCCGCTTCGTCGCCGATTTCGTCGGCTCTTCCAATCTGTTGCCGCCCGGTTTCGTGCAAGCCATTCTGGGCGAGAAGCGCTGGGCGAGCCTCAGGCCGGAGGCGATCCATCTGGTTGCCGCCGCGGAGGGCGCCTCGCGCCTGACCGGAACCGTCGTCTCGCGCAGTTTCCTCGGCTCGACCACGCGGCTGGGCATCGAGCTGGAGGGTGCCCGCGTCCATGCGGTGGTCCCGTCCGCCGATGACCTGCCGGCCGAAGGGGCGCGCGTGGCGCTGGGCTTCGCCAGGGACGCGCTGCATCTGATGGAGGACGAGGGATGAGCACGGCGGTCGCCACGACCGGCGCCGTTTTGTCCAACCGCCGCGGCTGGCTGGGGAGCCTCTCCGATTTCTTCTGGCGGCAGCCGAAGATGTTCGTCTTCCTGCTGCTGACGCCGGCCGCGCTGTGGCTCGGCATCGTCTATCTCGGCTCGCTGCTGGCTCTCCTGCTGCAGAGCTTTTTTGCCATCGACGAGTTCTCGGGGATGGTCGACCGCAGCCAGCTCACGCTCAAGACCTATGCGGAACTATTGAAGCCGCAGAATCTCGACATCATCGTCCGCACCGTGACCATGGCGGCAACGGTGACGCTGGCCTCCGCGATCATCGCCTTCCCCATCGCCTATGTCGCGGCCCGCTACGCCCGCGGCAAATGGAAGGCGCTGTTCTATCTGGGCGTCATGCTGCCGCTGTGGTCGAGCTACCTGGTCAAGATCTATGCCTGGAAGCTGATCCTCGCCAAGGAAGGCATCCTCAACTGGGTCTTCGCTCAGCTCCATCTCACCTTCGTGCTCGACTGGCTGCTTTCGATCCCCGTGATCGGCGGCAATTCGCTCTCGATCAGCTATATCGGCACCTTCCTGGTCTTCGTCTATGTCTGGCTGCCCTACATGATCCTCCCCATCCAGGCGGCGGTCGAACGGGTGCCGGGCAATCTGATCGAAGCCTCGTCCGATCTCGGCGCCGCCCCGCTCAAGACCTTCCGGCACGTGATCTTTCCCCTGGCGCTACCGGGCATTATCGCCGGCTCGATCTTCACCTTCTCGCTGACGCTGGGCGACTACATCGTCCCCCAGATCATCGGCACCTCGCGGCTGTTCATCGGCCAGGCCGTCTATGCGCACCAGGGCACGGCAGGCAATATTCCGCTCGCCGCCGCCTTCACGGTCGTCCCCATCGTCATCATGGGCCTTTACCTCTGGATGGCCAAGAAGCAGGGGGCCTTCGATGCGCTCTGATCCCCGCCGCACACCGCTGGGCCTCTCCGTCGCCGCAGGCGCGGGGCTGCTCTTCCTGCTGCTGCCGCTGGCGCTGATCTTCCTTTACGCCTTCTCCACCGAGGAGAAGAGCTATCAATGGCCGCCGCCGGGGCTGACGCTCAAATGGTTCGAGGTCACCTGGAACCGACCCGATGTGTGGCAGGCGCTGACGCTTTCGGTGCAGGTGGCGGCGGTCTCCACCGCCATTGCGCTGGTGCTCGGTACGCTTTGCGCCGCCGCGGTTTCGGGCAGCAAGTTTTTCGGCCGCGAGACCATCTCGCTTCTGGTCATCCTGCCGATCGCGCTCCCGGGCATCATCACCGGCATTGCGCTGCGCTCGGCCTTTTCACTTGCCGATATTCCCTTCTCGTTCTGGACCATCATCCTGGGCCACGCCACCTTCTGCATTGTCGTGGTCTACAACAATGCCGTGGCCCGCTTCCGGCGGACATCGGGCTCGCTGATCGAAGCCTCGATGGACCTCGGCGCCGACGGCTTCCAGACCTTCCGCCACGTCATCCTCCCCAATATCGGCACGGCGCTGCTGGCGGGCGGCATGCTGGCCTTCGCTCTCAGTTTCGACGAGGTGATCGTCACCACCTTCACCTCCGGCCAGCAGCAGACGCTGCCGATCTGGATGCTCGAAGAGCTGGTGCGGCCGCGTCAGCGTCCGGTCACCAACGTGGTGGCGATGGTCGTCGTCGTCGTCACCTTCCTGCCCATCCTCGCCGCCTTCTACCTGACGCGCGGCGGCGAGCAGACGGTCGCGGGGATGGGGAAGTGATGCTCCGGCCCTCAACGGTGGCCGCAGCTGGCCCCATCCCACTGGACCGTCATCCCCGGACGACCCCCGGGCATGTCCCGGGGGTAGACCTCGGGGACC
>JAUXUM010000227.1 GCA_030680995.1 Devosia sp.
GAAACAGATTGAGACGCCTCGCTCTCCTGACCCCATCATGCGGCGGCCCAGCGCCGACCGCGAAGAGAAGCGAGTGACCCACGGAACGGTCCAGGAAAAAATACAGGAGCAGCTTGACCGCAACGACCCAATCAGAGAGGACTCTCAGACCCTTCGGTTTGAAGGGATACCGGCGGGGGTGGTGCCGGGCGCATTTTTCGGTTGCGCCGGAATCGCGAATATGAGTCAACGTAGAGGTGACTCAGGCTTCTGATTTGCCCGACAAGGACGCCGTTATTGCCGCGCTTATTGCGCGGATCGAGATGCTTGTGGCGGAGAATGCCCGGCTTGCGGGGCGGGTCGTCGAACTCGAAGCCAAGCTGGGCCTGCCGCCGAAGACACCCGACAATTCCAGCGTGCCGCCGTCGAAGGGGCAGAAGCCCTCCGGCTCCTCAGTGCCGAAGGCGAAGGCCAAGCCGCATCGTGGCGCGCATCGTCCGCTACACCCCAATCCGACCTCGAAGCGCGAGGTTCTGGCGAACACCTGCAAGGGCTGCGGCGCCGATGTGTCTGGCGTAGTGCAGATCGTCTGCGAGCAATACGACCGCGTCGAAATCCCCAGGATCGAGCCCAACGTAACCCGCGTGTTGCTGCATGGCGGGGTGTGCCCCTGCTGCCGCAAACGCTTCAAGGCCGAGCCGCCGGCGGGACTGGAGCCGGGATCGCCGTTCGGGCCGAACCTTGGCGCCTTGGTCATCTATCTGCGCTCGGTCCAAGCCATTCCGCTGGCGCGGCTGCGCGAGGTGATGGGCGAGCTGTTGGGGCTCGACATCAGCGAGGGTGCGCTGGTCAACATCCTCAGCGCCAGCGCCAAGCCGTTCGCGGCGACGGTCGAGCGGATCAAGGCGCGGCTGCTCGCCGGCACGGCGATCGCCTCCGACGAAACCGGGATCCGGGTCGGCAAGGCGAACTGGTGGCTCTGGGTGTTCCACCACGCCGACAGCGCCGTCTTCGTAGCCGACAAGCATCGCTCCAAGGCGGTGGTGCAGGCCTTCCTCGGCGACCATCGCCCGGACTACTGGATCTCCGACCGCTATGGCGGCCAGATGGGTTGGGCCAGGCGGGAACATCAGGTCTGTCTCGCGCATCTGATCCGCGACGTGCAATATGCCATCGACGAGGGCGACACCGTCCTCGGCCCCAGTGTGAAGGGTCTGCTCAAGCGCGCCTGCGCCATCGGACGGCGACGGGCAGACCTGAGCGAGGCCACGCTCAAGAGCTACGAGGCCGACCTTGACCGCCGGCTCGACCGCATCATGGCCGTTGCTCCGGTCCATCCCGCCGGCATCAAGCTTCAGACGATCATCAAGAAGACCCGCCGCCACCTCTTCGTCTTCGTCCAAAATCGCGATCTCTCCGCCACCAACAACGGCTCGGAGCGGGCCCTGCGCCCCTGCGCCGTCTACCGCAAGATCACCAATGGCTTCCGCTCCGAATGGGGCGCCGTCCTGTACGCAGACATCAGGTCCGTGGTCGAGACCGCGCGCCGGAGATCGATCCGGGCGATCGACGCCATCCGCCTCACCCTCGATGAACGGCCCCTGCCGATCGGCACATAGCCAGATCGGGCCATCGCCGTCCCTTGCCAGCGGCAATGTCATCGCGCAAGCAATGGCGGCGGACACATTGACTGCGATGTCCAATGTCGAAAGGGTGAAAAGACCGTGGCCAGAACCAGCGCGCCGAAGACCGTTGTGCCGAAGACCGTTGTGCCGAAGACCATTGCCAGCAAGAACATCATCACGCTGAAGGTGACGCTGCGCGGCACCAAGCCGCCGGTCTGGCGACGGCTGGTCATGCCCGGCACGATGACGCTCGGCGACCTGCACGCCGCAATCCAGGCGGCGATGGGCTGGCACGACAGCCACCTCCATGCCTTCGACATCGGCGGGGAGCAGTTTGGCGATCGGCACAGTGTCGACGACGTCGCCGACGAAAATCGCGTGACCCTGAACGGCCTGCTGAGATCTCCGGTCGTCCGCTTCACCTACACTTATGACTTCGGCGACAATTGGGAGCACACGGTCGCATTCGAAAAGAGCGAGCCGGCGGTCGAGGGCGTATCCTACCCCGTCTGCATCACTGGAAAGCGCAACTGTCCGCCAGAAGACTGCGGCGGCGTCTGGGGCTATGAGGCGTTGCTGGCCATCCTGGCCGATCCCGCCCATCCCGAACACGCCGAACGGATCGACTGGATCGGCGAAGAGTTCGACCCCGAAGAGTTCGACCTTGAACGCGCCAACACCGTGCTCGCCGCCCGGTTCAGGAAAAAATAGCCGCCCGCCGACAAGCCACCCTGCCGCCAAACGTCGGGACGTGAGTAATTACCATTTTTCAAGGTCTGCGGGTGCTCCGACACTCAAATACTTCGCAAGCCCCGTTTTCCAGTAGCGGATACTTTCAAAATTGTTGGGAATTGCGCGGCGCTAGGCCAGATAACGCAGCAGGAAGCGATTTTCGCTGATCAGCCGGTAAGGGATGCTTTCGTGTCGTATCAGTCCGCTGCCGTGCACGGTCCTGTCCCGGATCAGATCGACCATGCAGCAGACATGCGCCGCCGATATGGAACTCATGGCGCTCACCGGAAAAGCACTGCGCATGGGTTCGTGATAGATCTTGCGCACGTAGGATCGTTCCGCCGGAACCCCCTCGTGTTGACCACGCACGCTGATGAAAATCACCAGCACGTCCTGAACGACATCGGGAACACCATAGCGCAGCACCGTTCGCAAGATGTCGCGTCGGCGCTTCAACCCGAGTTCCTCGAAGAGAAAGCGCGCCAATTGCAGATGGCCTGGATAGCGGATGGTCTTGAAGCTGAGATTGCGCACTTTTGGCTTTAGCGCCATGCAGAGATCGCCCAGTCCGCCCGCCGTGCTGAATGCCTCGTACGGACGGCCATTGAGTACGAACTGCTCGTATTGTTGCAGCGGCGGCGCACTGACGAGTTCACCTTCCACGAGGCCCTCGCAGCGGCCGGTATATTCGGCGATCAGGCCGTCGACATCCCAGGAAAGCCCATAGCCGAAACTGGTCGAGGGGTTGACGGGCAGACCGCCCGCGCGGACGACCATGTCGACTGGCCCATCCAGCGCACCGGCGAGTTCGGCCGCGATGTTGGCGACCAGCCCGGGCGACAGCCCGCAGCCGGGCAGAACCAGGCTGGCATGCCCCGGCGTCTGCGCCAGGGCCTTTATGGCGCTGGTGTCTTCAACGGTATCGACATAGTGCGTACCGGTCTGCAGCGCGGCAGTCGCCACCGTTTTTCCCAGGCCCATTGGCACGGCATTGACGACCAGATCGAATTCCCTCAGCGTCTCGACACAATCGGGCAGACTTGATGCGTCAAGGTGGCGGGTGCGGTAGCCGCGCTGGCTTGCCCGATCCAGCGCCTCGCTCGTGGCGTCGGCGACCTCCACCCAATATTCGTCCGCAGTGGCCAGGATGCCTGCTGCCGCCAAGCCGATCCGGCCGGCCCCGACAATCAGGACTCTCATCGGGGCATCGCTCAAGAGTGGAACCGTGACAGGAATGTCCGCAGCCGCGCGGTGCCGGACTGGTGGATGACACTGTCAGCGGAACCGATTTCGGCGATCACTCCTTCGTCGATGAAGGCGACGCGATCGGCAATATCGGCGGCAAAGGCAATTTCATGCGTGACGATCGCCATGGTCATGCCATCCTGAACCAGCGCCCGGATGACCTCGAGGACCTCGCCGACAAGTTCGGGATCCAGCGCGCTCGTCACCTCGTCCAGCAGCAGCACATCCGGGCGCATGGCCAGTGCCCTGGCGATAGCGACGCGCTGTTTCTGGCCGCCGGAGAGGTGGTTGGGGTAGACGTCGCGCTTGTCGACCAGGCCGACCTTGGCAAGCAGGTCCATGGCCCGCGCCTCGACGCTTTCTCTTGGCTCCCTGAGAACCACCAGCGGGCCTTCGCAGATATTCTGCAGCACCGTCTTGTGCGGAAAGAGATTGAAATGCTGGAACACCATGCCGACATGGCGTCGCAATTCGCCGTACCCGACCCGCTCCTTTCGGGACGCAAAGCGGGTTTCGACCTGTCGCCCCTTGTAGCGGATGACCCCCGCCGACGGCGTTTCCATCATGTTGAGGCATCGGATCAAGGTCGATTTTCCCGATCCCGAAGGACCTATGATGGCGAGCACTTCCCCAGCTTTCAGCGAAAGATCAACCCCCTTGATCACCTCGAGTTTACCATAGCTCTTTCTCAGGCCGGTGGCGTCGAGGATGACATCGGCGCTGGCGGATGCCGCCTTCGCCTCCCTGGTGGCGGGTGCACTCAAATCCATGATCTCACCTTCCTGCAAGGACGCTCGTTCCGATGCATGGCTAGTCGCTGACGCGAAGCCGCCGCTCGACATAGTCCGCCACCTGCGTCATCGGGAACAAGAGCGCGAAGTAGAGCACTGCCACCACCGTATAGGCCTCGAGCGGACGATAGGTCTGCCCGTTCACCACCGCGGCCATGTAGGCCAATTCGCCTACCGAGATCACCGAGATCAGCGAGGTGTTCTTGAACTGGATGACCGACTGGTTGATGAAGGCCGGCAGCATGCGCTTCAGCGCCTGCGGCATGACGATCCGCCACATTGTCTGGCGTCCCGACATCGCGATTGCCTTGGCGGCCTCGGTCTGTCCGCGATCGATCGAAAGAATGCCACCCCTGAAGATCTCGGCGTAGAACGAGCCGGCATAGAGCGACAGCGTCAGCAACGCCGCGGTGGTGTTGTCGAGCGAAAAGCCGAGCAGCAGCGGCAGTGCGTAGTAGAACCAGAGCAACTGCACCAGCAGCGGCGTACACCGGAACACTTCCTGATAGGCCCTTGCAAGAAGACGGATGAACCAATTGTTGGACAGCCTGCTGAAACAGACAGCAAAGCCGATGACAACGCCAATCACAATGGAAGCGGTTGTATAGGCGAATGTCAGCCACAGGCCCCACAGGAACAGGTCCCAGGACTGAAGCACAACACTAAAATCCATCTTGTACATCAGTCACTCCCTGCGGTGCTACCGGGGCGCCGCGAACAGCGCCCCGGCATTTCAGGCATCAGCCGCCGACGTCGAAGCCCGCGGGCAGGTCTTCGATGGTAATGTCAAACGGAGCCAAACCCTTGACGATCCAGGTCTGGTTGTTGCCGACCCGGCGATTGTAGTTCGCCCAGGCCGAGATGAACGACTTGAACTGCTCATCGGCGGCGTAGCTGATGCCGATCACAGACGGCGACGACAACAGTGGCTGCGGCACATAGACTGCGCCGAGTTGAGCGTTGCGCTTGACCATCACCATCGAATTCAAAACGGTGTTGATGAGCGCGTCCGCCTTGCCACTGGCCACGGCCAAGATGGCCTCGTCGCGCGTCTTGAAGCGCAGCACATTGGCTTTCGGCAGGTATTGCTGGGTGATCAGGTCCTGGGCCGAGCCAAGATCAACCGCTACCGTCACGCCAGGATCATTGAGCGAAGCCCAGGTGGCATTGGCAAGTTCCGGCTTCGGAGAAACGATCACAAAGCTATTATAGTAGGTCGGATCGGAGAAGGATATTGCCAGCGCGCGCGCCGGCAGCGCGGTCAGCGCCAGAGCGATATCGGCCTTGCCGGATTGCACGTCGAGGATCGAGTTTGCCCAGGAGCTCTCAACCACCTCGAGTTCGACCCCGATGGTCGTTGCGATGTCGTTGGCCATGTCGATGACGAAACCGCGCCATTCGCCGGTACGGGGATCCTTGTTGAAATAGGGATCCTCATTGACAATGGCAGGGACGCGCAAGACGCCACGTTCCTTGATCTGGTCGATTGTGCTCTTGTTGTCCTGTGCCATGGTCGGCGCGGCGACCGTTATGCCCAGTGCGAGTAACGATGCGGCCAGGATGGCCTTGAATATTGTCATGCGAGTCCCTCCTTGGATGATAAGAAAAATCGGTTGAATCTTGTTCTCAGGTGACTGGCGCCCGTTCGCCCGACGTCCTTGCGGGGAACTGTGCTACCCTTGTCTGGGCTCTTCAATGCAAACGGTCGGTCCGGACTTGTGTCTTTTCTTGGAAGGTCCGGTCTACGCGGATTGACGCTCGAAGGCCGCGAGCGCCCGTTCGAGTATGATCCGGCTGGAAGCGCCAAGCGGCGCGAGTGGCGCACGGACGCTGCCACTCATCAGCTGACGGATGGCCAAGGCCTGCTTGACCGGGACCGGATTGCCTTCCACGAACATTGCCTTGGACAGCGCATGGATGCGCTGATGCAGGGCAAGGGCCACATGATGCTCGCCGCGACGCCAGGCATCGAGCATGGCAACCATCTCTTTGGGCGCGTAATTGGAGACGACGCTGGTGACACCATGCGCTCCGACCGAGAGGAACGGCAAGGTCAGAGCGTCATCTCCCGAATGGATGACGAAGTCTTCTCCACACAGCGCGCGCAGGTCGGAAATGCGCTCGCTCCGGCCTCCGGCCTCCTTGATCCCCACGATGTTGCCATGGGTCTCAGCCAGTTGCGCAGCCGTTTCCGGCGCAATCTCGACACCGCAGCGGCCCGGCACGCTATAGAGCACGATCGGCAGGCCGGTACTGCGCGCCACCGCGCCATAATGGAGCAGCAAGCCTTCCTGGCTGGGCTTGTTGTAATAGGGTGTGACCACTAGGCATCCATCCGCACCGGCGGCTTCGGCCGCCCGTGCGGCGGCAACGGCATGGGCGGTATTGTTTGAGCCCGTACCGGCCAGGACAAAGGCCCTGCCGTCCGCGACCGCCACGGTGCGCCGTATGAGCGCGATCGCCTCCTCGGCTTCAAGCGCTGCCGCCTCGCCGGTCGTACCGACCGGCACCAGGCCGCGGATCCCAGCCGCAATCTGACGCTCGACCAGATTGTCATAGGCAGCAAAATCGATTTCCGCGTCATCGAATGGGGTCACAAGGGCCGTGAAGACCCCCGAGAATGTCTCGATCATGTTCGCCATAACGTTTCCTTGTTCAAAGCCTGCGCCGCCGCCGCGCGCCTGATCGTCAGGACCACATGTCCGATGGTGCGTAGAGCCGAGGACCACGGGCCTCGCGCGACAGCCATTCCGCGGCGCTCAAGGCCCCTTCCGCATAGGCGGTCAATGTGTTTACGGCAAAAGTGAAACTGGCCTTGGTGACGCCCATGTCGAATTGCACCTGATTGATGCCAACGGTGTCGGCAAGCCGATGAATGTGGACATCCGGCTCGGGGGCGAGAGCGCCCGCCATCCGGGTCTGTATGTCGCGGATGCCTTGCGCCAGCTGCAGTGAGGTCCCCGACGCGACGCGCTTCTTGCGCTGGTGGTAGGTTTCATCGACGGTCACGAGCGCCCCCGGATGCAACTGGGCAAAGCGGAATACGCTGGTCGCGAATGCGCCGAAACCCGGGCCGAAATTGGCCCCGAGCATGATCGGGCGCAGCTTGGCGGCATTGGCCAGGGCTTCCTGCTGGGCCGCCGAAAAGCCGGTGGTGCCGATCACGACCGGCACCGGTTTGCTGCCCAGCAATTCCTGCAGCTGCAGACTGGCCTCGGGGGTCGAGAAATCGATGATAGCGTCGCAATAGGCGTTGATCGCCGCCTCTGCCGGTCGATACTCGATGATTGTGCCGCCCACGGCCCGGCCAAGCCAGGACGAGCTTGGCGAGACGTGGGCAGCCGCGAGTTCGAGGTCGGGCCGGGCGAGGATTGTCTCGACCAGACGCGTCCCAATTCTGCCCGAGGCGCCGTAGATGGCGATCCGCATTGCGTTCTCCTAGTCGATGACCACTTTGGTTTCGCTCATCTCGCGGAGCGTTATCCGAACCCCTTCGCGCCCCAGGCCGCTCGATTTGATGCCACCAAAGGGGACGTGCTCGGCACGGAAGTCCGGGCCTTCGTTAATCATCACGCCGCCGACCTGCAGCGTGCGGGAGAAGAGTTTGACGGTGTCGTGGTCGGTCGTGAAAACCCCGGCCTGCAGTCCATGGGCGCCGGAATTGACCTCGGCGATCGCGATAACCGGATCAACGAAGCGGCGGACGGAAATCACCGGTCCGAAGGTCTCCTCGGCAAACAGCGCCGACTCTAGGCGGACATCCTTGATCACGGTTGGGGTCATCAGAGCACCACGCCGCGTGCCGCCCAGGACGAGCGTGGCGCCATCCCCGACGGCGTTGGCGATGCGGCGCTCGACAAAGGCTGCGGCATCGATGTCGATGAGCGGTCCCATCTGTGTTTCCGGATCGCGCGGATCCCCATGGCGCAGGGCAGCAACCGCCTCGGTCAGGTTGTCGAGAAATGCATTGTGAATATCGGCATGCAGATACAGTTTCTTCACCGCGGCGCAACTCTGGCCAGCAATTTCGAAGCGTTGCGCAATTGTGGTGCGCAGGGCGGCGTCAAGATCGGCATCGGGCATGACAAAGAGCGGGTCATTACCGCCCAGTTCCATCAGGCAACGGATCAGCCCCGCGGCATTCCTGAGCGCAAGCCCGGCTACGGCACCCCCCGTGAAACTCAGCAGATCTATTTGAGACCGGGCCAGCGTGATTGCCTGCTCGGCGCCGCCATGCACCAGCTGAAACAGCCCGTTGGGAAACCCCGCCCGTTCGGCAAGCGCTGCGAGCCGCTCCACGGTGAGTGGCGCTTTCGGCGACGGTTTTGCAATTACGGCATTACCGGCGGCAATGGCCGGACCGAGTTTGTGACAGAGCAGATTGAGCGGGTAGTTGAATGGCGTAATCGCAGCAACGACCCCGACCGGACCGTAGGTCACGACCGCCTGCCGGTCGACGCCCCCTGCAACAATGCCGCAATGGAGCACTTCGCCGTCAAGAAACGTCGCGGCATCACCCGACAGTTTGAGCGTGTTCTGGGCGCGACGCACCTCGTTGCGGGCTTCCGTGATCGTCTTGCCGACCTCGGCGCAAAGCAGCTGCGCCAGCGGCTCGGCTTCCGCGGCGATCTCGGCGGCTAGCCGCTCAAGGAGATTTCGGCGCTCGAACGGCATGGAAAAGCGGAATTCCGCCTGCGCCAGTTTTGCCCGCGCAACCGCGGCGGCGATGTCGGCGGGGCTGGCCGGCGTCACCGTGCCGACCAGCTGCCCGTCATATGGAGAGTGGATCTCAAGCTGTTCGTTTCGGCTCGGTCTCGACACGTGCGCCAGGGCTGCCATGGTCAGTCGCTCTCGTTGGGTGGGATGGATGAAATCGCGTCGGCGACTGCAGGACCGAGCAGGGACCTGATGGCAACCGGACGCGATGGCCAGCGGTTGCCGATGAATTCGGCGCCGGCCGGTTGCGCGCTGCAGGTCTGTTGCGCCAGCATCGCGCCTGCCCATTCGACACAGAACCGCCCCTGACAGGATCCCATGCCGATGCGGCCATTCAGCTTGATCTCGCGTGGCGAAGGTTGATCGTCCGTCGCCAGCATTTGCCTCAGCGCGCCGACGGTGCGGCCTTCGCACCGACACAGAATTGTTTCATCCGGCAACTTCAATAGGTCCGGGATGCCAAAGTCGAAAATGTTTGCGAGCGCCTGTTGCGCTCGGCGTTCTGTATCGACAATGCGCCGGGAGGCAGAACTCATCGGCGGTGCGCCGGTGAGCCGGGCGATCACCTGCTGCGCCGCGTTGCGGCCATCGGCGATCGCCGCCACACCGCCAAGTGCCTCGCGACAGTCTCCGGCCAGAACCACATGCGGATTTCGATCGGTAGCGTGTGCGGCCGGCGGCAAGCCGTCGGAATTGGACCGCAGCCCATCGTGCAGCGCAACTTTGTCGACGACTATCCGCGACACTGCGCCGGCCCCGTCGACGATCACGGTCTCCAGCCGCCCATCGTCTGTCGGGCGGATGGTCTGAACACTAGAGCCCAGCCGCCAGGGAACCCCGGCTTGCATGAGGCGCCGCATGTAGCCAGCCGCTTCGGCAAGGTAGCGCGGCCATAGAAGGAGTGGCGCCGCGCGCAGGGGCGACAGCACCTGGCGGCTGCGCTCCAGAATGGCGAGTGGCGGTGCGCCGAGCGCCGTCATTTGGGCTGCGACCGCCAGCAGCAACGGGCCGGACCCGGCAAGCAGCACGGAGCCTGCCGGTCCGCGGCCAGTCACTTTCATCATCACTTGCAATCCACCGACAGTGACGACACCCGGCAGATGCCAACCCGGCCGCGGCACGACGCGCTCGAGGCCGCCGACCGCAAGGACCAATGCCCGTACCCGCAACACCAGGAGGCGGCCTTGGCGCCGGTCCTCGACGAGCACCGCTCCGGTGGCGTCCAGGCCAATGAAGGCATGGAAGGTCAACACTTCCGCGTCGGTCTTGGCCAGTAATGCACTTAGCTTATGCCAGCGCGCCGACTGCGCGCGCGGTACGGGTACGGCGCGCGCCGGGTTGCCCGGCTGGCGATGGATGGCGCCGCCCAACGCGCCGCCCTGCTCGCACAGCGTCACCTTGAGGCCGGACCGCGCCATCTCGGCGGCGGCCGCCACGCCGGCGGGCCCGCCCCCGATGACGAGCACATCCATGCTTCTCATTGGCGCACCGGCTTCAGTGTTCGAACCTGCTGCCCGGCTTGTGCCGGGGTCAGGCAGGCCTCGGCTGGAGTGCCGCCAACCGACACGACGCAGGCCTGGCAGGCGCCAATGCCGCAAAAATAGCGCGCGTTGCAGGGTCCTTGCCCCGCACCGAAATCGGTAACGCCGGCGCGTTCGAGCGCGGCAGCGATCGTGTCGGCTGGCTCAAACGAGATCCGCTGGCCATTCCAGAAAAAGCTTTCGCTCCGGTCAGTCACGCTGCCGCCTCTGCCCGGAACCGAGCCGGGTTCAGCGCCGAAATGTCGACATTGACATGGGCGCCGCTGATGAGTTGCTGGCTGACCCGGCCCATGAGTGGGCCAAGGCAGATACCGTCGCCTTCAAAGCCAGTGGCAATCCAGACATTTTCATGTGCCGACAGCCGGCCGACGATCGGCAAACCATCTCTGGTTGCGGCACGAATTCCCGCAAAAACCCTGAGCACGCGCAGGCGTGCGAGCGCGGGAACCAGCTCAACAGCCTCCTGCAGCAGCCGGCGGACGGCTTCGATATCCGTCTGGCTGCCATCAGCGCTGTCCTCACGCGTGCCGCCAATCAGAAACTGCCCGGTCTGCAGTGGATCGATCACCAGCCCAAACGAGCGCCCCGCGGGGGCATCGCCGCCCGGCTGGCTGCCTTTGCTGATCAGGTACCGGCACGACATCAACGGGCCGGGAAAACGCGGGACGATGCCTTCCCCCCGTTCGGTGATGATCAGCTGCCCTTTGCGCGGCCGGATCACGTCGGCGACGTCAAGAAATGCCGCCGAGCCGCGCCCCGCGGCGACGAGCACGGCGTCGGCGCGCTCGATGCCCTGTTCCGTCTCGACGCCGGCAACCTTCCCGGCCTGCCGCCAAAGGCCCTGGACCGCGACGTTGCGCTTGACCGCGAATCCGCCAATCCGGCGAAACCTCTCGACCACCTTGTAGCCAATCGCGTGGCCATCACCCTGGACTTCGATGGCCGCACGGGTCGTGGGCGCAAGCGAACCTAGCGCCTGATCGCGTTCCGCCTTGCTCAAGGCCCGCAGCGTGACACCGGCTTCCCGCAGCTGCGTCGCGTGCCGGTCAAGCACTGGCAGTTCGTTCGGCTCGGTGGCGACGACATAGGTGAGCCGCCTTACGAATTCACCGTCGAGGACGCCGGCGTCACAGAGGTCCTGGTAAAACTGCGCTCCGGCAACCGCGAGCGTCATCAGCGGCCCGGCCTTCTTGCTGGCAACCGAAACGGCTCCGTCGGCCGCGCCGGTAGCGCCAGATGCCGGCGCCCCCTGGTCCAGCACCGTGACCCGCCAGCCGGCCTGCGATAGAAAATACGCGGCTGACATGCCGACAATGCCGGCGCCGACAATGACGACTGAGTTTGCCCTATCACTAACGGGACTGATTTCATGAGGCATTTTCTGAGGGCGTCGCCGTGACCATTTCATGTAACAATGGTCATCGAGGCCCAATAGCGTCGATACAAATGACGCGAGGACCAACCGGCGCTTTTTTGTAGACCAGCGACGCGCGCGCCGTTTGCCGGAGGCGCGCCGAACGCTATGCTATCCACCGGACAATCGGTGGGCGCCATGGCCGAAGTAAATCTGACGTTGATCCAGACATTCTATCAGGTGGCCCGGAACGGGTCCTACTCCGCCGCCGCGCGCGAGCTGAACCTGAGCTACCAGTCTGCAGCCAACCATGTGCGGCGTCTTGAGCAACAGATGCAGCAGGCATTGGTCGAATCCGATCAGGGTGCCAAGAAAATCCGACTGACCCCACGGGGGGTCGCGCTCTACAACTTGCTGCACCCCGAACTGGACATCATGCTCGAGCGACTCTCGCTGGTGGTCGCAAGCCAGCGGGCGGTGCTCCGCATCGGGCTGCCGCAGGCGATTTTTTTCTACCTCCTGCCTCCCATACTGAAACAATTCCAGGCGCGTTTCCCGGGTGTGGAGGTGATCGCCTACGAGCGCGACACCTCGCTCGCCGAACTGGTCAAGAATGGCAGTCTCGACGTTTGCATCAACGAACGTTTCTTCGGCGACCCGGTCGTGCAGCAAAGCCTGCTCGGCACCTACTATCTGAGCCTGGTCTACCCGAAGAGCTGGGGGCCGCCGCCGGCGCCGTCAGATATTCCGGCCTGGTCACGCGGACGTCCGTTGATCACCTACGAACCTGGCCAGACATTGCGCAATATCGCGCTGGACTTCCTCTCGAAAGGCGGTGGGCAGTCCGAGCCGACGATTTCTGCCTCGGGCAGTTCAAGTGTCCAGAAGTGCGTCGAAAGGGGGCTGGGTTTTTCGATCATTCCGACTTGGTGCGTGACCCCGGAGGACCAGGACCTCGTGCAGGTCAAGATCAACGTGCTGCCGCCCGTCGCGGTCTATTTCGGGCAGGCGCTGTTCATGGCCAAGAATACATACGTTCAGGCACTCCATGAACAGTGTCGCGTCAGTCTGGTCGGCACCGCGTTGGAGGCTGCGGACCGAGCCCTCGGCGCTTGACCCTTTGTGACCACGCCGGTGGGCACCGTATCAGTCCTCGGCATTGAAACGGAATTTGTACCGCTTGTCTCCGAACGTCTGCGCCGCGGACGCGTTGGCCGCCGGACTGGTTCGCATCGCCAGAGCCGCATCGATGGTCCTGGTACTCACCGGCGCGCATTTCAATAGTGGTCTGCCCCGTGAAAAGCGGCCTGCCTGAAGTATGGCTTACGAGCCTGATGGCGGATTCGAGAATGCCCAGCCGGGTCACGCTTTCAGGGATCGGGTATAAGCCATCCATGGGCAAAATCGCGCTGGCGCCTTCCACCTCAGCGTCTAGGAAATTGCGGATCGCTTCGGCGAAAGTCGATTTGCCGGCTCCGGGCGGCCCTGCAACCGCCACGACGATCAGGCCTGAAGCCGCCGAATCCGCAGTTTCTGGGCAAGTTTAGCGGATGTCACAGATAGTGCGTTGGATACGCCCTGGTCCGCCGGCCCGGGAGAGTTCATATCAACTTGTATTGCCGTGCCTTGTTGCGCAGAAATGGCAGACCGTTGTCCATGACTTCAGCTTCGTCGCGCGCTACCGGTCGCCAGACCGACAGCCCATAGGCCACCTCCGGCGGCATGTTGATGAAACTCTCCATTGCCAGCCCGCCCTTGAAGCGGATTGCGGCGAGCGCGGCAAAGACCTCATCCCAATCGCAGGTACCGCTGCCCGGCGTTCCCCGGTCGCTTTCCGAAAGGTGGATGTATTTCAGGTGATCGCGCGCATCAAGAATGCCGTTGGCGGCGCCCTTTTCCTCGATATTCATATGATAGGTATCGAGGTGGATGAACATATTGTCGGCACCAACGCGCTCAATCATCTCTACCGCTTGCCAACCGGTATTAATGAGGTGGTTTTCATAGCGGTTGACCGGCTCGATGCCGAGCAGGATGCCGCGCGACTTTGCATGTCTGGCCGCGGCCGTCAGCGTCCGGGCGATGTTGTCATATTCGCCCTGCGTGGGCGGAACGCCGGTGCGCTCGCCAATGCCGCCAAAGGTGACACCGGACAACGCCAGCGCGCCCATTTCTGCGGTCTTGTCGATGGCGACTCCCAGGTATTCAATCGCCTTCTGCGGATGCCTGGACGCCCAGGCCGGCTCGGGCAGGCCAAGGGAGCAGACCGCCTTCAGATCGTTCTGTTCCAGCAGGGTACGCGAGTGCGCCGTGTCCACCGCCGGAGCGTTGAGCAACGCAATCTCGATGAAATCCATCTTGTACCGTACGGCCGCCGCCACGGCCTTCTCGGCGCCGGCTCGATCCCAGTTCATCGTCCACATGCTGGTGTGCACGCCAAAGCCTTGCATGACTTCATTCCCTCTTCCGGTTTGAGCTTCTGTAGGTGGCTGCCAGCCAGCGCAGAATCATTACAGCGATCAGGAACAGGCCCCACACCGCCGTCGAAAGGTGCTGGTTCGCTCCGAGCAGATTGAGCCCGGACGACAGTACCTGCAGGATGACCAGCGCGAGCACAACCGGGACCACGCGGCCAAATCCGCCGAAGGGATCTATGCCTCCGAGGAAACAGGCGAGCACCGTGACCAGGAGCAGCGCCTCGCCATGCCCTACCCTCACCGAATTGAATCGCGTCAGCATCAGGATACCTGCGATCGCGCACATTGCGCCCGAGAGGGTGTATATCAATGTCAGCGTGCGCTTCGTGTGGATGCCCGAATAGTGTGCCGCCCTGATATTCGAGCCGATCATGAAGACTGAAAAACCGTGTCGGGTTCGGTTCAGCAGCACGTGCCAGACCAGCGCCGCGGCCAGAAAGATCACCAGGGGCACGGGTATGCCCAGAATGAAGCCGTGGCCGATGCCGTGGAGAAAGTCCGGAAAGCCGGAGATGTCGCCGCCCCTGGTCAGGAACTCTCCCAGACCGCGCAGGAAGATCATCATCGCCAGCGACACCAGGATCGGATGGGCGCCGACATAGGCGATGACCAGTCCCATGACGCAGCCGGACAATGCCCCAACCGCAATTGCCGCAGCGGACCCGAACAGAAAGACGGGCATTCCGGCATCGACGCCCCCATTCTGGTTGAGGATCCACGCTAGCGTCAGGCCGCTGATATTGGCCGTGTAGATGATCGCCAGATTGAACCCACCGGAGATGATCGGCATCAGCATCGCGAGCGTCAGCAATCCGAGTTCGGGGAGCTGGAAGGCCATGGATCCGAAATTGGCGACCGTCAGGAACTGCGGCGTCGCGAGGCTGAACACGACGAGGACCAGGAGAAGAAAGCCGACAAGGCCGATGACCCCGGTGCCCAGTTCCTTGTCGAGTCTTGCGTAGAGCGCTCTCATTCTAGCGGCCCCCCCGCATGACCTTGACCAAACCGGCGAGCTTGAGGTTCGACATCGAAATGGCGCTGAGAATGATCACGCCGACGACCATCTTGAATGCGAAGGGTGAAACACCGAGCAGGTTCAAACCATTTTGCGTGACTGCAACGAGGAGCACACCAAGAAAGCAACCCAGAACCGACCCGCGCCCGCCCCCGAGTCTCGCCCCGCCCAGGACAACGGCGGCCAGAACGTCAAGTTCCCGCCCGATCAGGGCGTTGGGGACCACTTCCTGAACGATATGGGCCTGCATCAGCCCGCCGATGCCGGCCATCAGGCCCATCCAGCCGAAGGCGACGAACTGCATCAGCGCGATATTGATGCCCGCCCGCCTTGCGCCTTCGGGATTGTCGCCGAACGCAAAGAGCTGGCGCCCCGTCGTGGTATGGCGGATCAGAAACCAGGTAGCAGCCATGGCTCCTGCCATCACCGCCACGGGCAGCGCCAGCTCGACCCAGGTGCCTTGGGCCGTTTGGGTTTCGAAAATCGTCACCCGGTTTGTCCACCACTCGGGCAGATTGTAGAGGTAGCGGCCGGAAGTGATAAACATCAGCAGGCCGAACATGGCGTTGTAGGTGGCGATGGTCACCACGATCGAAATGATGCGAAAACGGTGGATCAGGGCGGCATTGATGAAGCCGATGGTGATCCCGATCCCGCCGGCGACCAGAAACCCGATCACCCAGCCGCCGCCCCCGATGGCTTCGAAGGCATAGACGCAAAGATATTGCACGACGGACGCCGCCACCGCGAAAGAAATGTCGATGCCGCCGGCGATCAACACCACCAGCAGGCCCACGGCCCAGATCACGTTGACCGAGTTGTTGTTCAGAAGCGAGGCGAAGTTCCCCAGCGTGAAGAAACTGTCCGATGCAAGCGACAGGAACAGGCAGATCGCCACAAGGACGGCGAACAGCCTGGCCTCCGTTGGATAGGCCCGGATGAAGCTACGCATAGACGGCCTCTTCGAGTTCATGCAAGGTCGTCCGGCGCGGATCATACTCGCCGATCATCCGCCCCCCAGCCATATGAAGAATACGGTCGGCGTTGAAATGCACTTCGGACACTTCGTCCGAGATCAGGAGAATTGCGAGGCCCTGGTCGGCCAGTGCGCGGACGATCTTGTAGATCCCCGCCCGCGCGCCGACATCGACGCCGACAGTCGGCGAATCGAGGATCAGGACCTTGGGTTCGGTCGCCAGCCATTTGGCCAGGGCGACGCGCTGCTGGTTGCCGCCGGATAGCGTGGCCACCGCGTCTTCCGGGCGGCCGGTCTTGATCGCCAGATCCACCAGCCATTTGCGGACGAGGTCGCCCTTCTTGCGGCGCGAGATCAGCCCGTCGGCGCCGGAAATCCTGTCGAGCACCGGAATGACCAGATTGTCGGCGATCGATTGCGGCTGCACCAGCCCCAGGGCCAACCGGTCTTCGGAGACGTAGGCGATGCCGGCTGCAACGGCATCGCGGTTGGAATTCATCGTCAGGACCTTGCCGTTGAGGCGGATGGTGCCGCGATCCGGCCGTGTCATCCCAAACAGCGTGTGACAGAGTTCCGTCCGGCCGGCGCCGATCAGTCCGGTCAGGCCGAGAATCTCGCCGGCGCGGACGACCAGGCTGACATCCTCATACTCGCCGCGGCGCGTCAGGTTTTCGATTTCGAGGACCTTGCGGTTCGCGGCGGTATCGCGCGCGCCAACCACCGTGTCGAAGGTCTTGCCAGTCATCAGCTCGGTCAGGCGCGACTGCGTCATGCCTTGGGTCTGGTAGACGCCGACCAGACGTCCGTCGCGCAGAACCGTTACACGGCTGGAGATTTCCAGCACTTCCGCCAGTCTGTGGCTGACAAAGACCACCGCCACGCCCGCCGCGGACAAGGTACGCACCACCGCGAGCAGGTGGTCGGTCTCGGCCTGGGTAAGTGAAGCCGTCGGCTCGTCCATGAAGATCAGCCGCGCATCGCTCACCAAGGCGCGGGCGATTGCCACGACCTGGCGCTGCGCGATGGGCAGCGTGTTGAGCCGGGCCTCCAGGTCGAGATCGACCCCGAGCTTTGCCAGCGCGGCCCGGGCTGTGTCGCGCATCCCCTTGTGGCTGACAAGGCGCGGCCGGATGCCGAGAAGCGTGTCAAAGGCGATGTTCTCGGCGACCGTCATTTCCGGGAAGAGTGCAAGGTCCTGCCAGATCACCGCAATGCCGCGACCGCGCGCCGAATTGGGCGTCACCGACGTTTCGGCCTTGCCGAAATACTCCATCTCGGCGCCCGGCTCCGGCCTGTAGACGCCGGTAATGATCTTGATCAGGGTGCTTTTTCCGCTACCGTTTTCGCCGGCCAGGCAATGGACCTCCCCGCGCCCGACCTCGAACGACACATCGTCGAGCGCGCGCACGCCGCCAAACACCTTGGAGACATGCCCGAATCGGATTGCCGGCTCGCTCTTGGCGGCGTCGAACCCGTCATCCTTCTGGATCATCGCACCCATGGCTACAAATCCGTCTTCAGGCTATTCAAGATTTGTGTGATTGCCGCGCATGACCTCCGGATCGATCGCAAGCCAGTCACGCAACTTGAGAACCATGACTTCGAACAGCACGAAGAGAGCGCCTTCGTAAAGAGAACCCATAGGCAGAACCGAGCACTTCTCAGCGCCCTGATCATCAGCCATGGTCTGCGCCGGAATGGTCAGCACGAAATCCGCGTAGGCGGCCGCTCGCCCGTTCGGTTGGGCCGTGAGGACCAAGATCGCGGCCCCCGCCCGCTTGGCGACGTCGAGCAGCGCCAATGCCGTGGAAATCTCGCCCGGCCCAACCGTGACGACGAACAGGTCACCCTTGCCAACCGGAGGGGTTGTCATGTCGCCTTCCACCGCCACTTTCAGCCCCATATGATAGAGCCGCATGGCAAATCCCATGATCTGCAATCGTTCGCGCCCGCCGCCAAACACCACGGTGGACTGCGCATTGACAATCATTTCAAGGGCTTTGTCGACATCGGCATCGTTCAGCTTTTCAAATACACCTTCAAGTTCCGACAGGGCCGTCTTGTAAAGTGAACTCATTGTTTGTCATCCCGTGGCTCAAGGGTGGTCTGGCTCCGCGAACCGGCTGGACGGATCGTGGAGGAGGGCGGTCAAGTGCGGGGCTGCCGGCTTCGGCAGCCCCGTCGGGAGGGGGAGTGCTGGCCTTACAGGCCCAGGTCCGCCAGCGAATCCACGGTCTCGGCGTTGATCGCGATCAGGTTGTCGGTGATGATGTCGCGGCCGGCTGCGTCGGGCTTGACCACGCCCAGTCCTTCGATCTCGGTGCCGTCCTTGATCTCGACGCCATCGACAAGCAGCTTGCCCATGGTCACAAAGACGCGCCCGGCTTCGGCGGGATTCCACATGAAGCCGCCGCTGATCGCGCCCGACTTCACAAGCTTCTGGCCCTGGCCCGGCGAGAACGGTCCGAGCACGTGCACCTGACCGATCAGGCGGCGCTCCTCGATTGCGCGGCCGGCGCCGATCGGTCCCTGGCTTCCAAAGGCCAGAAAACCCTTCAGATCCGGGTTTGCGGCCATCAGGTCGAGGGCGGTCTTTCGGCTGTCGTCAACGCTTTCGGCAACGCCATAGCGCTCGCCGATCAGCGTCATCCCGGGATAGTTGGCGCCCAGGTAGGCGATCGCTGCGTCCGCCCAGGCATTGTGTAGCGGAACCGTCAATGAACCTACGAAGACGGCATACTCACCCTTGCCGCCCATTTTCTGGGCCAGGAGTTCAGCATGGGTTTCGCCGAAGCCTTTGACCGAAGCAAGTTCGAAGTCCCAGTCCACGTTGTTCAGGCCCGGGCCTTCGTGGGCGACAACCTTGATGCCGGCCGCCCGGGCCTTTTCCAGCACCGGTTCAAGAGCCTTCTCGTCGTTCGGAACAACGCCGATGACATTAACGCCTTTAGCGATCAGGTCCTCGATGGCACGGACCTGCAGCGCCGGGTCGGCGCTGGTGGGGCCGATCATCGTTGCATCCACGCCGAGCTTCTCGCCCTGTTCCTTGATGCCCATTTCCATGGCGTTGAACCATGGAATTCCGCCGATCTTCACAACGATACCCATTGTCGGTTTCGTCTGCGCGTGCACCCCCGGAATTGCGGCGGCCAGCGCAATTGCGGTTCCCATCGCCAGCAGAATTTGACGTCTCAGCATGATAGTCCTCCCATTTCCTCTTTGCCTCTCAGGAGAGGTCAAAGCATGTTGCACAATCGATAGTGCACATTGTTTATCGCGTATCCCGAGCGCGGGTTTATCCGAGAACGGAGATCCTGTTCGAAATTTCCCTATATGCACAATCGATGTAGCAAATCTGCGCATTTATTGATAACTGTGTCAAGAGTGTTCCACACCAACGCGGCACAAGGCTATCAACCGGATGGACGAGCCACCTCGGAAGTCAACGATTTACGACATCGCCAAGCTGACCGGTGCTTCGCCTTCCACCGTCAGCGCCGCGCTCAACGGCACATGGCGAAAGCGGAGGATCAAGGAAACTACTGCGCTTGAAGTTCAGCGGCTTGCGGCAGAATTGGGATACACTACAAACATGCAGGCCCGCGGGCTGAGGCAGGCTCGTTCAGGCCTGATCGGCATGATCCTTCCGGCGCACTTCAACAGGTTCTTCTCCTCGCTTTCTCAAATCTTTGAAGCTCACGCCCGAGCGCGCGGGCTTTGTCCGGTCGTCGTCAGTACTCTGCGCGACCCCAAGGAGGAACGCCTCACGGTCGAGACGCTGATCTCCTATGCCATCGATGCTGTGTTCATCGTCGGCGCCACCACGCCCGATGACCTGAGCGACATCTGCAGGGCGGTCAATCTCAGGCATGTCAACATCGACCTCCCCGGCACCAAGGCGCCGTCGGTGGTGAGCGACAACTACGGTGGAGCCGAGAAGCTCACGCGGGAAATTCTCAGGCGTATGCCGCGTGGTCTGGGTGGGCTTCGCGACAAAGTCTACTTCATCGGCGGTGCGAGTTGGGACCACGCCACTTCGGAGCGTATACGGGCTTTCAAGGACGTCATCATCGAGCAATTCGGGGAAATCTCGGACGAACAGATCTATGCAAACAGCTACGATCCGGATGCTTCAACCGTGGACGCACGCAAGCTCTGCGAGAGGATCGGCGGTCTGCCGGCAGGGCTCTTCGTCAACTCGACCTTCGCCTTCGAGGGTGTCCTGAAGTACTTTTCGACGCAGCCGGCCGAGACCTTCAATGAGATGATTGTCGGCTGCTACGACTATGATCCATTCGCCTCGTTCATGCACTTTCCCGTCATTCTGATGCGCCAGAATGTCGAAGAGCTGATCGCCCAGGCCTTCCGCCTCCTCGACGAGGACATAACCGATCCGCGCGTGATCAAGATCGAACCTGAACTCGTCTATCCGCGGAGCGTCGTCAGCAGCCCGCTGGAGACCTTGAAGCGCTAAACGCGGTGCGATCGCAAAACTGAACTTGCCCCGGAAACTGCAGAGAGCACTTTCGAATGCCTGCAATGGGCCAGGAAGCGACCATTCCAGCCCATTCGCAAGCAGGACGCTGTCGGTGATCCTTCACTTGCCCCGATGACCGCTTCCGATAGGCCCTGACGGAGCCTACCGAGATCGCTTCGTTGATGAGCGCGACGGCGGCAGGCGATTCCGACCGCCCGCGCCACGAGCGCTGGCCTTGCGATGGCTCGCCGCAAATTGCATGACTCCCACGTGGCCGCCCGAGCTTTCGTCGGAGCAACTCAGACGACCGGCGGCACCAGCGGATAGCGGTCACGATACTCGCGCGCCTGCTCCGCGGTCAGTTCCGCGATGTCCTGCTCAAATTCCACCCACCCCTGCCGCTCATAGGCGCGGCGGAGATCCTCGATGTCGATGCCGTTCGACTGGCGCAGGATCGCAAGCGCGATGTCGGCGCGGTCATCGGGGACGCGCGCGGTCACCAGGGCGCCGCCGCGGCGCAGGCCCTCGGCATAGACGTGAGCGTCCGATTCGGGCACGCCGGCACTGGTCAAGAGGCCGATAATGCCGCCGGTCGCCGCACCCAGGCCTGCACCCGCAACTGCGCCGACCGCCGTCGCGACGAGCCAGCCGCCGGCCAGGACCGGGCCCAGACCAGGCATGGCCAGAATGCCCAGCCCCGCCAGCAAGCCGCCGGCGCCACCCAGCGCCGCACCCACTTCGGCCCCGGCGGTGGCGTCTTTGCCCACCACGTCTTCGTCCTGGCCGACGTCTTCGGGGCTATCGGCGATGAGGCTGACATCGGCACTCGTGATGCCTGCATCCTTGAGTGCGTTCACAGCTTCGAGGGCATGCTGATAAGTGTCGAAAAGTCCCGTGACGGTCTTCATCTGCCAATCTCCTTGCGGGCGGAGCCATTGCGATCTGCACGGCGGCTCGGCGCGAGAAAAACGGACGAGAAAGGGCAAGCGTTCCGCGACCGATCAGGCGCCCATGACCATCCGTACCACAAAACCGCTCCCATGCCGGCCGCCGATGGCGACGCGGGAGGCGCCGGGTCGAAGGGCGGGATATGGTCGCGCAGCGCGGTATGCACCAGCACGGCGTCGCCGCGCTCAAGACCCAGCGCTTCGAGATCGGCGCGCAGGCTGCGCCGCGTGTGGAAGCGGCTCAACTCAGCGGGCATGGGCAATGCGACGCGCCGGTTCCTCGTGAGTGGTGGCCTGGCGCGCGTCGTAAATCGAGCGTGCCTCGATCACCGATGCGCCGTTTTCCACCGACCAGTCCCAGAGCGCGTTGATGGGGCCCTTGAGTGAGCGGCCGAGTTCGGTGAGGCCATACTCAACGCGGGGCGGGATTTCGGGGTAGATGGTGCGGGTAACCAGCCCGTCGCGCTCGAGGTTGCGCAAGGTGAGGGTCAGCATGCGCTGCGATACGCCGTTGACCTGCCGCTTCAATTCGTTGAAGCGCAGCGTGCCGCTGCGGGCCAGCATGCCCACCACCATGACGGTCCATTTGTCGCCGATGCGGTTTAGAATGTCGGTCATCGCCATGCAGGTCGAATGCTCTATCTTCTGCTTGGAGGACGCGGGTGATGTCATCTCTTCAATCTCCTGGGTACAAATATAGACACAGTTACTTGTTGTGCCTAGGGGGCGGCCCGTCGTGGTTCGACGAGGCCTCTGGTCCGCGGCCGGAATTGGAACTCAAGGCTTTCGCCAAGGTGCGTCTCGGGGCGGGGGAGAGCTGCTGCGTCAGGCTCGAACTCGATGCTTTCCGCTCCCCAGGGGACGTTCCAAATAGACCTCAAGCCAAGGCCTATCGACCTTCCCGTGCTGCGCGGCATGCATGCCGACATAGTACCAGATTCTCGTCGCCGAGCCCGATCGCCCGCATCACTTCGGCCATGAAGCTCACCGGAGCCGTGGCCGGGGCGGTGATCACTTTCTGGCTGGAAACCGCTTGCGGGACATCCTGGTAGTGTGCCTTGCCCCGGTAGCGGGTGCCGTCGAGGTAGCCTTCGTCGTTGCTGGTGTGGTCGAGATTGTCCAGGAGCCCCGTCTTGGCCGCGGCGACGGTTGCGTCGCAGATGGCGCCGACGACCTTGCCCTTCTGGTGCGCCGCATTGAGGATTTCGGTGAGGTCGGGCGCTTCCGTGCCGATCGCATCGTCTGCATGCGGCTGACGAACGACGCACTGCCGGAGTCGCGGCGGACCCTGTTGCACCGCTGACGGACCGCCAACAACCTCCCCGACCTGACGTGAGCTTCAATTCCCTGTCAGTACTTCGCCGCATTCTTGAGGTTGGGATGACGCGCTGCTAAGAGGAGCAGCCGCAGCCATCCTTGCCAGAATCGGAGCCGAAACCTCGTGCAGCTCGTCCGGCCCCTGCTGATCGTCGTCCTTCTCGTCCTGGCCGGAGTCATGGCGTCGGAAACGCGCGCCAACCCGATGCTGCTGGTGGATGCGCAGACCGGCGAGGTGCTCTACGAGCAGGAGGCGGGCCAGCCGTGGCATCCGGCATCGCTCACCAAGCTGATGACCGCCTATGTGGCGTTCGCCGCGGTCGCACAGGGGCGGATCGCGCTCGATACGCCGATCAAGATCTCCCGCAACGCCTGGAACCAGGCGCCGAGCAAATCCGGCCTCGAAGTCGGGAGCGCCCTCACCATGCAGGACGCGCTCTATGTTCTGGTGGTGAAATCGGCCAACGACATCGCCGTGGCCATCGCCGAGGCGGTGTCGGGGTCGGAGAAGCAGTTCGTGGCGGAGATGAACCAGATGGCCGCCGCGATGGGGCTAACGTCGACCCACTACGTCAACCCGCACGGGCTGCACGCCCCGGCGCAGGTGACTTCTGCCCGCGACCTTGCGGTGCTGGCGCTCTTCATCCGCCGCGACTACCCGCAATACCTGCCGATGTTCGGCACCGAGGCGGTGACGCTGGGCAAGGCCAGCCTTGAGTCCAACAACGGACTGCTGCAGCATTTCCAGGGCACGACCGGCATGAAGACCGGCTACGTCTGCGCCTCCGGGCTCAACATCGTGGCCACGGTCGAGCGGCAGGGCCGGTCGCTGCTGGGCGTGGTGCTGGGTGGCTCGTCGGCGCGCGAGCGCAACGAGATGGCCGCCGAATTGTTCCTGCGCGGTCTCTCCGGCGCGGTAAAGGGCACCGGGCGGAGCGTCGTTGCACTTGCCAATCTAAAGTCCGAGCCGGTCAATATGAAGCCGCTCATCTGCGGCAAGCAGGCCAAGGAATATGTGGCGCAGCGTCAGGCCGAGTTTCCATTGGGGCTCAAGGGGCAGCCCAGCTACCTCACCGATGTGATCGAGGGCGCTGTGTATCGGGCGACCGATCTGGGCCGCACCCGCGACGTGCCGCTGCCGCGCCGCCGCCCCTCCCACGCGCCGACGGCGACGGCGTCGAACTAGGTTTTCTTGCGGATCGAGAAGCGCAGCACCTCGCCTTCGGCGGTGACGACGCATTCATGCCCGTGGCGCTGACAGAACAGCGGGATGTCCACCTTCGCCATGGGGTCGGTTGCCAGCGCGACCAGTTCGGCGCCGGGCGGCAATCCGCCCATGAGCTTTTCCACCTTGAGCACCGGCAGCGGGCATTTGAGCCCGCGCGCATCGACGAGTGCGGCCGCGTCAGTTTTCAAGGATGAGAACCCAATAGACGCCATAGGTCGAGTTGGCATTGTAGGCAACGCCCAGCCCGGCGCGGGTCGCCCCCCTGCCGGTCAGCACCTGTGCGTCGGCGGGCGAATTCCGCCAGCCCGAGAAGGTCTCGGCAAAGGTGGCGTAGCCGGCGCTGACCCGCATGGCCACGGCGCCGTCGGGCCGCCGTGGCGCCGTTCCCGAACTCGCATAGTCCGCGGCGAGTCGCTGTGCGGCGGCGTCGAGGCCGGCATCGGCCGCCAGCGCGGTCGAACCAACCGAACTGCGATAGTGGTTGACGATGCCCAGCGCCTCGGCGCGGTTGAGGCTCGCCCCCGGCTGATCCATGCGTGCGACAAGCCCCGCCGACAATCCGCCGCCTCCGCCCGCCGAGCAGCCTGAGAGGAGAATCGCGGCAAAGGCGGCAATGGCGAGGCGCGGCAGCGCCGCCCGGGTCGATTTGTTCATCGGTGGAGCGATCCTTGGCCGGCTGTAAGGGAGGGTGGCGATCCCGGCGCGATTCGAACGCGCGACCCCAGGATTAGGAATCCTGTGCTCTATCCTGCTGAGCTACGGGATCGGTGCGGCGCAACTTACTGAGATCGCCTCAACGAATAAAGCCAAATTCCTTGGCTCCCGCAGATTTGCGCCAATCGAGCCAGGCGGCGACCGAATGCACCCGGCGGATCGAGCCGGACTCCTCGCCCAACGGCGCCACTTCCCAGAGCCAGGACTGGTCGCTCGGCGGCAGCGGGCGGCCGTGCAGCAGGTCGAACTGCTCCTTGATGCCGCCGTTGCGCCCGAAGACGCGGTAGTCGAGATCTGTGACCAGCGTCACCGGACAGGGCAGCACGGCGAGGCCGTCGAGATGAGCGTCAACTACCCCGCGGGCTTCGCCCTGCGGCGCCCAGTGCGCCAATTGCGAGAGAAGGTTGAGCGAAATCACCCAGTCGAGATCGGGAACGCGGCCGAGAAAGCCCAGGTGGTCCGGGTTGGTCGCCGCCGAGAGGTCGTGCCATTGCCGCCGCACATGGGGGTAACGCCGTAGCCGCCGGTTTGTCGTCGCAAGATGGGCTTGGTCGACAAGCAGAACCGTCTCGAACGTCCGGGCCAGCGCTTCGAGCGGGACGTCGAACAGCGGCCCCGAGCCCAGGACGGCGACGGTCCGCCGTGGCGCGACATCGTCGATCATGGTGTCGATCAGGCCGCGGGTCCTGGCAATGTGGGGCGCCCATGCCTCGAACTGGCGTTGTCCGCGGGCCCAAAGGCCCACCGCGTCTGCGAGGTGTGGGCGGAAGGCCTTCGGCGTTCCAGGATAGCTCAGGGCGTAGACGAAGCTTTCAACAATCATGCAAAGTACCGCAGGAGCGCCGCTATTGGTGGAGTCGACATCGAAGATGCACTTTGGACCCAAAGGCTCACAGGCATCAAAGGCTAAGCGGCAATATGTTGCCACAGGGGAGAACACGCGACGGGGAACGTGAAATTTGCCGCAATTGTGGGGCAGGGGTGGTGATCTCGAAGTCGGGGCGGAATTTGCTGGGAAAACATGCGGTCGGTCTTGCCGCGATGATTGTTGTTGTGTCTTTGCCAATGGCGGCACGGGCATGCGATGGGTTGCGCGAGGGTCCACGAGGTATCGTGCAGCAGGTCACCGATGGCGACACCATCGTCCTCGACAGCGGCCTGGTCGTCCGGCTCATCGGCATGCAGGCGCCCAAGCTGCCGCTTGGCCGCGACGGTTTCGAGCCGTGGCCGATGGCCGAGGACGCCAGGTTCGCCCTCGAAGCGCTGGTCCTGGGCAAGGGGGTTCATCTTGCCTATGGCGGCGAGCAATCGGACAGGCACGGCCGGGCCCTCGGTCACCTCTATCTCGCCGATGCGCCCGCAATCTGGGTGCAGGAGGCGATCGTCGGGCAGGGCCTCGCCCGCGTCTATCCGTTCCCGGACAACCGGGCCTGTCTGCTGGAGCTGATGGCGGCGGAAGGCAAGGCCCGCGCCATGAAGCTTGGCATCTGGAGCGATCCCTTCTACACCGTGCGCCGTGCCGACCAGCCAGAGGTGCTGGCGGGGCGCTCCGGCCATTATGAACTCGTCGAGGGTCGGGTGCTGAAGTCCGGCAAGGCGGGCGGGCGCGTGTTCCTCAATTTCGGCCGCTACTGGAAAGAGGACTTCACGGTGGTGATAGACGCTCGAGCCCTGCGGCTTTTCGGCGACAGCGGCCTCGATCCCCTTGTGCTAGAGGGGGCGCTCGTGCGGGTGAGAGGGTGGGTGGACGATCGGGATGGTCCGCGCATCGAAGTGACGCATCCCGAGCAGATAGAGGTTCTGGCGACCCGATGATCGCTTTGCGGCGGATTATTGAAAAAACTGCTGGTGCGGCCATTGTTGCGGCACTGCTGCTGCTTGCCGGCTGCACGACGCTGGTCGGGTCGGCGGTCAAGGTGAGTGAGACCGGCGGGCAGAGTGCTCCCATCGTTCCCGCCCGAGCCGATTCGGAAGATGACATCATCGGTGCGCGCGAGCATCCGCGGATCGTCGCGTCCTACGGCGGGTTCTATTCGGACCGGCAGGCGGAAATCGTACTGGCGCGCATAGTCGGCCGGCTCCTGGCCGCGGCCGACCAGCCCAGCGCGCAGTTCACGGTAACGATTCTCGACACGGCCGAGGTCAACGCCTTCGCGCTGCCCGGTGGCTACGTCTATGTGACCCGCGGCATTCTGGCGCTGGCATCCGACACCAGTGAACTGGCGGCGGTGCTGGCGCACGAGATCGCCCATGTCACGCTGCGCCACGCCCGCGCGCGCACCAACCGGGTGCGCACCAGCGCGATCGTCGACAAGGTCGTGACCGGCGTCTTCGGCGGCAGCGTGGAAACGGATCAGAGTTCGAACCGGTCGCGCATGTCGCTGGCTGCTTTCAGTCAACAGCAGGAGCTCGCCGCCGACAAGGAAGGGATCATGATCGCCGGGAAAGCCGGCTACGATCCCCACGCGGCGGCGCGGTTCCTCGGCGCCATGAGCCGCTTCGCCAAATTCTCGGCCGGAGATACGGAGCAGGCCGACGATTTCCTCTCCTCCCATCCATCGACGCCCGACCGAATCCAGAAGGCGATCGAAGCCGCGCGCGCCTCCTTCGGCGCGCCCGGGCTGGGCGAGACCGATCGGTCCGGCTACATGGCCGGCATCGAAGGTCTCACCTTCGGCGACAGTTCCGCGCAGGGTGCGGTCGTCGGCCGGCGCTTCATCGACCCGAAGCGGAAATTCACCTTCGCCGTGCCCGAAGGCTATACGCTGCAGAATTCGCGGGGCGCCGTCGTCGGGGTCGCGGGCGACGGAGAGGCGGTCCGCTTCGACAGCGCCGAGGTGCCGCCGAGCATGGGGCTGGAGGATTACCTCAAATCGGGATGGATAGCGGGCCTGCAGCCGCAGACCGTCAAGCGGCAGAATTTCAACGGGGTCGAAATGGCCTCGGGCACGGCCGTCACCGCGCAATGGAACTTCCGCGTGTCGGTCGTGCGCTTCGGCGACCGGGTCTACCGCTTCATCTTCGCCGCCAAATTCGACAGCCCGCGTTTCGCGAGCGGAGCCGAGCAGACGCTGAAGAGCTTCCGCGAAGCCACGGCCAAGGATATTTCGCAGATCCGCAAGCTGACGGTGTGGACCGTGACCGCCGGCCCGGTCGATACGGCGGATTCGCTTGCCCGCAAGATGGCCGGTCTCACCCGCGGCAATGAGCTGTTCTACATCCTCAACAATCTCTATCCCGGCGATCCGGTCGAGGCGGGGGCCAAGTACAAGATCGTGGCGGTACAGTAGCGGAAATGAAAAGGGCCGGTTTGCACCGGCCCTTTGACGTCCATGACTGATGAGCGGTTGCTAAGCCGCCGCTTCTTCAGCGTCGGCGGCGTCGGTCTTGACGCCGCGGCGCGGGCCCTTCTGCAGGTTCTTCTCGATGAGCTGGATGGCTTCGGTCAAAGTGAGCCTGTTGACGGCACCGATCTCGCGCGACATCCGGTCCATGGCCTGCTCGAACAGCTGACGTTCCGAATAGGACTGCTCGGGCTGCTCGTCGGACCGGTAGAGGTCGCGCACCACTTCGGAGATGGCGATCAGATCGCCGGAGTTGATCTTGGCCTCATACTCCTGGGCGCGGCGGCTCCACATCGTACGCTTGACGCGGGCGCGGCCGGTCAGCGTATCAAGCGCCTTCCGCACCAGGTCTTCCTCGGCGAGCTTGCGCATGCCCACGGATTTGATCTTGGCGACCGGAACGCGCAAAGTGAGCTTGTCCTGTGCGAAGGAGATGACGAACAGCTCCAGGCTCAGCCCGGCGACTTCCTGTTCTTCGATCGAGGTAATGAGGCCTACGCCATGAGCGGGGTAGACGATATATTCACCCGTCTTGAAACCGAGCCGCTGGACTGCCTTCTTCGTGACCATTCGCATACTCCTTTAACGCCGCCGCCGGACCGGTTCTTTGCGGCAAGACCGTCCGTTGTTACTTGATCGCCACCCCTAAATGGGATTGCAGCACTGTCCCCGCAACAGGCCGGGCCGCGAGACCGGCCGGTTGCGCGCCAAATCTTCTATCCTGTCAAAAAAAAGAGTGCCTCTCGGCACGAGCTGGGTGACGGGTGTACTGCATTGCTTTAAAAACCATAGCACAATTTTTCAGCAAAATCAAAATCGCCGAATCAATGCCTGACCGCGGCTGGAAAGTCCGGTCCCAAAGCGTCCCTAAGTGTCAGGCGGCGCCGAGGTCAGTCGCCCTCGCCGGGGGCCTCGGAGAAGTATTTTTCGAGTTTGTCCGGCACGCCGTCGAACTCCTTGGCGTCGGCCGGCGCATCCCGCTTTTCCGTGATGTTGGGCCAGACCGAGGCATATTTGGTGTTGATCTCGAGCCATCTGTCGAGGCCACTCTCGGTATCGGGCTTGATTGCTTCGGCTGGACACTCTGGCTCGCATACGCCGCAGTCGATGCATTCGTCCGGATGGATGACAAGCATGTTCTCGCCTTCATAGAAGCAGTCGACAGGGCAAACCTCGACGCAGTCCATGTATTTGCACTTAATGCAATTATCCGTGACGATATAGGTCATCTCTGAGCGGTCCTGCTCGCCTACTCCCGGCAAAAAGAAGACGCTCGCGGCGGGGAGGCGCCGTCGAGGGTCGCCCGGTTGCTAATCCTTTTTGTCCGTCGCCGCAAGGGTGGCGGGGAGCAGGGAATTGCCGCAGATGCGGGATGGGGAGAAGGGGATTCCAGCGCGGGCATATGTCAGGCTGCGTTCTCCTTTACGTAAGGCGTAATGAGTACTATTGTTGACGAATGATCGTCGGCTATCGGGACAAGCGCACCGAGCGGTTCGCCCACGGCGTGCACGTCAGGGAATTCTCCGGCTTTGCCCGACAAGCCGAACTTCGGCTTGACCGGCTGGAATCGGCCCAAAATCTGGCCGATCTTGCCGCATTGCCTGGAAACCGGCTCGAGATGCTGAAGGGCAATCGGTCGGGCCAATACAGCATCCGCATCAACGATCAGTGGCGGATCTGTTTCGAATGGCCCTCCGGATCGCCCGGTCCGAGCGCGGTCGAGATTGTGGACTATCACTAGGAGTTGACTATGGCGCGCACCCCTATTCATGCTGGCGAGCATCTCGCCGAAGAACTTCGCGAGCTCGGGATTTCGGCGGCCGAGCTGGCGCGGCAACTGGAGGTTCCAGTCAATCGCATCACATCGATCATGAATGGGCAGCGGGGCATCACCGCCGACACCGCTTTGCGGCTCGGCCACTGGTTCGGCACCAGCCCGGAGTTCTGGCTCAACCTGCAGAAGCTCTATGAGCTGAGGCTGGCGCAAAACGCAATCGGCGAAAAAATCGAGAGGTTGCCGCGGCGCTCAGGCCAGTACGCCGCCTAATCCTCGCCCTCCTGCAGCCGGTCGGTGTCGCGGCGTTGCTTCTTGGTGGGGCGGCCGGTGCCCGGGTCCCGCTGGGCGAGCGGCAGAGGCCCGGCTTCCCGCGGCGCCGGCGGGGGCGAGAGGTCCTCGTAGAGCATCGCTGCCTCGGCCGCCGGACCGCGCCGGGACCCCGAGTCGAGCACCCGCCATACCTTGAGCTGGCTGTGCAGCGTCATGGTCAGCACGTCACCGGCGCCGACCTTGCGATCGGTGTCGAGCGTACGCCCGGAATTGACCCTTACCGCGCCGCCTTCGATTAGCTTTTGCGCCAGCGTGCGCGATTTGACGGCGCGTGAGAAGAACAGCCACCGGTCGAGGCGCTGCTTGGCGCCCGGCCCGGCCCGGCCGTTTTCAGCCATCGGCGCGCATCACTCGGGCTTGGGGTTGCGCAGGGCGGCGAGAGCCGCGAAGGGCGAATCGGGATCGAAGACCGGTTCGCGCCTCTCCCGCGGCGGGCGCGCCTGTCCCTTGTCGAAGCCCTTGCTGCCTTGGAACTTGGGCTTGCCCTCGAACGGCTTGCCGTCTTCGCCGTTCTGGCGGCGCCCTTCATGGCGGGGGCGGCCGCTGCCGCCGGGGCGTTGCCGGTCGTCGCCGTCGGGCCGGCCATGGCGGCGTCCCTGGCGCTTCTCGGGCGCCGCGCCCTCGGCGCCGGTCGCGGCGCCATCGCCCTGATGTGGCTGCCGCGCAGCGCGCTTGCCGTCATGGCGCGCATTGTCGGGACGGCGTCCGCCGGGGAACCAGATTTCGTCGAATTCGGGTTCGGCGGGCTTGGCCTCGGCGTTCGGTGGCGGGGCGCCGAGATCGGCGGTCGCGGTTTCGACGGCGGCCGCCTCAACTGCAACCGCAGCTGCGCCTTCGACTGCTTCCTGCGCCTCCACGTTGACCACGACTTCGGCGGCTTCTTCGGCCGTCCCGGTGACCGGTGCGGCGACGGCCGCGACATCGGAGACCGGCGCTGTTTCTCCCGCAACCGCTTCAGCGGCGGGGGCGGGCGCCGCAACCTTGGGCGTGCGCCTTACCCGGTACCCCAGCGAGGTGAGGATGGAGGCGAAATCCTCCCCGGCCGTACCCAGGAGCGAGGTCATCTCCACCGTGACGCGGAAGCCGTTGCCCTCGGCGGCGCCGGCGGGCAGGTCACCCTGGTGCCTCTGCGGGTCGAGCGCGATCAGCGGCCGGATGATGTCGGCGAGACGCTCGAGGATGTCGACGCGCACGGCGCGTCTGCCGGCGACCTTGAAGCCGGCGACCTCGTAGAGCCTGGGATTGATCTCGGGATCGATGAGGAACGAGGTCCGGCCCGAAAGCACGATCCGGGGCAGCTCGGCAACCCCCGGCTGGCGGACGCCGCCATGCTTGAGCGCGAAGAGAATAATGGCAAGTTCGCGCGGCGCCGGTTTCAGGCTCGCCGGTACGTAGATATGATAGGCGCCGAACTTGACCCCCAGCTTGCGCATCTTGGCGCGCACGTCCTGGTCGAGCCCCTTGACCTCTTCGGCAACCGCCGAGCGCGGCAAGAGCCCCAGGCTCTCGAAGAGCTGAAAGGCGATGCCCCGGGCAGCGCCCTCGAGATCGGCCGGTTCGCCGAGCGCCATCACCGGCTCGAGCTGGGTATTGATCGTGTGGCGGAGCCAGAGGTTCAGGCGCTCCTCCACACGTTCCAGTTCGGGGCCGGAAAGGCTGTCATCGGCAAGGATGATGAGGCGCGGGCTCAACAGCGACTCGCCTTCGGCCAGGTTGGCCACGACTTCGCCGCGCCACCGGACGCAGCCGTCCGTGGACAGCACGATCTCTTCGTTCGGGGCTCCGGCCAGACGGTCGGCACGTTTGGCGATCTCGGGAGCGATCGCCTGGCTCGCGGCATTGCGCAAACCCTTGGCATCGCCCTCTTCGGATCGGGCAAGCGTGAACCGGAAGCCCTCGATCGAGCCGATGAGATGGCCTTCGAGGCGGATTTCCCCCCGATCGTTGATTTCAGGCGTAACCATGGATCTGTCTCTCAAGTGCCGCATGAGGACGCTGGTGCGACGGTCGACAAAGCGCTGCGTCAGGCGCTCGTGCAAAGCGTCGCTCAGACGGTCCTCGATGTCACGGGTCTTTTCGCGCCAATGGATCGGGTCTTCAAGCCAATTTCTGCGGTTGGCGACAAAGGTCCAAGTTCGAACCTGACGTATTCTGTTGGAAAGCGTGTCGATGTCGCCGCTCACATTGTCGCAGAAGCGCACCTGCTCGGCAATCCAGTCCGCGTCGACCCTGCCCTTGGCCATGAGGTCGACGAAAACGCGGGTGACGATTTCGCCGTGCTGGGCCGGGGAGATATCGCGGTAGTCCGGGATCCCGCAGCATTCCCAGAGCTGCTTGACCGCCTCCGATGTCGTCGCCAGATGCCCCGCCTCGTTGCGGGAGAGGAACTCGAGGGCGTGCTGATCGGTGGCGATGGGCACGCGCGTCAGGCTCTTGTGCCGGGGCGTGGCGTCGAGGCTTCGGCCCAGCGCTTCGATCGAAGAGAAATCGAGTTCGGCATTGCGCCACTGCAACACGCGCACGGGCTCGAAATCGTGGCTCTCCAGACGGATGACGAGTTCCTCGTCGAACTCCCCGGCGTTGCCGGTGATCCCGAAGGTGCCATTATGCATGTGGCGGCCGGCACGACCGGCAATCTGCCCGAACTCGGCGGGGGTCAGCGGCCGGGTCTGGTGGCCGTCGAACTTGGTGTCGTCCGCGAACGCGACATGCTTGACATCGAGATTGAGCCCCATGCCGATGGCGTCGGTGGCGACGAGGAAATCGACGTCGCCGTTCTGGTACATATCGACCTGGGCATTGCGGGTGCGAGGCGACAGCGCGCCCATCACCACGGCCGCTCCACCCCTTTCGCGGCGGAGCAATTCGGCGATGGCGTAGACTTGGGTGGCCGAGAAGGCGACGACGGCGGTCCGGCGGGGCTGCCGCGAGATTTTCTTGGAGCCGGAGTAGGTCAACTCGGAAAACCGCGGCCGGTGGATGATCTCGGCCGATGGCAGCAGGGTCCGGATCACCGGCGCCATGGTGCCGGCGCCGAGCAGCAGCGTCTCGCTCAGCCCGCGGGCGTGCAGGATGCGGTTGGTGAAGATGTGGCCGCGGTCGAAATCGGTCGCCACCTGGATCTCGTCGACCGCGAGGCACTCCACCGGGATATCGAGCGGCATGGCCTCCACGGTCGCCACCCAGTAGCGGGCCTTGGGCGGCACGATCCGCTCCTCGCCGGTCACCAGGGCGACGTTCTGGGCGCCGATGCGGCCGGCGACCTTGTGGTAGACCTCGCGCGCCAGAAGCCGCAGCGGCAGGCCGATCATGCCGGAACGATGGGCCAGCATGCGCTCGATGGCGAAGAAGGTCTTGCCCGTATTGGTAGGGCCGAGGATCGCCTTGAGCGATTGGGAGGTACCGAGGGTCATGGCTCTATCATTTAGGGAGCCCGGCCGGCGGATGCGAGCGTTTCAGTTCGGAACATTCGGCCGCGATATTTGACGCGGACTTTACGATCGGTACGGAACGAGAACAAAGCCGAACCGAATCGGAGGCGACTCCGGAATGCCAGTTTGTTCTATACCGCATGTTGTGGGTGGTATGGTGATTCGGGCGCAAGTCGTCCGGGGGCGCCCCTGGTACGGCAAAAGCAAGCCCAAACTTCGTTGACGAAGGTTTCCAAATGGTTGATTCCGGTCCTCGGAGGCCCCGAATTGGCCGTCTGTGAAGCGAAGGTAAACGCCTGGTCCTGCGAGAAATCTTCCCGTTTCAGACTTGGGGCCCGCCACCGCCGCCCTCTCGTTCGGCGCCGTTGGCAAAAAAGCCGTTGACCGTACCAGAACGGCACGGCGCAAATCTTCAGACCCGGTTAACCATAGCTCTGAGCATAGCGCGGAATACGCGTCATTTGGCTCCTGCGGGACACGCCGGGGGCTTGCCTGCTGGCTGGCCGCTCCCCGAACTGAGGCCGCCCCCTCTGGCACGATAACGCCCGCACCCCTCGTATCCTCCTCCCGGCGGAAGGGGAGGGCGTGGTCCGGCGCTTGCGGCCTATGGCGCCAGCGCCAGATGGTGGCGCCTCCCTCGCGGGAGGCTGGGAGGGGGGACGCTGCCCGCGAGGCCTTGGCCAGGTCCCCCCTCCCGTTCTGGGCGGTGGGAGCCGGACCCGTTCCGGCCCATCGGTTTGGTCCCGTCTCGCCTCCTCACCGGCGTCATTCTCGCGAAAGCGAGAACCCACTGCTCGAAACATTCCGCCGGCACGATCCAGCCGGTCCTGCCCGGACGAAAGGTTGGCACCTGTCCGTCGGGTGGATAACCCTGATCGCTGGGTTGCCGCTTGCGCGGCAATGACGCCCGTGGGTGGGAATAGGCTACCAGGAGCGCTCGGTAGCCAGCCGCTGGCGCTACTGCTCGAGTTCGGTCAGCACCATGGAGAGGTCGCCGACGCTGGTCGTCAGCAACACCCGGTAGGGAATGAAGTAGCCCGGCGCCGCGAGCGGCGCATACCAGATGAGGATGCGGTCGCTGTCGGCGAGGAACCTGGTGATTTCGGAGGTGGTGAAATGCCCCGAGACCGGAGTGTAGCGGATATTGCAGAGGATGACCGGGCCCTGATAGCCGGTACGCTTGCTGGTCGCCACGTCCGCCCTGGCGAACCGCATGGCCACATTGAAGCGCTCGAGGCCGGTGAAGACCTGCATCTTGCGGCTGCAAAGAGCATCATTGAGCGCGCCGCCCTTGAGCACAAACGCCGCGACCATATCGTTGACATCGCGCAGATGCTTGCGCTCGAGCGCCACGCGATCGATGTTGTTGATGAGCGGCGGATCGACGACGAAGGCCGTCACCTCTCTCTGCGCGTATTCCACCGCGACGGTGAAATCCTCGCCGGAAGCGCGGGTCAGGAGATCGAACCGTTCGGACACGAGTCCGGTGCCGTTCGAGAGACCCGACGAGTCGACCTTGGCGACGCCGCTCGCCACCAGTTGCGCGAGGCCGGTGATCTTGGCATCGAGCGCCAGGGCATAACGCCGGCCGCTGTCGTTCAGTCTGATGGTCACGGCGGCGATGTTGGTGCCCGAGAGGCTGATCAGGTACTGGGCGGTCGCCTTCACCTCCGCAGCCGCAACCGGCGCGGTCCAAAGCGCGAAGCAGCAGCTTGCCGCCTTGAGTGCTTGCCAAAACCTCATCAAACCGGCCTCGAGCCCAATCGGCGAGAATCACCGGACCACAAATTGCCTCGGGAGCCGCGGACTGGCAAGCGGCGGGAGAACACTTGGCCGCGAGCGAAGCGGCCGAAGAGAACACCAGCGAGTCCGCGTTGCTGGTCCGAAGAGCGGCTTTGTTCCGGCTGCTTGTGCTGCGTTGGCCGGTGCGGGCGGTCGCCGTGACTTGACGCCCGGGCCCGCTTTGACTATGGAAGCGCCCACAATCAAGAACAGACTCCAGCCCGTTGCGGGGGGATTTCTCCCGCCGAGGGTTTTTGTGCAAGGATTATGAAATGGCACGCCGCTGTGAACTGACCGGTAAGGGCGTTATGACCGGTAACAATGTGAGCCACGCGCTCAACCGTACCCGCCGCCGGTTTCTGCCGAATCTGCTCAACGTGACGCTGATCTCGGATGCGCTCGACCGCTCGGTCAAGCTCAGGATCTCGGCCCATGCGCTGCGCTCGGTCGAGCATCGCGGCGGGCTCGATGCCTTCCTGCTCAAGGCGAGCGACGACGAACTGTCGGTCAACGCCCAGGGCCTCAAGAAGGAAATCCGCGCCGTTCTGGCGGCGTAAGACCTTCCGACTGAATTCAGGCCGCGCGGCGCCCTCCGGCCCGCGCGGTTTTGCTTTTTTGCGCGGGCCTTTCAGTCAGGTCTCCCCCCCTTGCGGGGAGGGGGCAGGGGCGGGGGGTGCCCCGCACTCGGAGCGCGTTGCTCCCCACCCTTGATCCCTCCCCGCAAGGGGGAGGGAGACGACCGTGGCAGTGCGGGAAGGACTTGCACTCCTCCCTCAGCCCTGCAACCACAACCCCGCGCCGGTCTCATGCCGGAATGCGGGAAACATAAAAGGTGCGTTATGTTCGCTCGCTTTGTCCTGGCGGTCGCCGCCATGGTCGCGGTTGTCGCCGCTTCCAACTTCCTCGTGCAGTTTCCTGTCCAGGCGCGGCTCGGTCCGGTCGATCTGGCCGACCTTCTGACCTGGGGCGCCTTCACCTATCCCCTTGCCTTCCTCGTCACCGACCTCACCAACCGGCATTTCGGCCCCCAGGGCGCGCGCCTCGTGGTTGTCATCGGCTTCGTCATGGCGGTCGCGCTCTCGGTCTTGCTTGCCAGCCCGCGCATCGCCATTGCCTCGGGGTCGGCCTTCCTCATTGCCCAGCTGCTCGATGTCGCGATCTTCGACCGGTTGCGCGCCTCCGCCTGGTGGCGGGCGCCGCTGATCTCCTCGGTCGCGGGCTCCGTGATCGACACGCTGATCTTCTTCTCGCTCGCCTTTGCCGCGCCGTTTTCGGTGCTCGACACCGCCTTCGGCCGCGCCGACGGATCCCTCACTTTCCCGGCGCCGTTCCTCGGCATCGGGACCGAGGTCGAGCTCTGGACGTCGCTGGCGGCGGGCGATCTTGTGGTGAAGCTGCTGGTCGCGGCGGCCCTGCTGGCGCCCTACAAGGTGCTGCGCGGCCTGCTGGCCGATCGGGTGGTCAATCCGGTGGCGGTCTGAGCCTTAGCGGGACAATCAGTCGGGCCTCCTTCTCCCTTGCGGGGAGGGGCAGCGGCGCAGGACTTGGCGTTTTGCCAAGTCCGTCGCGTCGCGGGGTGGGGGGTGCCCCACGCTCAGTGCCCGCACCGACCCCCACCCTTGATCCCTCCCCGCAAGGGGAGGGAGACGCTGGAACTGCTTACTCCGAGGTATGGGGCGCTCAAACAAGAAGTATCGATGGCCCAAGCAGGTCAGTTGAAGTTTGATGCGGCAGCGCCTGAACGGCAACTTCGACCACCACCTTGACCGCAATCGCGGACACTATGCCCAGCAGATGTGGAGCGAGCCACGCAGCAATTTCGGAAAACTTTCGGATGAGTTTTCGCGTGGAAGGTCGTCGCCGAGAGGGGAGCTGTCTGGACGTGGTTTTCTTCGCTTTCATTGTGTGCCTCAAGAATTGTTGAGGCACCTCTCTTAAGCACGTCTGAGATACGCGGAAGGGACTTGAACGCCCTTACTCCGGCAGCGAGAACTCCAGCAGCAGGCTGCGCTGCCAATCGTTGAAATTGTTGTCCGAAACCAGGGTGATGCGGGTCGTACCGTCCGGCGCGGCGTGCACGGCGACCGCCTCCAGATTGTCGACCTCGGGCCCCGCGGCTTCGAGCAGCACCTCGCCCACCATATGGGCGCCGGGCTTCACCTCGGCGGCGGGCACGCGCTTGAGCTTCATGTTGAAGGTGAGAAAGGCGATGCCGCGCTCCAGCACCAGAAGGTCGCCATTGGGCAGGAAGGCGCAATCGGTGGGGTCGGAGCCCACGCTCGACGCATAGCTCAGGGCCCCCCTGTCATTGCGTCCGAGCAGCCAGGCCGAATGCAGGCCGTCATCGTCGATCACCCCCTCGGTCAAGAGCAGGGTGGAGCCGGCGATGGGCGAAGCGGGCGGCGCGATGCAGACCGATTCGAGGCTCTTGTTGGTGCGCGTGTCGGTCAGCCAGGCGGGAATGCCGACTTCCCTCGCCGGTCCGGTCGGCACCCCGTCGACGAGTTCGAAGTCGGCGACCCGGGTCAGGTTCTCGAACCCCACCCGGACCGCGACTGGGACGCCGTCGCGCTCGACCACCGCCACCGCCTCGGCATCGCGGGCGAAGGCGCGCGGCAGTTCGGCGCCCCTGGAGTTCCGGATCGGCTCTATCCTCACCCCGACAAGGCTCAGCGGCCGCACGGCGTCGTCGTAGATGAGCTGGCCGGAGACGAAATTGCCACGATCGGTCACCATCACCAGCCGCCCCTGGCCGTCGGTGAAGTCGAGCCCGGAAAGGCCACCGAAGGTGTCGGCGGCGCTTTGCAGCTCGAGGCCGCCGCGCCAGACGAGCCCCTGGACAGGCGCGCCGATCTCCGCCGCGCGGAAGCGGAGCAGCGGCGTGGCAATGACGGTTTCTTCTTCGGCGAGGGCCAATGGCGGTTGCAGGCCGGCGGCGAGCAGAACGGCCGCCGCCAGCACCCGCGCCGTCGGCAAACGCGGACTGTTCGCCGATGCTCTCATGCCAGCCGGCTCTTCCGGTACTGGCCCGGCGGCTCTTCGTCGAACAGCGTCGCCAACTCGTCCGTCAATGCCCCGCCCAGTTCCTCGGCATCGAGCAGGGTGACGGCGCGCCGGTAATAGCGCGTGACGTCGTGGCCGATGCCGACGGCCACCAGCTGGATGGGCGAGCGTGTCTCGATCTCTTCGATGACCTGGCGCAAATGGGCCTCTAGATAGTTCCCGGCGTTGACCGACTGGGTCGAATCGTCGACCGGCGCACCGTCGGAGATCACCATCAGGATGCGGCGGTTTTCGGGCCGCGCCAGCAGCCGCCGCTCGGCCCATTGCAGCGCCTCGCCGTCGATGTTTTCCTTGAGCAGGCCCTCGCGCATCATCAGGCCGAGGTTGCGCCGCGCATGCCGCCACGGCTCGTCGGCGGCCTTGTAGACGATGTGGCGGATGTCGTTGACCCGGCCCGGATTGGCCGGCCGGTTGGCTTCGAGCCAGGCCTCGCGGCTCTTGCCGCCCTTCCAGGCACGGGTGGTGAAGCCAAGGATTTCGACCTTGACGCCGCAGCGTTCGAGCGTGCGCGCCAGGATATCGCCGCAGATCGCCGCAATGGTGATGGGCCTGCCGCGCATCGAGCCGGAATTGTCGATCAGGAGCGTCACCACCGTATCGCGGAAATCGGTGTCGCGTTCGACCTTGAAGCTCAGCGCCTGCAGCGGGTCGGTCACCACGCGGGTCAGCCGCGCCGTGTCCAGCACGCCCTCCTCGAGGTCGAATTCCCAGCTGCGGTTCTGCTGCGCCATCAGGCGGCGCTGCAGCTTGTTGGCGAGCCGCGCCACGGCGCCCGCCAGATGCTCGAGCTGCTTGTCGAGCAGGGCGCGCAACTGGTCGAGCTCCTCGGGCGGGCAGAGTTCGGCGGCCTTGACGATCTCGTCGAATTTCTGGGTGAAGATCTTGTAGTTGAACGCGTTGGCGAAATCGCGGGCATTGGCGCCGGGCGGCGGGTTGGGCGCGTCCTCGCCGGCCTCGGCGGCCTCGTCCTCCTCGGTTTCGCCGAGATCGGTCTCGGACCCCTCGACGTCGCCGGTCTCCTCGCTCTGGCCCTGGGTCTGATCCTGGTCCGCCTCGGCGTTCTCGCTCTCGCCCTCGCCCTGCTCGGGGGTGCGTTCGTCCTCGCCCCGCTCCGGCTCCTGGTCGTCGCCCTCCTCGCTCTCATCGCTCTCGCCGTCATCGAGATCGCTGTCGGGGACCAGGTTGAGATCGCGCAGCAGCTGCCGGCTGGCGCGGCTGAACAGGTCCTGGTCCTCGAACTTCGATAGCAGCGTGGTCAGCGAATTGCCCGCCTTCTGCTCGATGTCCTTGCGCCAGAGCTCGACGATGGCGCTGCCCGAGGGCGGGATGGCGACGCCGGCGATGCGTTCGCGCAGCATCAGACCGAGCGCCTCGGCCAGCGGCGCGTCGTCCTTGTCGGAAACCTCGGCGAAATTGGCGCGGAACAGCCGGTCCTCCAGCATTTCGTGGATGTTTTGGCCCATCCCCGGCATGCGCACACAGCCCAGCGCCTCGACCCGCGCCTGTTCCAGTGCATCGAAAGCGGCGCGCGCGTCCGGCTCGGCCGGGGCACGCTTGCGGTGGGTATCCGGATCGTGGCTGGCGAGCCGCATCGCCATGGCGTCGCCCTGGCCGCGGGCGATCGAGATGTCGCGCCTGGTCGGCAGCCGCGGCAAATTGGCGAGCCGCGCCTTGTCGGCGCCGAGGATCGGCCGGTCGGCCGAAAAGCCGACTTCGAGATTGGGCTTGCCCGCCACGGCGCGCACGGTTGCCCCGACGGCGGATTTGAACGCCGCCGTGGTATCGGGCCGGTTGGACTTTCCGCGCGGGGGCTGGACCATTTTCGGTTGCTTGCTTCGAACTCTCGGTCGGGTCTCCCTCCCCCTTGCGGGGAGGGGTCGGGGGTGGGGGCGGCGTTGCTCGGGGCGGTGGATTGTTCGTCCAGTTTTGCGCCTGTGGCTACCCCCTCCCCATCCCTCCCCGCAAGGGGGAGGGTGCCGCTTCGTGCACGTGGCGGGGGCTACGCCGTGATCGCCAGATTCGCGGCGCTCTCGGGCAGGTCTTCCCCGAACACGCGCTGGTAGAACTCGGCCACCACCGGCCGCTCGAGCTCGTCGCACTTGTTGAGGAAGGTGAGCCGGAAGGCAAAGCCGATATCGCCGAAAATCTCGGCGTTTTCGGCCCAGGTGATCACCGTGCGCGGGCTCATCACCGTCGAGAGGTCGCCGTTGATGAAGGCCGAGCGCGTCAGATCCGCCAGCCGCACCATGTTGGAGACGAGCTTCTTGCCCTTCTCGGTCGCCGCATAGCTCTTGGCCTTGGCGAGCACGATGCCGACTTCCTTGTCGTGCGCCAGATAGTTGAGCGTCACCACGATATTCCAGCGGTCCATCTGGCCCTGGTTGATCTGCTGGGTGCCGTGATAGAGCCCGGAGGTGTCGCCCAGCCCGATGGTGTTGGTGGTGGCGAACAGCCGGAAGGCCGGGTGCGGGGTGATGACGCGGTTCTGGTCCAGGAGCGTCAGCCGGCCGGCGACCTCGAGCACGCGCTGGATGACGAACATCACGTCCGGCCGCCCGGCGTCGTATTCGTCGAACACCAAAGCCACGTTGTTCTGCACCGCCCAGGGCAGGATCCCGTCGCGGAATTCGGTCACCTGCTGGCCGTCCTTCAAGACGATCGCGTCCTTGCCGACGAGGTCGATGCGGCTCACATGGCTGTCGAGGTTGACGCGGACCATCGGCCAGTTGAGCCGCGCCGCCACCTGCTCGATATGGGTGGATTTGCCGGTGCCGTGATAGCCCTGCACCATGACGCGGCGGTTGAAGGCAAAGCCCGCGAGGATCGCCAGCGTGGTGTTGCGGTCGAACAGGTAATCCGGGTCGAGCGGCGGCACATGGCCCTCGGGCTCGGCATAGCCCATGACCTTCATGTCGGTGTCGATCCCGAACAGCTCGCGCACGGAATACTCTTTGTTGGGCAGGTTCGAGAACTCAGGCATTTCTTTGGCTCGGGAGGAAAATAGGTCAAGGCTTCTGCCTTGCGGTTTGGCCGCTCTATAGCAGCAACATCTGGCCGAGGGTAGGGCGGAGTAAGGCAACCGGGGAAACCGGTTGAGGATGTCCGGTGGGCATCGCAAAGCGCCGAACGGGCGTCCCGAAGGGTCAAGTGGCGCCGGTGGCGCGATTTGAGCGGCGGGCGCCCGAGCCTTGCGCGGCTCACAAAAAGATGGGGTGCGTGGGAAGGGAGTGCAAGAGGAGCGACCGGCAAGGGGCAGATCGCGCCGGTGGGACGATTGTGCTGTACGCCACGGGCAATGCGAGGGGCAATGGGAGGGGCATGCAACTACGTATGATGACACGAAGCGAGTTGCACGCTAGCAAGTTGCAATGAACGTCATCTTCCTTCTGCAAACCTACGCGCGCCGAATCAGGGAACTACGTCAAGCGAACGCTAATGTTCCGGAAACGGCGCTCGCACCGGCCTTCCAGCAATTGCTTGAAGGGTTGATTTCTCTCTTGCCCTTCGCGCAAAGGTTAGTCGTTGTGCCCGAGTACCGAAATCCCGGCGTCGGGCGTCCGGATATCGCACTCGTAAGGCCGGGTGCGCCCGCTCGCGCCTTCCTGGAACTAAAGGCTCCGACGAAATCGGCCGATCCGACGCGCTGGCGCGATCATGATCGGCGCCAATTTGATCGATTCAAGGAACTATCGTATTGGGCGACCTGCAACTTCGTTGAGTTCCGGCTGTTCGAGCGAGGCAAAGAACTCGGCAGGGCGGTCGTGGTCCCAGAGCAGAGCCTGCGCCCTGACCGCAATGATGCCAGCGCCAATCGGGTGATTGCTGAGCATGACGCTGCTACCTTCCTAAGTCTTGTCCAGATGCTCTGCGCGGCGGCCGGGCAGGTGCCCGCCGCACGTGATGCCGAACATCTCGCCGCGCTGATGGCCCATTCGGCTCGGCTGGTGCGGGGCATTGTGCGCGATCGATTGGCGGAACTCCACGAAGGCGGCAACCAGCGTCACGCGCTCCTGCAAGTAAGACAGGAGTTTCGCGACGTCCTTTACGCACACCCGGAGGCAGCCGGTTATACCGCCACCGATTTCGATGCGTTGTTCTCAGCTGCCTTCGCGCAAACACTTGCGTTTGGGTTGTTGCTGGTACGCGAGGCGACGGGGCAGGACGTGGGAACAGACGCTTGGCAGCACATGCCGGAGGAGCACCCACTGATGCGGACTGCTCTGCGTGTGCTGAGCTTGGACGAGGTCGTTCAGGACGTCGGGATCGGCTTCGAGGTCATGCGCGATACGGTCAACAGCTTCGCGCCGGATATTCTCGCCATCCGGCCGGATGGGCGTGATCCGATCCTATATTTCTACGAGGATTTCCTTCAGACCTTCGATCCCCAGGCGCGCGAACGTTACGGTGTCTACTACACTCCTGTGGGGGTCGTTCAGTACATGGTTGGAGCGCTCGACCGCGTTCTGCGTGAAAATCTTGCGACCCAGGGCCTCCGTGATCCCAGTGTCACGATCCTCGATCCGGCAACCGGTACTGGCACGTTTCTGCTCGGCATCGCAGAGCGCGTCAGAGGACAGGCTCAGCCCGAAGCCGGGACAGGGATGGCGGCTCTCGCTCTACAGGATCTCGCCCGCCGGATGTTTGGCTTCGAGCTATTGGTCGGTCCCTATGCGGTCGCGCACTATCGGCTCCATCATGCTCTGCGCAACCCTCGCCCCGAAGGTGAGGGGCTAGGGGAGCCGCTGGAGCTGCCGAGGCTCGGCGTCTATCTCGCCGATACGCTGGCCGAGCCGGGTGCGGCCGCTCCCGCCGGGCCGCTCGGCTTCGTGTCCGAGGGAATTGCCGACGAGCGGCGCGAAGCAAACCGAATCAAGGTCGAACAGCCGATACTGGCGATCATCGGCAACCCGCCCTATCGCCGGCTGGAGGAAGGCGAAAACCGCACGCTGGTCGGCGACTGGATGGATCGCATCTGGGACGACCTCAAGGAACCGGTGCGCAATGCGGGCCATGGCAACCAGCTCAATACGTTTCCGGAACTCTCCGTCGCCTTCTGGCGCTGGGCGATCTGGAAGCTCTTCGAGGCTGAGAACGCACCGCGGCGCGGCGTCGTCGCCTTCATCACCAACCGCAAGTTTTTGACCGGCTGGCCCTATGCCGGCCTGCGCAAGATGATGCGCGAAAGGTTCGACCGGGTCGAGATCGTCGATCTGCGTGGAGATGTCCGGCGCGGCGAACGGGCCGGCGTCGAGGCCGATCAGGGTGTCTTCAACATCATGGTCGGCACGGCGATCACGCTGGCGATCGCCGACGGCAGCAAGGCAGACGGCGAGGCTGCCGAGATTCTCTACCACGACAGTTGGACGGAAGGTCGCTTTACACGCCGGGCGAAGCTCGACTGGCTGATGAGCGGGGCCGACATTGGAACGCTGGCAAATGGGGTGGCCGTCGACCGTGGGCTGCTGGACGACATGCGGCCGAGGCCATTCCAAAATGGCGAATGGCTGAATCTAAAAGACGCATTCAGTTTTTCGAAATCTGGGATGAAGAGCGGGAACGACGACACGTTCGTCAGTCCGGTTCGTGCCCATTTGCGAAGCCAAGTCTCTCCCATTTTGAGCGGCCGCGCGAATCCGGAGTACGATACCTCGCTTGAGACATTTTATTGCTACCGACCGTTTGACCGGCGTTGGTTCTACAATGACATGAATTTGCTCGATCGACCCGGACCTGCGATGCAGCGTGTGTGGAACGGCGAGAATGTGGGCCTTTACGCACTTCCCTCGGGAACGGGCGCAGGACCAGCTATATGGTGTCATGGCTTGCTTCCGGACTATCATTCCTTTCGTGGGAACTACGGGGGATATGCATTCCCACTTCACGATCGCCGACCGAACATCGCCGCCCCTAACGTATCGCCCGCGCTTATCAGCAGCTTGAGCGCGGCCTATGGCGAGCCGGTCGCCGCGGAAGAAGTCTTCGACGCAATTCTGTGCCTGCTTTCGGGGACTTCCTACACTCTGCGCTTCGCGGAAGACCTGGAAGACGTTTTCCCGCACATTCCATTCCCAGCCCGGCATGCGATCTTCCAGGATGCCGTGCGCATCGGTCGCGAAATCAGGGCGGTTGAGACATTTGCGCGGCCGCCGGGCGCGGCCTACAGCCGCCCAGACTTCGTTCGGGTGGCAACCCAACCCCGAGGTATTGTGGCGGCGGTTGACTATGCGGACAGCGCGATCACTCTGTGTGCCGATGGCACCGGCCGAATCACCAGCTTGCCGCAAGCGGTGTGGAATTTTGCAGTCAGCGGCTATCGCCTACTTCCCCGCTGGCTGGAGGCCAGGATCGGTTTGCCGGCAGACCTCGCTATGGTGCGCGAGTTGCGCGATATCTGTGGGCGTATCGCCGAGCTGATTGATCTCTTCGCAGAGGCCGATATCGTTTTAGAGGCTACTCTGCGCGAAACGCTGAGTCGCGAGGCTCTGTCCCTCGACCCCGTGATGGAAGACGCGAATGACGGACCAGACTGATTTGTTCGGGAAAAGCCCCGCGCAAGGGAGCTTGTTCGGTCCGGGTGACGACCGCATGCAGGCGCCGCGTCAAAGATACGTGCCCGATCCGGAGGCCGTCCGCCTCCGGCTGCTGTCGCTGCTCGAAAAGGCGCGGTCGGCCGAGAAGATGCCTTGGTCGGAGCGCGATGCCCGGATGTGGCAGACTGTCTTCCCGAACATGGCAAAGTGGCTGCCGGAGGACGAAGCCGAGCAATTGCGCTTTGAATTCGCTCGGGAAATGGAGCGTTTGAAGCAGGCTGCGTGAGCGCGCAAGGCAAGTGCTTGACGCACAGTCTTGGCGACCGTCGCCTAGCGCCCCACGAACCCCTTCGTCTTCAGATGCGTATACGCCGCGATAATGAAGCGTAGCCGGTCCTCCGAGGCCTTGGCGCCGCCATTGGCGTCGGGGTGGTGGATCTTGACCAGGTCCTTGTAGGCCTTCTTGATCTCGGCGGCCGGCGCGTGGCCATGGATGCCCAGGGTCTCGAGCGCCTGGCGGTCGGGTTCGTGCAGCGGCTTGACCGGTTCCTTCCGGGGCCCGCGGGCCTGCGCCCGGGCGTAGCGGGCAAAGATGTGCAGCGGGTCGGAGAAGCGCTTGGCGTTTGGGTCGCGCGGGGCGCCCTTGGGCATGCGCGGGCCGGGCGCGCCCGGCTTGGCGCCAAAGCCCCAGCTGGGCCGGCCGCCGGTCTGGACCGAGCGGTTGAGCCGGGCTTCCATTTCCTCGGGCTGCATGCCGGAGAAGAAATTGAACGTATGGTTGTAGTGGCGCACATGTTCCAGGCAAAAGGTGTGGTACTCGCCCTCGGCCCGGTGGCCCTTGGGGGCGCGGAACTCGCCGGGGTGGCCGCAGCCCTCCCAGGCACAGGGGGTCAGCGCCACGGCCGGCTTCTCCTCCCGGCGCGGCTTGATCCTGATCCTGTCGAAGAGCTTGGAATCCAGCTTCATCAGTCCTAGTTACTCGTTACCAGCCAAAACCAGTGGAACCGGTATTCATATGTCCGTTCGCGAGACGATTGCACAAAAACTTTCGATCAAATTCGCTCCCAGCCATCTTGAAGTGATCGACGAGAGCGAAAAACACCGGGGCCACGCCGGCTGGCGGGATGGCGGGGAAACCCATTTCCGCGTGCGGATTGCAACCGGACAGTTCGCCGGGAAGAGCCGCATAGCGCAACATCGCGCCGTCATGGAGGCGCTCGACGCCGAGCTCAAGGGGTCCGTGCATGCGCTGGCCATCGAGGTGATCGCGCCGGGCGCGCCGGTCAGGATGCCCACGGAAATCTAAGTATTTTCCCATATGGGGCCGGGGCGTTCAGAATGCCAGCGCGGGTTTACGGCATTTGGGCGAAGGTTTGACGCCCCTTATCGCCTTCCAAGGCCACGATTTTGTAAGTTCGCGGTTCGGAAGCGGTTCATCTTGGCGGCAAAACCGCGGCAAAGCGGCGATTGCCCGCCACCAAGAGAGCGAAATATCGCCCTGCTGTGCCCCTAGCAAGGTTGCCGCAGACAGACAGGAGGGCGACCATGTCCAAAATCAAACTCGCGGCGCTGGCGGCCGCGGCACTGTTTCTGGCCGCGCCGGGTTCGGCGCTGGCCGAATCCAGCCGGTTGCAACTGATCATCGGCGGCGAGGCCTATGACGGCCCGCCCCGCTTCGAAGTCAGCTTCGACGGCAGGATCCTGGGCGAAGCCGCGGTCGATGCCGCCATCGACACCGCGACGGTCGGCCGCTTTGCCGAGGCGGCGGATCGCGCCGTACACGTGCAGAACATGGAATTCGCCATCCCCGAGGACGTGTTCAATCCAGGCGGCGAAGTGCGCGTACGGCTGGTCAACGAGGCCTTTGGCGGCGAAGGTTCCAACCGTGACCGCACCCTTTTTCTCGCCGCCGTGGTGGTCAATGGCCGCGCGGTGACGGTCTCGGGACTCAACACGGTGACGGCGGCGGGGGCCAAGGACAATATCCTCGTCGGAGAGTTCCTGGTGCTCGATGATGGCAATGTCGAGGGCGTGGCTACGGCACCCCCGGGCGGCTGGCCGCACCCCGGCGCGACGATCGCGGTGCTCGCGCCGGCGCCGCGGCCGACCAATGCGGCCGCTCCCGCCGTTGTCGCCAACCTCAAGGTGCCCACGGCAGCCGAGCCGCGCGAGACCGCCGGCGCGACCGGGGACGCCGAGGGCAAATGCGGCCTCGATCAGCTCTACAATGTGATCGGCTTCAATGAGAATTCGAACGAACTGACCCCACGCCTCAAGGAGCGGCTGGACCAGATCGTCGCCGACATCGGCGATCACCGATGCACCGTTCGGGTGACCGGCTATTCCAGCACGCGGGGCGCCCATGCGACCAATGCGCTGTTCGCACTGGAGCGGGCGCAGAACGTGCTGCGTTACCTCAACCGGAAGGGCTTGAGCGTGGTCGCCTCGAGCGCCACGGGGGCCGGGGCCACGAGCCGTTTCGGCGAGTTGCCCTCGGACAACCGCCGCGTGGTGGTCACGGTCAGGCCGTGAGCGGAGTCAACCGGTCGCGTCTGGTTCGATCGGCTTGGCGCGGACCTGGGTGACGCGGTTGCGGACCTTGCGCAGGACGGTGAAGCGGAAGCCGCCGAAGTCATGGACCTGCCCGGGCTCCGGGATCATGCGGGCGACGTGGATGACCAGTCCGGCGACGGTGGTGAACTCGTCGTCCGGCAATTCCCAGTCCAGCGCCCGGTTGAGGTCGCGGATCGGCAGGCCGCCATCGAGCAGGTAACTGCCGTCCGACTGGCGGGTGATGCCGGTCACCTGCTCGTCGTGCTCGTCGGAGATGGCGCCCACGATCTCTTCGAGGATGTCTTCCAGCGTCACATGGCCCTGGACGTCGCCATATTCGTCGACCACCAGCGCAAAATGCGACTGGCCCTTCAGGAACGCGTTGAGCTGGGCATCCGCCGGGGTGGTATCGGGGATGAACCAGGGCGCGGAGGCGATGGCCGTGATATCGAGCCGGTCGAGGTCGGCGCCGGACTTGAGCACGGCGCGCAGCAGGTCCTTGGCGTGCAACACGCCCACGATGTTGTCCGGATTGTCGCGATAGAGCGGGATGCGGGTATAGGCGCTGTCGAGCACCGCCTGGATCAGTTCGGCAACCGTCATCCCTATGTCGAGCGCCACCATCCGGGTTCGATGTACCATGATATCGGCGACGCGCAGCTCCCTGAGGTCGAGCAGCCCGCCGAGCCGGTCGCGGTCGCTCTTGACCACCTCGCCTTCGGAATGCAGCAGGTCGAGCGTGCCGCGGATCTCCTCATGACCGGTGACGTCGCGGCCCTGGTCGGGCGTGATGCCGAAGAGCCGCAAGATAGCTCTCACCAACGCCTGCACACCGAGTGTCACCGGCGCGAATATGGTAACGATCGGTCTGAGGATCGGAGCGACGAACAGCGCAAACGGGTCGGGGCGCAGGATGGCCAGGGTCTTGGGCAGCACCTCGGAAAACACGACCACCGCCGCCGTCATCGCAATGGTGGAATAGGCGATGCCGGCCTCGCCGAAGAGCTGGATGAGGACGCTGGCGGCCAGCGTCGAGGCGAGGATGTTGACGATGTTGTTGCCCAGAAGGATGACGCCGATGACGCGCTCCTTTTCGGCCGACAGCTGCTCGACCATGCGGGCCCGCGCGGAGCCGGACTTGGCCAGCTGGTAGATTCGCGACCGCGACGCGGCGGTGATGGCGGTTTCCGATCCGGAGAAGAAGAAACTCATGGCCAGTAGGGCGACAATGGCAGCCGAGGCGAACCACAGAGCGGGTGTCATTTTGAGCGCTGCTCCTCGATGAAGGCGGCGACGGCCGCGGCATCGACGTCCTTTTCGATGAAGGCCTGGCCGATGCCGCGCGTGAGGATGAAGGTGAGGGCCCCGCGGACCACCTTTTTGTCCTGGGTGATGGCGTTCATCAGGAAGGCGGTGTCCGGCAGGTCGCCGGGGATGTCGGCCAGCCGGGTCGGCAAGCCCGCGGCCTTGAGATGGGCGGCGACGCGGCCGGTATCCTGGGATGGAGCGAGGCCGAGCCGCGCCGAAAAACCATGGGCGAGCACCATGCCGATGGCCACCCCCTCGCCGTGCAGGAGCCGGTCCGAATAGCCGGTTGCCGCCTCCAGGGCATGGCCGAACGTATGCCCCAGGTTGAGCAGGGCGCGGATGCCGGTCTCCTTTTCGTCGGCGAGGACGAAACGGGCCTTGGCCGCGCAGGCCCGGGCGATGGCCTCGGCGCGGGCCGCGTCGCCGGCAAAGATACCGGCGCGGTGCTCTTCGAGCCAGAAGAAGAAGACCTCGTCGTCGATCAGGCCGTACTTGACCACTTCGGCATAGCCGGCGGCAAATTGGCGCGGCGGCAGGGTATTGAGGGCGGAAAGGTCCGCCAGCACAAGCCTGGGCTGGTGGAACGCGCCGATCAGGTTCTTGCCGTGGGGCGAATTGATCCCGGTCTTGCCGCCGACCGAGGAATCCACCTGTGCCAGGAGCGAGGTCGGCAGTTGCACGAAGTCCATGCCGCGACGGGCAATGGCCGCCGCGAAACCGGCCAGGTCGCCGATCACGCCTCCGCCCAGAGCAAGGATGATGTCGCCGCGCTCGAGACGCGCCTCGAGTATGGCTTCGACAACCTCACCGAGCCGGGAGAAGGACTTGCTCGCTTCGCCGTTGGGGACGGTGATGGTCGCGTAGCCGAGACCGGCCCGCTCCATCGAGCGGCTCAGGCGCGGCAGTTGCTCGCGCGCCACCTCGGTGTCGGTGACGATGCCGAAGCGCCGGCCCGGGAACTGCGCCCTGAGCCTTTCGCCGGCCGTATCGATCAGGTCGTCGCCGATCACAATGTCATAGGAGCGGTCGCCCAGCGGCACGCGGATCTTGTGCGCCCTATTTGCCATGGGCAGTTTCCCTGGGTTCATCGGGCCGGTTGAGAAGGGCGAGCAGGCCGGTGATGATCTCGCTCGCCACCACATCCTGCGGCACATCCTTGGAGACGATGGTCACATCCGCCTCCGCATAGGTCGGGTAGCGTGCCTCGATCAGGCCGCGCAGAGTCTCACGCGGGTTGGTGGTCTTGAGCAGGGGCCGGTCGGACCGGCGCGAAACCCTTGCGAACAGGAGTTCGAAATCGGCCTTGATCCAGACCGAGACGGCCTGTGCCTTGATCAGCGCGCGGGTCTCGGGATTGATGAAGGCGCCGCCGCCGGTGCCGAGCACGATGTCGGGGTCGCGCAGCAGGCGACTGATGACGCGGACTTCTCCGGAGCGGAAGTCAGCCTCGCCATGGGTCTTGAAGATATCCTCGATGGTCATGCCCGCGGCGGCTTCGATCTCCTCGTCGCTGTCCACGAAGCGCCGTCCGAGCCGGTTGGCGAGCCGACGGCCGACGGTGGTCTTGCCGGCCCCCATCATCCCGACGAGCACGATCGGGCGTCCTCGGAGGAACGCCGCCAATTCTTCGCGTCTGTCGTCCTGCGCCGTCGTCTTGCCGCGCGTCACCAGAAGGCCCCGATAGCTGCTGGTCCGCCTTGAACCGTTAGGGGACGGTAAAGTCAATCCCGGCGACAATGGGGCAACCTTGATCGCTGTGGCGAAACAGGGGACATTCGTGCACTGATCGCGTGACAAGAGCGGATTGCCATGCCGACACTGATTCGCCTCATCGTCATCTTCGCCGCGCTGGCCGGGCTGACCTATGGCGGCATGTTCGCGCTGGTCGCGGCGGTTGATCCGGGCGAGAAGGAAATCACCGTCCGCATCCCCACGCGCGACCTCATCGCCGCGCCGGCGCGCGAGCCGCTGGTCCGGCGCGAGATCGACACCAGCCGTGCCGCCGCGCCGCCGCCGGCGGAGGCGGCGCCCGCCGGACCCGCACCGGCCGAACCTGCGGACGGAGAGGTGGTAACGCTCGCGCCGGGGGCGCCGGAATGAGTGCTGCCGAAGCGCACCTGATCGAGGCCTTTCTCGAGATGATGAGCGCTGAACGGGGGGCGGCCAGAAATACCATCGAGGCCTACCGGCGCGACCTCCGCGACTATGCCGGGTTCCTCGCGGCCAGGACGGCCCGGCCGACCACTGCCGCCCGCGAACAGGTGGTCGGCTATCTGGGATCGCTGTCCGCGCGGGGTCTGTCCGCGGCCAGCAGCGCCCGGCGCCTGAGCGCGATCCGGCAGTTTCACAAATTCCTCTGCGCCGACGGTCTGCGCGGGGACGATCCGACCCGCATCATCGCCTCGCCGCGGACGCGCAGGGCACTACCCAAAGTCCTTTCGATTGCCGAGGTCGACACGCTGCTCACGACCGCGGAGGCCGAAGCGAACGCCGAAACGAGCAGCGCGAAGCAGGCGGATGCCCTGCGCCTCTATGTCCTGCTCGAGCTGCTCTACGCCACTGGCATGCGCGTCTCCGAGCTCGTCGGCCTCAAGCGCGCCGCGGTGATGCGCGACGCGAGCTATCTCACCATCACCGGCAAGGGCGGCCGCGAGCGGATCGTTCCGGTCAACGACCGGACGCGCGACGCGGTCAAGGCCTATGTCAAAACCCTCCAGCCGGGGCCGTGGCTGTTTCCGGCAGGCGGCGAGGAGGGGCACCTGTCGCGGCAGGTTTTCGCCCGCGATCTCAAGGCGCTGGCCGGCCGGGCCGGGATTGGGGCCAGTCGGGTCACGCCGCACGTGTTGCGCCACGCCTTTGCCAGCCATTTGCTGGCCGGCGGCGCCGACCTGCGCGTCGTGCAGACGCTGCTCGGCCACGCCGACATCTCCACTACCCAAATCTACACTCACGTGCTGGACGAGAAATTGAGGGCCTTGGTGGAGACGCATCACCCGATGGCCGAAGACTAGCTTCGCCCGCCGCGGATTTCGCGTTCAGCTACCGTTCATCGGCGTGGCGAAATCCGGGTCTATCGGCGCGATTATTTGCTGCCGCTTGACTTGAGGCCATGCCGCCGCCACTTTCCGGCCACCTTGAGGCGCCAGTTGAGCGCCGTCGCAATGGGCCCAATTTGGCGGATGGCATGCAGTCCTATCTCGATTTTGAAAAGCCGGTCGCCGATCTCGAAGGCAAGATCGCGGAACTGAAATCGCTCGCCGCGGCCGATCAGGCGGTTTCCATTGACGAGGAAGTCAACCGCCTTTCGGTGCGCGCCGACGAGGCTTTGGTCGACATCTATCGCCGGCTCACGCCGTGGCAGAAGACGCAGGTCGCCCGCCATCCGCAGCGTCCGCATTTCTCCGATTATGTGCAGGCGCTGATCACCGAATTCACGCCGCTGGCGGGAGACCGCAAGTTTTCCGAGGATCCGGCGCTGCAAGCCGGTTTCGGGCGCTTCAACGGGCAATCGGTGGCGATTCTGGGCCAGGAGAAGGGCTCGTCCACCGAAACCCGGCTCAAGCATAATTTCGGCATGGCGCGGCCCGAGGGTTACCGCAAGGCCGTGCGCATCATGGACATGGCCGACCGCTTCAATATCCCGGTGATCGCCTTTGTCGATACGGCCGGCGCCTATCCCGGTATTGGCGCCGAGGAGCGGGGCCAGGCCGAGGCGATCGCGCGCTCGACGGAGAAATGCCTGGAACTGGGCGTTCCCAACCTGGCCATCATCATCGGCGAGGGCGGTTCGGGCGGCGCCATCGCGATTGCCACGGCCAACCGGGTGCTGATGCTGGAAAACGCCATCTATTCGGTGATCTCGCCCGAGGCCGGAGCGTCGATCCTCTGGCGCGACGCCGCCAAGGCGCAGGACGCCGCCAACAATATGAAGATCACCGCCACGGACCTCCTGGGATTCGGGGTCATCGACGGGATCATCCCCGAGCCGGCTGGCGGCGCACATCGCCATCCAACCGAAGTGATGAACGAGACGCGCACGGCGATCGCCCAGTTCCTCGCCGAGTTTGAAGGCAAGACCAGGCTGGAACTGCGCGAGCACAGGCGCGAAAAATTCCTCGCGATCGGCTCGAATTTGAGTTGATTGGTGGTCCCTCTCCGCTGCACAAGCGGGGTTGGTAAGGATTGAGTAACCTCCTGGACTTACCTGCCGGTAACCGTCATGCCGGTATCTCAGGGGTATCGGGGAAGACAATTATTCGGGCGGACCATTGTTGATGATCTTGCTGCGCAGATATTTCGCGCTCGCGCTCATGCTGGGCGTTATTGCCGTTCTGGCCGGCTGCGGCGGCTTCAAGCCGGGCAATGCTCGCGCCAACGCGCCGCTGAAGCAAGCGGTCGTCGCCAAGCTCAAGGCCATGGGTTCGTCGCCGGGCCAGGGCATGGTCATCCGCCTTTTCAAGGAGAGTTCGGAACTCGAAGTGTGGAAGCGCACCGCCGAGGGCAGCTACAAGCACTTCCAGACCTACGAAATATGTGCATGGTCGGGTGAGTTGGGTCCCAAGATCAGGGAAGGCGACCGGCAGTCGCCCGAAGGCTTCTATAACATCACGCCCGGCCTCCTGAACCCGAATTCCAACTACTATCTCGCCTTCAACACCGGCTTCCCGAACAAATTCGACCGCGCCCATGGCCGCACCGGCTCGAACCTGATGGTGCATGGCGACTGCTCGTCGCGGGGCTGCTATTCGATGACCGACGAGAGCATTGCCGAGATCTATGCCTTGGTGCGCGAAAGCTTTGCCGGGGGCAATTCGAGCGTGCAATTGCAGATCTTTCCGTTCCGGATGACGCCGCAGAACCTCGCCAAGCATTCCTCCAGCCCGCATCTGGCCTTCTGGAAGGACATCAAGGAAGGTTATGACCGCTTCGAACTCAGCAAGACGCCGCCAACCTGGGACGTCTGCAACCGCGAGTATGTCTTCGACGTCCCACGTCCGAGCGCCGAGGTTCTTGATGCGGTGGCCGCATGCCCCGCCGGCATCGGTGAAACCACGATGACGGTCGCGCTCAGACAGAAGCAGGCTGCGGACGAAGCGGCGATGGTGACGGAAGTTGCGGCGCTCGCGGACAAGGAGGCCAAGGCCAGGGCCGAGGCCGAGAGACTGGCGGCGGAGCAGGCGGCCCTCAAGGCCCGGGGCGAGACCATCGGCAGTTTCGTCGGCGGCCTGTTCGGCGGCAAGGACGGCGATGTCAAGAAAGTCATCAACCTGACGCTCAAGGCGCCGGTCCCGGCGCCGCGCATCAAGCGGGTGTAGGCTGCCGAATGTGGGCATGATCTTGCCCGAAATGCAGTATCGAATGGCGTCCGTCAGTGTTGCAGGACGGGCATAAGGGCGGGCGATGAAGCGGAGCAGGTCGGGGCCGTTCGCCATCGGCTTTCTCATGGTCTCCGCCCTTTGGGCCGTCGGTATCGCATGGCCGGTGACGGAGGGCTATCCTTCGTTGCCGCACTGGCTGGGGGACAGGTTCATTTCGGCGCGCGATCCGCAATTCGACCGCGAGGGCCTGCGGGCCGATCTTGTCGCAGCAGGCTTCGTCCTCGGCGACGAGGCGCATATCCGTATCTTCAAGCGCGAGAAGCGGCTGGAACTCTGGCTGCGGCGCGGCGGTGGCCGCCATGCATTGTTCCGCAGCTACGATATCTGCAAATTCTCGGGTGTGCTCGGCCCGAAGCTGCGCGAGGGCGATCTGCAATCGCCCGAGGGATTCTATCGCGTCGGCAAAGGGCAACTCAACCCGAACTCGCGGCATCATCTGTCCTTCAACCTGGGTTTCCCCAATGAATTCGACCGCCAGCTCGGCCGCACCGGCTCGGCGCTGATGGTGCATGGTGGCTGCTCCTCGATCGGTTGCTACGCCATCACCGACAAAGGCGTCGATCAGGTCTATGCGGTGGTGGAAGCCGCCCTCGGCAACGGCCAGGACGCAATCGACGTGCATGTCTTCCCGTTCGTGCTCACGGAGCCGGCGCTCGCCGCCGAAGGCGCCAATGCATGGCAACCATTCTGGCGCAATCTGAAGCAGGGCTCCGACCTGTTCGAGCTAGCGGGGGTTCCACCGAAAGTGGCGGCCTGCCGTGGCGAGTATCGGTTCGGCAATGATGCGGAGGGCCCCGGTTGCGTCGCCATCGCCGCATGGTCCCGATGAACCGCATCATTCCCTTTCTCGCCGCGTTCGTCGGGCTGATCGCGCTCGCCGGTGCGGTAATCGTCGAGCTGCAGTCGCAGCAGCGGGCCGAGCGAATTTCCCAGGAACTGGCCCGCATTCGTCTCACGATGGACCTGCTTTCGCAGCGCGCCGACGCCCTGGCAATTGCAGCCGACGACGGCACCGCCGAGGGGCTTCTGGCCCTGCAGGACCGGATGAACACGCTCGAAGAGCAGTGGCGCAATCAAACCGCTTCGGCCGGAGCGGCGCCGGCGCCGGGCGATGCAACTTCCGCGAGCGTGGCGGCTGGCGCGGAGCCGGCGGCAATTGACCCCAGCCTGCCCGTCGACGACTGCATTCCGCAGGGCACGCGCTTCATGGCGGTGCCGGGCGGGCGCTACGCCATCTGCCAGACATCGGCGGTGGTGCGGGTCAACGGCATCACCGGCGGCAATGTCGTGGTCGAGGGCGTGGGCGTGATCACCGAGACCGGCTTTGCCAACCTTGCCGGGACCACTTGCACGCTGATGGTCTTTTCCGCCGACATCGAGGGCTTCGCCGAGATGCGGGTGACCTGCACGTAGACCCTGACACCGCCGCTCGTGTCTGTCATCGGCCACCGTCATTCCGACGAAGCTTCGCCGGAGTAACGATCGTTGCTCCCGTCTAGAATGAACCGTGGCAGTGCTTGAACTGCCATGCGGATGATAATTTCGTTGTAACATCAATGGGATAGGTTGGAAGAATTTTGCGTGCCTAGCTTTTGCCTATGTCGCTGGTGCCGAGCAAGGGCCGGAACGAGTGCACTAACTCACGTTATGGCACAGCCTCAATGTCGCAGTCTACCAAGTAGACAACGCCGCTAGTGTAGGCGTCCCAAGTGCCGACTATGTTGTAAGTACCGACCCCTTTGACGGCTTGCATGGCAGCCAATCGTTTCTCTTTTGACTTCTGCACGCAGAGCAGACGCGGGATAGTCGCGTAGTTCCTTGTCGCCGACCATGGTAACAAGCCTCTCGCCTGCGAATGCCTTCCAGAACCGCGTCACACGCTTGATCTGGCGCAGCATTCCGTCAGAAGTGCGTTTGTGCCTGTTCTCAGCTTCGCGAAACGCAACGTAGTCATCGATCACGTCGCCAAACGTCTTGGGATTGATCGGAATGCCGTGTTCAGCACTGAACTCGAACTTGTGGAGCAGTTTTTGAGCGGCCTTCTTGGCTAGCTCAAAGTCACCGGTCTTCAGCGTGCGATAGACGTACTTGCCGTCGATCTTTACTCGCGCGTGATACGTTCCACCACGCTTGAGGACAGCCAAACCGTCCTCAATGTGCGTCAGCTCTTCCATATGCTTTGCTTAGGTTTTGCCTAGGTTTGCAGCCTTAGCAACACGTTTGCACATGTTTTGCTTAGGTACAACCTAGAAAAAACCATAGCAAAATCAAGTACTTAGAACGAACCGTGGCAGTGCTTGAATTTCTTGCCCGAGCCGCAGGGGCAGGGGGCATTGCGCGGTACGCCCCTGAGCAGTTCGGGGTCGATCGGCGTCAGTCTCGGATCGGCGGCACCCAATGCCGCCGCTGCCGCCCCGGCCGCGCCCAATGCGCGTCCGGCGAGGGCCGCCGCCATCGCGACCCCCTCGGCATCGTTTTCTCCGGTGATCGGATCGATGTGGATTTCACTGAGGTTCGACAGGTCGGGCTCGGGTAGCGGTTCGGGTTGACGAACCTGGATCTCGACATGGCTGAGCTGGGTGGTGACGAGCTCGCGCAGATTGGTCAGAAGCGTCTGGAACAGCTCGTAGGCTTCCTGCTTGTATTCGTTGAGCGGATCGCGTTGCGCCAGGCCGCGCCAACCGACCACCTTGGAGAGGTGGTCGAGGGTAACGAGGTGCTCGCGCCAGAGCCCGTCGATCGACTGCAGGAGAATCGACTTCTCCACCTGCCGCATGATCGCGGGCGTGTATCTGGCAACCTTGGACGCCGCCGCCTCGTCGGCCGCCTTGATCATGCGTTCGCGCACGGTTTCGGCATCGATGCCCTCTTCCTCGGCCCAGGCCTTGGCGGGGATTTCGATATTGAGATAGGTCTTGGCCGCGGCTTCGAGCTGCTCGCTGTTCCACTGCTCGGGGTAGGAGCGGTCGGGAATCGACTTGGCGATCATGGCGTCGACGACATCGTGGCGCATGGCGGCGATGGTGTCGGTGACGTTCTCTTCGTCCATCAATTCGAGACGCTGCTCGAAGATCACCTTGCGCTGATCGTTCATCACGTCGTCGTATTTCAGGATGTTCTTGCGGATGTCGAAGTTACGCGCTTCGACCTTGGCCTGGGCCCGCTCGATGGCCTTGGTGACCCAGGGGTGAGTGATGCTTTCCCCCTGTTCGAGGCCCAGCTTGCCCAGCATCGAATCCATGCTCTCGACCGGGAAGATGCGCATCAGGTCGTCCTGCAGCGACAGGAAGAAGCGTGATGCACCGGGATCGCCCTGGCGGCCCGACCGGCCGCGCAGCTGGTTGTCGATGCGGCGCGACTCGTGGCGCTCGGTGCCGACCACGAACAGGCCACCTGCCGCGCGGACGATCGCGCGGTCGCGTTCGACGCC
>JAUXUM010000232.1 GCA_030680995.1 Devosia sp.
GGCGCGAGGGGCAGGCCGAAGCCATCGTCGCCCGGCAGATTGCCGCGTCGGTCCCCGACGAAGCTCGGGGCATCGACGCGGTCATCGCCTACGAGCCGGTCTGGGCCATCGGCACCGGGCTCATTCCCACCAGCGAGGACATCCAGCGGATGCACGGCGCCATCCGGACCCAGCTCGTCGAACGCTTCGGCGACACTGGCCGCGTCATCCGGCTGCTCTACGGTGGTTCGATGAAACCGGCCAACGCCCGCGACATCCTGCTCGTCGAAAACGTCAATGGCGGCCTTGTCGGCGGGGCAAGCCTCTTGGCAAACGACTTCTACGCCATTATCTCGGCGGTTTGAGCGCTTGCTGCGCACCAGGCTTGCCGCTGCCGCGGACGAAAAACGAGGCAGGCGACTGGCGTTTGTCCGGCGCTGCGTGTAGAACGCGCGCGAATTCGAATTCGAAAGACCGGGACCATATGGCCAACGTATTGATTGTTGCCTATTTGCTGATTGTTCTGGCGCTGATTGCGGTGATCCTGCTGCAGCGCTCCGAAGGCGGCGGGTTGGGAATGGGCGGCAATGCCGGCGGGCTGATGACCGTCCGCGGCTCGGCGAACCTTCTGACCCGGACCACGGCGGTCCTGGCAGCGCTGTTTTTCGCCACCGCCATCGGCCTTACCATCCTGACCGAGATCGACCGGCCGGCGCAATCCATCCTGGAACGCGCGGCGGATGGCGTGGGCGCGGGAACGGCGGCGCCGACCAGCGTGCTCGATGCGCTCAACGCCCTGCAGGGCGAAGCCGCGCCGGCTGCTCCCGCTCCGGCCACCGATCCTGCTCTTGCCGTTCCGGCGACCGAAACGCCGGCCGCCCCGGCGGATGCCCCGGCAACCGATGCATCGACCGGCACCGAGGCCCAGCCGGGGACGACGACGCCGGCGGCCCCGGCCAACTAGGTCGCGGCAAGACCGAATAGGAGGGGGATGGCGACATCCCCTTCTTCTTTTTGTGTGGGATTGTGTGGGGCAGATTCCGGCGTGAGCGGGCCGGCCCTTCCGAATCACCTCCCAGACCCCATAAGGTGAGGGCCCATGGCTCGGTACGTTTTCATCACCGGTGGCGTGGTTTCCTCATTGGGCAAAGGTCTCGCGTCCGCGGCGCTCGGCGCCGTGCTGCAGGCGCGCGGCTACAGAGTGCGCCTGAGGAAGCTCGACCCCTACCTCAATGTCGATCCCGGCACGATGTCGCCGACCCAGCACGGCGAGGTGTTCGTGACCGACGACGGGGCCGAGACCGACCTCGATCTGGGGCACTACGAGCGCTTCACCGGCCGTTCGGCCAACAAGCGCGACAACATCACCACCGGCCGCATCTATTCGGACATCATCGCCAAGGAACGCCGCGGCGACTATCTCGGCGCCACCGTCCAGGTGATCCCCCACGTCACCGACGCCATCAAGGAATTCGTCGTCGAGGGCAACGAGGATTTCGACTTCGTACTGGTCGAGATCGGCGGCACGGTCGGCGACATCGAGGGCCTGCCCTTCTTCGAGGCCATCCGCCAACTCGGCAACGAGCTGCCGCGCCACCACGCGGTCTACGTCCACCTGACGCTGATGCCCTACATCCCGAGCGCCGGGGAACTGAAAACCAAGCCGACCCAGCATTCGGTCAAGGAGCTGCGTTCGATCGGCATCGCGCCCGACATCCTCCTCGTGCGCTGCGACCGCCCGATTCCGGCCGGCGAAAGGAAAAAGCTCTCGCTCTTCTGCAACGTCCGCGAAAGCGCCGTCATCCAGGGCCTCGATGTTTCCTCCATCTATGATGTGCCGCTCGCCTACCATGAGGAGGGGCTCGACACCGAAGTGCTTGCGGCCTTCGGCATCGCCGATGCGCCCGAACCCGACCTCTCCGCATGGCAGGAAGTCTCCGAGCGCCTGCACAATCCAGAGGGCCAGGTCAATATCGCCATCGTCGGCAAATATACCGGATTGAAAGACGCCTATAAGTCGCTCTCCGAAGCGCTCACCCATGGCGGCATCGCCAACCGGGTAAAGGTCAATCTCAACTGGATCGACAGCGAGATTTTCGAGCACGAGGATCCCGCTCCCTATCTCGAGCAGATCCACGGCATCCTGGTGCCGGGCGGTTTCGGCGAGCGCGGCTCCGCCGGCAAGATCCAGGCAGCGCGCTTTGCCCGTCTCAAGGACGTGCCATACTTCGGCATCTGTTTCGGCATGCAGATGGCCTGCATCGAGGCGGCGCGAAACACTGCCGGCATCAGACAAGCCAACTCCACCGAGTTCGGTCCGACCAAGGAGCCGGTCGTCGGACTGATGACCGAGTGGACCAGGGGCAACGAGCAGTTGACCCGTTCCACGGAAACAGATCTCGGCGGAACCATGCGGCTTGGAGCCTACCCGGCGCATCTCACGCGTGGCAGCCGCGTCGCCGACATCTATGGCGTCACCCATATTTC
>JAUXUM010000238.1 GCA_030680995.1 Devosia sp.
GGAACTACCCGCTGATGATGATGGCCTGGAAGCTGGCGCCGGCGATCGCGGGCGGCAATACGGTGGTGTTCAAGCCCTCCGAGCAGACCCCGCTCACCGCGCTGAAGCTCGCGAAAGTCATGGCCGGAATCCTTCCCGAAGGGGTGGTCAACGTCGTCCTCGGGCGGGGCGACACCGTGGGCAACGCGCTCATCAATCACCCCAGGATCAACATGATCTCGATCACCGGCGATGTGGCGACCGGCAAGAAGGTCCTGCAGGCCGCCGCCAAGTCGGTCAAGCGCACCCATCTCGAACTGGGCGGCAAGGCGCCGGTCATCGTCTACGACGATGCCGATCTGGATGCGGTGATCGCGGGGCTGCGCACCTACGGCTTCTACAATGCCGGGCAGGATTGCACCGCCGCCTGCCGTATCTACGCCGGCCCCAAGATTCACGACAAGCTGGTGGCCGATCTGTCCTCGGCCGTCTCGACCATCCGCTTCAACCAGCAGGACGATGCGCAGAACGAGATTGGGCCGCTGATCTCCAGGCGTCAGCGCGACCGGGTGGCGAGCTTCGTCGAGCGGGCCTCCGAGCTGCCGCATATCGAGATCACCACCGGCGGGCATACCTCCGGCGAGCGCGGCTTCTTCTACGAGCCGACTGTCGTCGCCGGCGCGCTGCAGGACGACGAGATCGTGCGGCGCGAGGTATTCGGGCCGGTGGTCTCGGTCACCCGCTTCACCGATCCGGACGAGGCGGTCGCCTGGGCGAACGACAGCGTCTACGGGCTCGCCTCGTCGGTCTGGACCAGGGACATCTCCAAGGCCATGAACACCGCGGCGCGGCTCCAATACGGTTGCACCTGGATCAACACCCATTTCATGCTGGTCAACGAGATGCCGCATGGCGGGCTGAAACAGTCCGGCTACGGCAAGGACATGTCGGTCTACGCGCTGGAGGACTACACCGCCGTCCGCCACGTGATGATCAACCACGGCTGACCAGGAGGAGGATTTCATGGGACGTCGGATGTTCTTGTGCGCCTTCGGGGCTGCGCTCTGCGCACCCGCAGTTTCAGCTCTCGCCGGCGACCCTGGGTAGCGACGCTGGCGCCGCTCGGTGCGGCGCGCGGTTGCCCAGCCCGGCCTGGCCTTGAGCGGCGTGCTCATCGCTTCGAAGAGAAAACTACCCGCCATCGGCATCATCGCCCGCCCGCCCACTGGCCGCGGCTCCGCGCCTATTGTCGGGAAGCCCCTATTTCTCCACCGGCGCATCGTCCCGTCCGCCCCACTCGGTCCAGGACCCGTCATAGACCGCGACGTGTCCGGCGCCGGCCATTTGCAGGGCCAGGGCAAGCGTGGATGCGGTGACGCCGGAGCCGCAGTACGTCACGATCGGCTTGCTCGTGTCGACACCCGCCTGCTCGAAGATTGCCTTCAGCTCGCTGGCGGGCCGCAGCCTTCCGTCGGCCGAGAGCTGGTCCACCGGGACGTTCAGGCTACCCGGGACACGGCCGGTCTTGAGACCTGGGCGCGGTTCCGGCACTTCGCCGCGGAAGCGCTCTGCCGACCGCGCATCCACGATCACCCTGGCCTTCGAGCGCGTCAGGTTGAGCATTCCAAAGTAGTCCACGACCAGCCCCGGATTGAAGCTGGCGCGGAAGATTTTCGGTGTCCTCGTCACCTCGCCCGACTGGGTGGCGCGGCCCTCGGCGCGCCATTTCGGCCCGCCGCCGTCGAGCACCCGCGCGTCCCTGGCGCCCATCGCGGAGAATTCCCACCAGACGCGCGGCGCCGAAAACAACCCGGCCTCGTCGTAGACGACGATGGTATCGGTCTCGCTGATCCCCAGCGCGCCGACGGCCTGGGCGAACTCGTCGGGCGGGGGCAGCATATGGGGCAGGGTCGTGGTCTTGTCGGCGATCTCGTCGATGCCGAAGAACACCGCGCCCGGGAGATGGCTCTCGAGATATTCCGCATGGGGATCGCGTTGGGCCGCGGGCATGTACCAGCTTGCATCAACCAGGACGACATCCGGATCGCGCAGGTGCTTGGCGAGCCAGCCGGTGGTGACGAGGGGATATTTCACGAGGGTCTAGCCGTCGAGGACCAGCACGTCGCCCGAGGCGATGCCGATCCTGACGGGCGTGCCGTGTGCCGGCGGCGGCGTGTGCTGGTCGTTGAAGATGTCGAGATTGATGGCGTTGGCGCCGAGGTCGATCTTGAGCCGGATCACGGAGCCGAGGAAATTGACTTCGGAGACCGTACCGTCAAGGACGATGTCGCGGGGCACGCCGTTGGCGATCGCTATCGCCTCGGGCCGCATGGTCAGCGCGACGGTCTCGCCGCTCCTGGCGGTTGCCGGCAGCGCCGGGATGGTCACCACCTGGCCGTCGATGGCCACGGTCTTTTTTGCCGCGTCCGCCACGGTGGCCTGCAGCGTGTTGAGCGTGCCGACGAAGGTCGCGACGAAGCGCGAGGCGGGGCGGTTGTAGACCTCGAACGGGGTACCGAACTGTTCGACCTTGCCGGCATTGAGGACGACGATACGGTCGGAAATGGAGAGCGCTTCTTCCTGATCGTGGGTGACAAAGATCGTGGTGATGCCCAATTCGCGCTGGATGGCGCGGATCTGCTCGCGCAGGGAGACGCGGATCTTGGCGTCGAGCGCGGAAAGCGGCTCGTCCAGCAGCAGCATGCGCGGGCGCGGCGCCAGCGCCCGGGCCAGAGCGACGCGCTGCTGCTGGCCGCCCGAAAGTTCGAAGGGGAAGCGTTTCTCGAAGCCGGATAGACCGATCAGGGCCAGCATCTCGGCGACACGCGCCCGCGCCTTGTCCCTGGGGATCCCGGCCACCTTGAGGCCGAAGCCGATATTGTCGGCGACGTTCATGTTGGGAAACAGCGCATAGGCCTGGAAGACCATGCCGATCTTGCGCTGGTTGGGGCTCAGATGGGTGATGTCCTTGCCTTCGACGACGATCCGGCCCGCCGTCGGCCGCTCGAATCCGGCGATCATGCGCAGGATCGTGGTCTTGCCGCAGCCCGATGGCCCCAGCAGCGAAATGAACTCGCCCTTGCCGAAACCCAGGTCGACCCCGTGGACGACGGTGTTGCCGCCGAAGCTTTTGACGATCTTTTCGATGCTCAGGAATTGTTCGGCCATGTCAGTCGATCCGTGCGGCGGTCTTGGGGGCAAAGCGCGCAAGCAACTGGATCGTGCCCATCGCGCCCCAGGTGATGATGAAGGAAATGATCGCCAGCGCGGCCGGCTCATAGGCGCGATTGGCCCCGATCAGCTGGAGATAGGGACCGAATGCCGGACGGCTCAGGAGGCTGGCGATGACGAATTCTCCCATGACGATGGCGAAGGTCAGGAACGCGCCCGAGAGCACGGCGATCAATATGTTGGGCAGGATGATCCGCGCCAGGATCGTCACCTGGTTGGCGCCCAGGATGGTCGCCGCCTCGGTCAGCGTGCCGACGTCGATGGTGCGCAGGCCGGTATCGACGGCGCGGTACATCAGCGGCAGCGACAGGGTCGCATAGGCGAAGACGAGCAGCAGATCGGTTGCCAGGGCGCTGCCGGTGAAAGGCAGCCAGGACGAGGAATTGTAGAGGCGGATATAGCCGAAGACGAGGATGATGGGCGGGATGATCAGCGGCAGCAGGGTCACGAATTCGATGATCGGACGCAGATGCGGCAATCGCAGCCGAACGAAATAGGCGGCCGGAACGACGAGCAGGATGCCGACCACGATGGTGCAGAGCGCGATGAAGGCGGAATAGCTGAAGGTCGCCTGGAAGCGCGGATCGGCAAAGACCGCCGCGTATGCATCCCAGCTATAGGCGCCCCGCCGCATCCTGAGCGAGAACTCGAAGGTGGCGATCAGCGGAATGAGGAAATAGGCGGCGCCGATGCCGAAAAGGCTCCAGGCCCAGAGCCGGGAGCGTTTCATTTGAGCCACCTCTCGGCGCGGGTGCGGATGACGAGGTAGATCACGTTGGCGAAGGCGGTGATCACGATCATGCCGAGCGCCAGCGCGGCCCCGAGGCCGGGATTGTGCAACACGTCGCCGCGGATCTGCGCATAAAGCAGGATCGGCACGATGTTGAGCGAGGAGCCGGTCAGCGCATAGGCGGTGGCGATGGCGCCGAAGGCGTTGGCGAAGAGTAGCGACAGCGTCCCCAGGAGGTTGGGCCACAGCACCGGCAGTCCGACATAGCGCCAGAACTGCCAGGGTTTCGCGCCGAGTGTCGCGGCGGCTTCCGACCATTCGCGCCGCAGGCCGTCGATGGCTGGGGCGATGATGACGATCATCAGCGGAATCTGGAAGTAGAGATAGGTGATGGTCAGTCCCCAGAAGCTGAGGATGTTGAAGCCCGACCGGTAGAGGTCGACGCCGAACACCGTCCTGAGGATGATCGTCACAAGGCCGAGCCGCCCCAGCGTCGCCAGAAACGCAAAGGCCAGGGGCACGCCGGCAAAATTGGAGGCGACGCCGGAGAAGGTCATGAGCGCCGCGCGCAACTGGGGCGGCAGGCCCCCGCGAATGACCGCCAGCGCAATGGCAAGGCCGATGGCCGCGCCGATTCCGGCGGAAGCGAGAGATATGCGGAGCGAGATGTCGTAGGCGCTGACGATCTGGGGATCGCTGAGCGCCAGGATGTTGTCGATGGTGATATTGCCCGCGCTGTCAACAAACGCGGCGGTCACGAGATAGAGGGTCGGCGCGATCAGGAACATGACGGCGAAGATCAGGAACGGCGCGACCCCGAGCAGACCGGCCGGAAGCAAGAAGAGCTTCGCTGCGGAGCCGCCGACCGGCCCGGTTGCTACCGGGCCGGCCGACACTGCCGCTGGATTGGCAGTCGATGGACTATTGGACATTCGCGCCGACGACGCCGTCCCACTGCGTGGTCACAACTTCGCGATTCGCCGCCAACTCGTCCAGAGTCGGGAAGACGGCCTTGGCATAGGCACCCGCCGGCGGCAGCTTGTCGAGCACCTCCTGCGGGACCTTGCCATCGGCGACGAGCTTGTTGAAGCGCGCCGGGTGGCAGTAGCCGTTGAGGAAGCCGAGCTGGCCCTCGTCCGAATAGATATATTCGAGCCAGAGCTTGCCGGCATTGGGATGCGGAGCATAGGCGCTGATCGCCTGCGCATAGACACCGGCGACGATGCCGCTGGCCGGGACGACAACCTCGACTGGCGGATTGCCGGCCAGAGTGTCGCGGTCGGCGAGCGCGTTATAGTCCCAACGCACCAGGATGGGCGTCGTGCCTTGCGCAACCGAGGCTGCCTTGCCGATGATCGGCACGAAGTTGCCCTTTTCGTTGAGCTGCTTGAAGAAATCCAGCCCGGCCTGGGGTGCCGCCGCCGCATCTCCGCCGGTCGCGGAGAGGCCTGCGGCATAGACCGAGATAATGGCCTGATTGGCGGCGCGCGGATCGCCGGCGAGGGCGACCTGGCCGTTGTATTCGTCCTTCAGCAGATCGGGCCAATCCTGCGGTACGTTCTCGACGATATCGGTGTTCACCTCGAAGGAAAGCACGCCATAGTAGCCGCCGTACCAGTGGCCGTCGGGGTCCTTGACCTCGATCTCGTCGAAGGTCGAGACCTTGTGGGGAAGCAGCAGTCCTTCGGCGGTCGAGGACGGGCCGAAAGCCAGTCCGACGTCGATCACATCGGGTGCCTGCGGGCCCTTGTTGTCCTTGTTGGCCTTGATGGCCTCGATTTCGTCTGCCGAACCGGCGTCCGGGTTTAGCTCGTTGACCTCGATGCCGGGATACTTCGCCTTGAATGCGGCGATGATGTCGCCCCAGCCGCACCAGTCATGGGGCAGCGCGATCACCGTGAGCTGGCCCTCAGCCGTGGCGGCGGCCACGATCTCGTCCATGGATTGAGCCGATGCGGCGAAGGTTGTCGCGAGCAGTGCGGCAACGGAAACCGATGCGGCAAGTGCCTTCTTCATTTTCATTTCGTGTCTCCCTTGAGGATGAGCTATTTGTTCCCGGTTGGGGCCCCGGGAAGGCGCACCTGCCCTAGTAACGCCTGATGACAGTTGCATGACAAGCTGCCGCGACGCGCCACAATCTCGCGGCGAGCGCGTCGCCGGGACGCGTGATGTCCCTCCAAGGCTCGTCGCTCCCATTTGCCCCACTTCCACTTGTGACGATTGCGAGACTGCCCTTTTTGACGACCGGTGTCGAGGTGCCGCCTCCAGGCTCGGCAACAAAGCTGGGCGTTCCCGGTTTTCCAGTAGAATTCCGGTCGCGCGGGTTGCGCGAATCCGCGGCACATCGTCAACATCCGGCGTGGCCGGGGTGGGCTCGATGTGCGGACATGCACAAGTCACGGACAGCCGCCCCGGCCATCAAACCCCTCCGCGCCCAACCAGCAGGAGGGTGGCGCCGGACAGTCTTGCGCGGGCCCTGCAACTGCTCACGCCGACGACCGATGTCAGTGCCGGATGCGAACCGCTGCGAATCTGGGCCGCCAGGCTCAGATGCTTGGCAACAGGCGACAATTTCAAAGCTGGAGCGGGTTTCCGGCGTTCTCGAATCGGGCTGCCCGCAACGCGCCACCCGCAAGCGGAATTCATTGGGCGGGAGGACATTACGTCGCTGAAACGCCCAATTATGCTGCGCCATCTTGCCTTTTGAGGCGACCCGGTGCAGTGAGTCGCCCGGGAAAACTGAAACGTTTTGGTAGCGTTTTGAGGCTTTCGGGCCGGGCTGGGTCCGGCCCTTTCCACGAACTGAAGGAGGCAGCAAGTGCCCATTCGAGCACTGGTCTGGGGCGAAAACGTTCACGAACAGAAGAACAAGTTCGTCGCAGAGAACTATCCAAGGGGCATGCACGGGCAGATTGCAGCGCTGCTCTCGGAAGACCAGAACATTGTCGCTTCCACCGCCACCCTGCAGGAACCTGAGCACGGTTGCACGGAAAAGCGTCTGGCTGAGACGGATGTGCTGCTCTGGTGGGGACATGCGGCACATGGCGACGTCGCCGACGAGATCGTTGAGCGCGTAGCCAAACGCGTCTGGGAGGGGATGGGGCTGATCGTCCTGCATTCCGGGCACTTCTCGAAAATCTTCAAGCGCCTGATGGGCTCCCCCTGCGCGCTGCATTGGCGCGAGGCGGGCGAGCGCGAGCGGCTCTGGGTGGTCAATCCGGGCCATCCGATCGCTAAAGGCCTGCCGCCCTATTTTGAGCTCGAATACGAGGAGATGTACGGCGAACCTTTTTCGGTGCCCGAGCCGCTCGAGACCGTGTTCGTCTCCTGGTTCCAGGGTGGCGAAGTATTTCGCTCAGGGCTCACCTACCGGCGCGGTGCCGGCAATATCTTCTATTTCCGCCCCGGCCACGAGACCTATCCCACCTATCACGACAGGACCGTCGGCCAGGTGCTGCGCAACGCGGTCAATTGGGCCCACAATCCGGAGCGCCACGCCGAACTGCTCAAGGCACCCAATACGCCCGTCGACAAGGCGATAGAAAAGATCGTCGAGCGCGGCGCCAGGCTCACTCATCACCCCAAGTAAGGCTTCGGGACCAATTCAATGCGTCTGCTTATCCTAGGAACCGGCGGCATGGCCAATCAGCATGCCAAGCATTTTGCCGCTATCGAGGGCGTCAAACTCGTGGGCGGCGTCGACGTCGATCCCAAGCGCGTCGAAGCCTTCAACAAGGCTCACGGTATCGAACGGGGCTTCGGCTCGCTCGATGCGGCGCTCGCCTGGGGCGAGTTCGACGCGGTAGCCAATGTGACGCCGGACAGCATCCACCATCCGACCACGATCGCGGCGCTCAAGGCGGGCAAGCACGTCTTCTGCGAGAAGCCGCTGGCGACCGATTACGCCAAGGCTCTGGAAATGACCGAGGTGGCGGAGAAGGCCGGCCTCGTCAACATGGTCAACCTCACCTATCGCAACGTCGCGCAGTTGCAGAAGGCACGCGAGATCGTCACCTCGGGACAGATCGGCGCGGTCAAGCATGTCGAGGCGAGCTACCTGCAGAGCTGGCTGGTCAGCAAGGCCTGGGGCGACTGGCGGACCGAAAGCCAGTGGCTCTGGCGGCTTTCCAAGAAGCACGGTTCCAACGGCACGCTCGGCGACATCGGCATCCACATCCTTGATTTCGCCTCCTACGGTTCAGGCCTCGAGATCGAGCATGTGTTCTGCCGCCTCAAGACCTTCGACAAGGCGGAAGGCAACAAGATCGGCGAATACGAGCTCGATGCCAACGACAGCTTCACCATGGCGGTGGATTTCGACAACGGCGCGCTGGGCGTCGTGCACGCCACGCGCTGGGCGACCGGCCATTTCAACGAACTCAGGCTTCGGGTCTATGGCGAAATGGGCGGCGTCGAAGTGCAGCACCGGCACGACGGCAGCCAGCTCAGGGTCTGTCTCGGCGAAGATGCCGAAACGGGCAGCTGGAAGGAAATGGAGGTCGAGCCGGTGCCGACCAACTACCAGCGCTTCGTGGAAGCGATCCGGATCGGCAAGAACCTGGAACCCTCGTTCCGGCACGCCGCCAGTCTGCAGAAGGTGCTGGATCTCGCGACGGTGACCGACCGCGAGCGGCGCGAGGTGGCGACGCACTGAAGCGCGGCACGAACCCGACCCCTCACCCGCCCGGAGCCTGCCCTCGGGCGCTACGCGACCCGTGGGGGCACCCTCTCCCTCAAGGGGAGAGGGGGGCACCGAGCGGGTGGCAGGCGCGGGACTTCCTTCTCCCCCTGGGGGAGAAGGTGGCGCGAAGCGCCGGATGAGGGGTCGCGGTCACCCTCATGCCAGCCATTGCAACCCGCCCCGCCACCGCCCATTTAGGTTCGGGCCAAAGGGACAAGCGTCATGGGCGTGATCGGAGCCATTATCGTCGGGTTTATCGCCGGCATCATCGCCAAGCTGGTGACGCCGGGCGATCCGAAGCCGCGAGGTTTTGTCCTGACGACGGTTCTGGGCATAGTGGGCGCCGTGCTCGCCACCTACCTCGGCCAGGCGATCGGTCTCTATCACTCCGGCGAAACCGCCGGTTTCGTCGGCGCCATCGTCGGCGCGGTCATCATCCTCATCATCTGGCGACAGCTGGCTCGCCCTCGCTGACGCAAAAAGGGCGCCCGGAGGCGCCCTCGCATCTTCAATCCGACATCGGCTATTGCGCCGGCGCCTCCACCGGCGCTGCTTCCTCTGCGGCCGGCGTTTCGGCAGGCGATGCATCGGCGATGCGGCCGTCGGTATAGGGCGTGTAGTCGCCGCCCTGCTTGGCGATGAAATCGGCCAGCACGCGTTCCAGCGGCGGACCGAAATCATAGGCGTTCACGCCGTTCTCGGCGAACAGCGCATAGCCGTCGCCGCCCGCCCGCACGAAGTTGTTGGTCACGACGCCATAGACCTTGTCGGGGTCGAGCGGCACCCAGGCGTCGCCCTCCTGCAGCTGCACCTCGCCCACAAGGCGTTCGCCCGCCGGCTTGGTCTTGTCGAACGTGAACTTGAGGCCGGCGACCTGCGGGAAGCGGCCGCCGCCATCCTCGATCTGGCTCAGCCCGTTTTCGAGCGAAGCGAGGATGTCGGAGCCCTTGAGCTGGAAGGTGGCTAGCGTGTTGGAGAAGGGGAGCACCGTCAGCGCCTCGCCCATGGTGATCTCGCCGGCATCGATCGAGGCGCGCAGCCCGCCGCCGTTCTGGATGGCGATCTGGATGCCCTGGTCGCGGACGCGGTCGAGCATGGCGTCGGCGACCAGGTTGCCCATGGAGCATTCCATGGCGCGGCAAACCTCGCGCGAGCCTTCGATCGGCGCGGTTGCGGTGCCGATGACCTCGGATTTTAGTTCCTCGAGCGGGACGCCGAGCTCGGCGACCTTGGCCACGAAGGCGTCGTCCGGCGTCACCGACGCATCGAGCAGCATCGGCGCGCCTTCGGCCGAAACCACCTTGCCCGCGTCGTCCCAGGTGACCTTGATCTCGCCGAGATACTTGCCGTACGAGCGGGCCTGCACGATCGGCACGTCGGCGCCGTCGGGGCCCTTGACCAGCGTGGGGTAGGGCCCCGCCGCCTTCTCGTCGGTGTTCGACAGCAGCGTGTGCGAGTGGCCGCCGACGATCACGTCGATGCCCGGCACCGCGGCCGCCAAATCCTGATCGACCGTATAGCCGATATGGCTCAGGACGATGACCTTGTTGATCCCCGCCCCTTCGAGCGCACCAACCGCGCCCCTCACATAGTCCGCCACGCTCTGGAACTCGATATTCGATCCGGGAGACGAAATCTCGGGCGTATCGATGGTGGTGGCGCCGATAACCCCGATCCGCTCGCCGCCGACGGTGATGACGATGACCCCAGGCGGGCGGCCTTCGAGGTCTGCATCCTTGGTCGTATCGTAATTGCCGCCGATGATGGGGAAGGATGCGGTTTCGATGTATTTGGCAAACTCGGCCGGGCCGTCGTCGAACTCATGGTTGCCGGTGGCCACCACGTCAAAGCCCATTTCGTTGAAGAAATCGGTGACGACCTTGGACTTGTAGCGGGTGTAGTAGAGCGAGCCCTGGAAATTGTCGCCCGCCGAGAGCAGCACGGCGTTCTCGCCGCTCCCCGTGAGTGCCTCTTTCCTTTGGTCGATGGCGGTCTTCAGCCGCCCGATGCCGCCGAAGCACTCGCCCTTGCCTTCGCCCTCGGCATTGCAGGTCGAATCGGAGCTGGTGATGGACTCGAAGCGGGAGTGAAAATCGTTGATGTGCAGGATGGTGAGAGTGAAATCCGCCTGAGCGGGGCCGGCAAATCCGGCGGTAAGCGCAAGCGCCGAGGCGCTAAAGAGCAATCTCTTCATGTCCCTGTCCTTTTTTGTTTAGGGCTCTGGAAACCAGACCCTTCTCCCACTGCATTGCAACGCCGCTATTACAGCGCCTGGCCCCCTTGTTGCCACCTGCGACCCCAGTGCAACGGCAGTAAACATCAGAACCCTGGCTCCGAAAAGGGCGCTGTGGGGCCAGCCGCCTTGGGCCTTGCCCGACCGGGCCTTCGCGCGATGGTGGCAAATCCGCCGTGTCCCCGCACGATTTGGCAAGGATTTTCGAGCAACTATCGCCCTTCGCGCGCGGCGGAAGGCGTAGCGTCCCGCGAAGGCGGAGTGAGTGTTTCACTGGAAAATCCGATGGACGATTTGCTTGTCGACACACCGCGGTCTTCGGCTGCAGCCGAACTCGTCTCGTTCCTGATCGTGGGCGGACTGGCCGCGATCTGCTTTGTCGGGCTGTCCACGCTGATGATCGGCCTGCGCTCAGGCATCCAGGATTGGGTGATGAGCGTGCTCTGTTACGCCGCGATGATCGTTCCGGTCTATGTGGCGCACCGCCGGTTCTCGTTCCGCTCGAGCCTGCCGCATGGCGTAGCGCTGCCGCGTTATGTAGCCGTCCAACTCAGCGCGGTCGCGCTTGCGGCGGTGTTTTCATTTGTTTGCTACGGCATTTTCGGCATGCCTGCCCTGGCGGCCGCGCTGGTCGTCACCGCTCTTACCTCCGGCGTCAATTTCCTGGTGCTTCGCCTGTGGGCTTTCGCGACCACACGTTGAGGGGCTTCCACCGGTAGCGATTGCCAGCCTTCGACAATCCGCCTTTTTCGCTGGCATGCGAGACGCTTTCCGGTAAGCTCCGCCGGCTTTTTCTGAAGGAGTTCAACGATGCGCAGTGCACTGATTGTCTGGGGCGGGTGGCAGGGGCACGATCCCGAGGAATGCGCCGCGATCTATCGCCGTTGGCTGCATGAGGACGGCTTTTCCGTGCGCGTCGAGACCGATCTGAGCGTCTTCACCGATCCTTCCATCGACGAACTCAGCCTGATCATCCCCATCTACACCATGTCCAAGATCGAGAAGGAGCAGGTGGCGGGTCTCACCAGGGCCGTGGCCGGCGGCGTCGGCCTCGCGGGTCATCATGGCGGCATGAGCGATGCCTTCCGCGAATCGGTGGACTACCAGTTCATGGTCGGCGGCCAATGGGTGGCGCATCCGGGCAACATCATCGACTACCGGGTCGACATCGCCAAACCGGACGATCCGATCATGCAGGGGCTGAAGAGTTTCCCCTACACCTCGGAACAATACTACATGCATGTGGACCCGCGGATCGAAGTCCTCGCCACGACGACCTTCTCCGGTCAGCACGCGCCCTGGATCGAGGGAACGGTGATGCCGGTGGTCTGGAAGACCAATTACGACAAGGGCCGCGTCTTTCACTCCACCCTTGGCCACCGCGCCACCGAGTTGGAGGTGCCGGAGATGGCGACGATCCTGCGCCGCGGCATCAACTGGGCGGCGAGGGACAGGAAGTAACAAGCCTTTCCCGCACTCGTGACTTGAAACTTCCCGCGAAACGGTGCCGTTTCTTCCCTGTGCGCGGGGAGCGCGGTCGAGGGGAACATGGCGAGCATCACCGAAGGCGGGGCCATGCCGGCCGGCAAACCGGCCAGGGCGAAAGGGCAACTCGTATACCGGCAGTCCATCTTCACCCGCGTGACCCACTGGGTCTGGGCGGTCGCGCTGTTCTTCCTGCTGCTCACCGGCCTCCAGATCTTCAACGCCCACCCGGCCCTTTATATCGGCGAGGAATCGGGTTTCGGCTACGACAACGCGGTGCTGCGCATGCAGGCCGGGAATACGCCCGAGGGGCCGCGCGGCTTCACGACGATCCTCGGCCAGAAATTCGATACCACCGGGCTCTTCGCCATGAGCGGCGGGGAGGCGCGGCCGCAATATCGCGGCTTCCCCGCCTGGATGACCATCCCGTCGTTCCAGGATCTCGCCACCGGCCGGGTGGTGCATTTCTTCTTTGCCTGGATCCTCGTCGGAGCGCTGGCCATCTGGCTGGCCGCCAGCCTCGCCAATGGCCATTTCTGGCGCGACATCGTCTTGAAGCGTCGCGACTTCCGCGAGCTGCCCAGGGACATCGTCGAGCATCTGAAGTTCCGCTTCAACCATGGACGCTCCTACAGCCCGCTGCAGAAATTCGCCTATGCGACGGTGTTCTTCGTGCTCTTCCCGCTGATCATCCTGAGCGGCCTCGCCATGTCGCCGGGCATGGACACCGCCTGGCCGTGGCTGCTCGACGCGTTCGGCGGGCGGCAGACCGCGCGCACCATCCATTTCGCCGTCATGGTGCTGCTGGTGCTGTTCTTCGTCATCCACATCGTGATGGTGATCCTCGCCGGGCCGGTCAACGGGTTGCGCTCGATGATCAGCGGCTACTCCCGCGCCGGCGCCGCCCAGGATTCGGAGAAAGAGAAGGCCGATGGGTAAGCTCATGCTCGACCGCAGGCGCCTGCTCGGGCTCGGCGCCGCCTCCGCCTCCTCGCTGATCCTGGGGGGATGCAGCGAGTTCGATTTCCTGGGCAAGCGGGATGATCCCGTGCGCGATTTCCTCGAGCGCGCCAACGAACTGACCTATGCGGCGCAGCGCGCGCTGATCGGCGACCGGGTGCTGGCGCGCGAATATGCCGAGAGCGAGATCCGCCAGGGCCAGCGGCCGAACGGTTCCACCGACCCGAGCCGCACCAATCCGGAATATACGTTCCTGCGGAACGGCAACTTCGCGCTCTACAAGCTCAGGATCGCCGGCCTGGTCGAGCAGGAGAAGGAGTTCACGCTGGCCGAGCTGCGGAACATGGCTTCGCGGACGCAGATCACCCGCCACGATTGCGTCGAGGGCTGGAGCTGCATCGCCAAATGGACGGGGACGCCGCTCGGCCCGGTGCTCGACCAGGCCAAGCTCAAACCAGCTGCGCGTTTCCTCGTGTTCCACTGCTACGATTCGATGGGCGGCGGCCTCACGGCGGCCGAGCCCTACTACGAGAGCTGCGATCTGATCGACGCCTATCACCCGCAGACGATACTCGCCTACGGTCTCAACGACGAGGCGCTGCCCGTCGCCAACGGCGCCCCCATCCGCGTGCGCATCGAACGGGCGCTGGGCTACAAGCAAGCCAAATATTTGCACACCATCGAGGCGGTCGACAGCTTCGCCACCATCGCCGGCGGCAAGGGCGGTTACTGGGAAGACCACGGCTACGATTGGTACGGCGGGATCTGATGCATGGCTCCCCTGCGGGCCAAATCCGCGATTTCCCTTGCAATTTCCGCTGCGCTCCCCCATATGCCGCTCAGTCGCCGGCGCATGGATATCCTCGCTTAAGGATTTGCGCCCAACAATGGTGACGGACTTCTCTTCTTATCGACCAATGCGGTGAGCGGCGAAGTGGCCCGGCGAAGTGAGCCGGGCATGAACGCAACCGCGCGATGTCTGAGCGGTCGCATGTTCG
>JAUXUM010000196.1 GCA_030680995.1 Devosia sp.
CGCTGGCGCTGATCGCGATCTACCCGTTCATGAAGCGGGTGACCTGGTGGCCGCAGCTCTTCCTCGGCCTCGCCTTCTCCTGGGGCGCGCTGATCGGCTGGACGGCCGAGACCGCAGCGCTCAGCCTGCCGCCGGTGCTGCTCTATGTCGGCTGTATCCTCTGGACCATCGGCTACGACACCATCTACGCGCTGCAGGACGTCGAGGACGATGCGCTCATCGGCGTCAAATCCACCGCCAGGCTGTTCGGACGGCGGACGCGGCTGATGGTGGCGCTGTTCCATGCCGGCGCGGTGGTATTTTGGGCGGCCGCGGCTTTCCTGGTCGGAGCCGGGGTCGCCTTCGTCCTGGTCATGGCCGCGGTCGTGGCGGGGCTCACCTGGCAGGTGATCACGCTCGACGGCAAGGCGCCTGGCAACGCACTGGTCCGGTTCAAGGCCAACCACTGGGTGGGGCTGGCGCTGACGCTCGCCCTGCTGGCGGAGGCGTGGGTATGAGGTTTGAGAACTGCCCAGCGCCGGCTGTTAGCATCTCCCGCTGAGTGCTGCTAGCCGTTTGTAATTGCAAGGATATTGCCGTCCAAGCACTTGCCGGCGCGGAATAAACTTGATCTATTTTCGTTTGCTCGATGAACAAGAAGGTGTCGCCAATGCGGGTTTCACAGGCACTCGTCCACGAGATCGAAGGCTACGGTGTCACCACGGCGCAAATCATCTACCACCTGCCCGATCATCTTGAACTGCTGCAGGAGTTCGTCTGGCAGGAATACGATCTGTTTCCGCAGTTTCCGGGTCTCAACAAGTTCCTCACCTTCTGGGAGCGGAAGCTGGACGGTCCGCTGCATTCGGTTACGGTCGCACACAAGCTGCTGGTCAGGCCCAGCGAACTGACGATGCTGCGGGGCACCTACCGGCTGCAATAGGGCGCCGGAGGCCCTTCCAAGCAGGTTGTTCAGTCTTCGCCATGGGCTGATGCCGCCAAGAGCGGTATGGGTCTGGTACCCCATCGCCCCAAACGAGGCAAGGCCGACCACAGGGGATGGCCGGCCTTGCCGTAAAGCGCTTGGAGGTCGCTTTGAGGGCGCGTGATCGGGGGGAATCACGCGAACAACCGGCGACCTGGGGAAGGTGCCGGTCGCACAATGAACGCCACTTGCGTACAAAGGTTGCAGCGGTCCGCGCGAAAAATGAAAAAGGGACCGGCCTCATCGAGGACCGGTCCCTATGCCGCTTTGGAGGAGCGAGACGTCAGGCGATGCGAGGGGTTTGCATGTCCGCTCGCAGCGCAAAATCAGGTCAGTTGCTGTTTTCGCCGGGCTTGCGGCGGTTGAGGAAGCGCGGGCGGCGGCCAGCCTCGGCGGCCAGCTTGCGCCGGGACGAATGCATGCCGAGCGCGACGCCGTCGACCTGCTGGCTATAGGGCAGCAGATTGCCGTCGCCGGCCTTGATGTAGAGCGGCAGGCGGAGCTTGCGGCCCCAGTTCTGCCATTCGGCGACGACGTTGGCGTTGCCGATCTCCTCGAACACGCGGTAGTTGAGTTCCGGGTCGCCGTGGACGAGTTCGATGGCACTCGAGAGCACCCCGTCTTCGGAGATGCGGGTGGAGACGGCCACCCCGATGAACTCGTCCACCGGCACTTTGATCTTGATCGCCACGCCGCTCTTTTCGAGCGTCCGTCGCACGGTAACGGTCTTGACCGGTTCCTTGGGGCCATTGTCGTTGGCGGCGCCGAACCGCCTAGCGGTTACGGGCTGTGCGGCGGCTTTGGCCGCGCTCCGCTGCCCGAACAACATAATGACAGACGATCCTTCGATCTCCACGCCATGAACCATCTTCAGCCTCACTGTTAACTTCGAGAGCTGTTTTTCGTGCGCCCTCTTTTGTGCCTCCAATCTAGCGCGCCGCCTTACCCGCCCGCTTAAGAAACTGGGTTAAGTTTAGGTTGTTTTGAAAAGGGTTAGCGGCTGATGACCCGGTGTAAGGGGCAATTAACCGCATGTGGCTGCTGTCGATTAACCAATCGCATCCATCGAGCAGGCCCCGGGATCGCCCAGGTCGTTCCCGCGGTGTTCGTCCCGCAGGCACCGACCCCGCTTGCCGCCCGCAGGGCCGTGTCTTGCCTCGCCACCGCCTTGCGCCTAGAAGGGCGCAGCAAAATTGCCGGAACCTGTATGGCCCAAGCCACTCCCACCACGGCGGCGGAAGACCTCGAATTGCTGCGCGCCAGCGCCGTGACGGCGGGGATCATCGCGGCGGGGTATTTTCGCAAAGACCTAAAAACGTGGACGAAGGAATTCAATTCGCCGGTAAGCGAAGCCGACATCGTCCTCGACAAGTTCCTGCATTCGGCGCTGACGGCCGCGCGGCCGGGCTATGGCTGGCTCAGCGAGGAGACGGCGGACAACAGCGACCGGCTCGGTCGCAGCCGCATCTTCGTGGTCGACCCGATCGACGGCACGCGCGGCTTCCTGCGCGGCGAAGACAGCTGGACGGTGACGCTGGCGGTGGTGGAGAACGGCGTCGCCATTGCGGGAGTGGTCTATGCGCCGGCTCGCGACGAGATGTACGAAGCTTCGATCGGCGGAGGCGCCCGGCTGAACGGACGGCCGCTGGCGCGCCGGGCCGTGCCGGGGCGGCATGCACCGCTGATCCCGGCGCCGGGTGCGGTCCACCAGGAATTGCAGGCCGCCGGACTCGACTATACCCGCGGCCCCGCCTATCCCTCGCTTGCCTACCGGCTGGTGCAGGTGGCATCGGGGAGGCTCGACGCGGCCGTGGCGCGACGCGGGGCCCAGGATTGGGATATCGCGGGGGCAGCGGTGATCCTGCAGGAAGCCGAGGTCCAGTTCGAGGACGTGTGCATGGGTGCCTTGCGCTTCAACCGGCCCGAAATCCGCCACGGCGCGCTTGCGGCGGTCGGCGAGGTGTCGCTAAAAGCGGCACTGCACGCGGCGCTGATCAAGATCTATGGCTGCCCGCGCGCACAACAGGCCGATCTGGAGCTCAGGACGAAATGAAACCGCCGACCAGGAAGATCCCGGGCAAGCAGCTCCTGCACCTCGTGATCGGGGGCGAATTGGCAGACCTCAAGGACGTCACGTTCAAGGATCTCAATGCGGTCGATATCGTGGGCGTCTATCCCAACTACGCTGCCGCCTACGCGGTGTGGAAGCAGAAGGCGCAGACGACGGTCGACAATGCCGAGATGCGCTATTTCATCGTGCACCTGCACCGCCTGCTCGAGCCGGACATCGAAGAGTGAGGGCAAAGACCGGCGGGCAGCGGCTGATCGACGCCCCCTGGCTCCGCGATTTCGTCGGCAAATGGATACTCGGAGGCTATGTCCACCTCGGAATGTGGACCTCGAGGGTCCAATACCATCCGGCCGATTACCGCGAGCGCTGCATGGCGCTCAACCCGGCCATCTATGTGGTCTGGCACGCCAACATGGTTGCCATCGGCCATGCCGTCCCCGACCACGCCAACATCAGGGTGCTCGTCTCGCCGCATCCCGACGGCCGCATGGGCGCCGCAGCGATCGCCACCTGGGGCGGCAAGGTGATCTACGGCACCGGCGCCAGCTTCAAGCAGAGCGAGGGAACGCAAGGCGTGTCGGGGTCGCGCGAGGTGTTGCGGGCGCTCGAAAGCGGGCGCTCGATACTCATGACCGCCGACGTGCCGCCGGTCAGGGGCCGCAAGGTATCCCGCGGTGTCATCCGGCTAGCCCGCCTTTCGGGCCGGCCGATCATCCCGGTGGCGGTCGCCAGCAGCCGCCGGACCATCTTCGAGAAGGTCTGGGACCAGATGCAGATCAACCACCCGTTTTCACGGGTCGCCGTGGTCGGCGGCGAGCCGATCCGGGTTGGTGACGAAACCAGCGACGAGGTGGCGGCAACTCGCCTCAAGACCGGCCTCGACGACTGCTACGCGCGGGCGCTCGCGCTCACGGCGAGGCGCTGAGTTCTCCTCCGGGCGCCGACGGCGCCGCCTGGGGCACGATGGCGGCGATGATCTCGCTCATGGCCCCGGGTCCGCCGATCCGCCGGTGGCCGATCGCCCCGAGGCGCGCCATTTCCTCCGGATCGGCAAGGAGCGTCCGGGTCGCCGCGGTGATCGCCGAAGGCTCGGCCGCAACCAATAGCCGCGCCTCGCCGAACAGCCGGTTCTCTTCCAGGAAGCGCTTCATCCGGTCCGCCGGCCGGGTGAAGGTAATGACCGGCTTGCCTGAGCCGAGTGCCTGGATCGTCGCCGTGCCGGCCTGCGAGAGCACCAGGTCGGAAGCGGCGAGGAGATTGCCGAAGGCCCCCCGCGCGAGGTGGACCACGAGGCCCCGGCCGGTCAATCTTCCGAGATCGGCCTGCTCGCTGCTCGCGGGAGCGCTGAATTGGAGCGCCGAAGCCCGCGCCAAGGCATTCACCTCGATGCCGTCGGCCACGGCGACGAAAATGTCCGGCCGCAGGGCTTCGGGCAAGCCGGCGAGCGCGGCGATCTGCAGGGAGAAGTCCGCCGCGGTCCGGTCGCGGCTGCCGGGAAGCAGCGTCACCGCGAGCGGACGGGTGCGACGGCCCGGCGCGCCGTAGTCTCCCGATGGGATCGTATCCATCATCACATTGCCGGCGGCGCGGGCATCCACGCCCGCCGCGATCAGCGTTTCGGCCAGGCGCTCGCTGCGGTTGAACACGGTCCCGCAGGTGCTGGCGACGATCCAGCGCTCGATCGCCGAATAGGGGCGTCCGTAGCCGGTCCTGTAGACGTCGAGATAGGTGATGCCGCGCACCCCGCTCAGCCAGCAGCCGGCGACGCCGATGAAATCGCCGATGACGACGTGATGATCATAGTCGTTGCGCGAGCGGCGGAGGAAGGCGAGACCTGCCGGGATGGTGGCGAGGCCCCCGGAGGCGATATCGCGCGCCACGGTCCCGCTGCCCACCCGCGACCCCTGACTCGCCAGTTCGGCCCGCGGACCCACGACCTTGCAGACGCCGTCGTAGTGGCGGCCGGCTCCCAAGGTCGGGTAGGCCTCCACCTCGAGTCCAGGGGGCAGCCGCCTGACGATCTCGGCGCCGACCGAATCCTCGCCGATGCCGTTGGAGATGAAGAGAAGCCGGCGCCTGCCGGTCGGACCGCTCAATTAGGTCCGGCCAAGTCCGTAGCGGACATAGGCCTCGTGGGCTACCTGGGCATCCGCATAGGCTTCCTGGCGGTCGACGTTCCAGTAGGCGAGTTCGTCGATCGGTATCGGCTTGCCGGTGATCGCGCAGCGCGCGAAAGTGCCGGGCCGGATCACGACGTAGTCGCCGTCGAGGTAGCGGATCTGTGCCTCGGAGGGGGTAAACCCCTTGTCGAAAATGTTCATGGCCATGCCTTTTCTCAGCCAGACATATAGGGGAGAAGCGTGTAGCTCAAAAGAGGCTTTCCTGTTCGCCGCCGGTGGGCGGGGCCGGTTTTGGCCTCTTTCTGGCCGCGACATCGGGCCCGCCGGCCATGGCCTCGATCTCGCCATCGGCGAATTCGATGGTCAGCGCGTCACCCGGCTCGACAAGCGCCCTGGTCCGCACGAGCTGGCCGCCGGCGTCCTTCACCAGGGCGAAGCCGCGGGCGAGAACGCCCTTGTAGCTGAGGGAAGCCAGCAGCTTGGCGAACGCGCCGAGGCGTTCGCCCCTGCCTTCGAGGAGACGGCGATAGGCTGGCGCCAGCCGCGGCGCGACCGGGTCGAGACGCAGCCGCGCCTTGGCGGCAAGCTGTGCGAGGGCGGGGTCCAGCCGGCGAGCGACCGGATCGAACCTCAGACGCGAACGGACCGCCGAATTTTCCAGTGCGGCGGGCGCGCGCCGGGTCGCGTCCTCCAGCCGCGTCCGCAGGTCGCGGGCGCGCTGGCGCAGCAGTTGCGGCGCCAGCCGCTGCGCCGTGCGGCCGAACTGGATGGATTTGGCCTGATTGGAATGGCGCAGGGCGGAAAAGAGATTGGTGGCGGCATGGTCGAGCCGCTGGCGGGCGACCGCCAGCAGGTCCAGCGGCCGCGGCAGGTGGGCCGCGGCCGCGCGCAGGCGATCGC
>JAUXUM010000201.1 GCA_030680995.1 Devosia sp.
GATGGACGCCGAACTCAGCGTCGAGGGCGGATTCGCCGATCCGGTTGTCAGCGCCCAGCGGGTGTTCCGGGCGCTGATGGATGCCATGGCGCGGCCGGGCGCGCCGCGCGAGATCGTAACCGACACCGAACCGCCGGCGCCCCTGACGCGGGAACTGGCGGCCGTCGCATTGACACTTGCCGACCATGATACCCCGGTCTGGCTCGCTCCACAGCTCGCCGCGAGCGCGGCGGTGGTCGCCTGGCTCCGGTTCCACACCGGCGCGCCGATCGTCGCCGATCCAGCTACGGCAGACTTTGCGCTGGCCGCCGACTTGTCGGCGTTGCCGCCTTTCCATCGCCTCGCACAAGGCACGGACGAGTATCCGGACCGTTCGACCACTCTCGTCCTTGCGTTGCCGGGTCTGATGGACGGAGCGGCGCTGCGCGTAACCGGTCCCGGCATCAAGGGCGAGGCCATGATAGCGCCGCTGGGTCTGTCCGGGGATTTCATTGCCCAATGGGCTGAAAACCGGACGCATTTCCCCCGCGGGATCGACCTGATGCTGGTGGCGGACGGCCAGGTGATCGGCCTGCCGCGCACGACGCGCATTGCCGGGAAGGAGGCCTGATATGTATGTGGCCGTGAAGGGCGGCGAGGCCGCCATCGCCAATGCGCATAAGCTGCTGGCCGACCGGCGGCGCGGCGACCGGACCGTGCCGGCACTCCGGATTGATCAGATCGTTCAACAGCTTGGCCTCGCGGTTGATCGGGCGATGGGCGAGGGGTCGCTGTATGATCGGGAACTGGCGGCGCTCGCCATCATTCAGGCGCGGGGTGATCTGATCGAGGCGATCTTCCTCGTCCGAGCCTATCGCACGACGCTGCCGCGGTTCGGATATTCGAACCCCATCGAGACCGAGAAAATGCGGATCGAGCGGAGAATTTCCGCGACTTACAAGGACTTGCCGGGTGGGCAGCTGCTCGGGCCGACCTTCGATTACACCCATCGACTGCTCGATCCGGCGCTGGCCGAGGGGCAGGATATCCCCGCGCCGGAAACCCGGCCGGGGGATGAGTCCGTGGCCCCGCGGGTGATGGATCTGCTGGCCGGAGAGGGCCTTGTCGAGCCTGATCGTCACAATGATGAACAGGAAATAAACGGCTTTCAGCGCGAAATCGGCGATTTGACGCGCGAACCGCTGCAATTTCCGCTCGAAAGGGACCTCAGATTGCAAGCCTTGGCGCGGGGCGACGAAGGATTTCTTCTGGCGCTCGGTTACTCCACGCAGCGCGGCTATGCGCGCTCGCATCCTTTCGCCGCAGAAATCCGGATCGGGGAGGTCGAGGTGGAGCTCGATGTTCCGGAACTCGGCTTCGCGGTGTCGCCGGGGCGCATCCAAGTGACCGAATGCCAGATGGTCAACCAGTTCAAAGGCAGCGCCAAGGCGCCGCCGCAATTCACCCGCAGCTACGGCCTCGTGTTCGGACAGGCGGAGCGGAAGGCCATGGCCATGGCGCTCTGCGACCGGGCGCTCCGGGCGCGGGAACTGGGCGAGGACATCACCGCCGCCGCGCAGGACGAGGAATTCGTGATCTCGCATTCCGACAACGTGCAGGCGACCGGCTTCGTCGAGCATCTGAAGCTGCCGCACTATGTGGATTTTCAGGCCGAACTCGACCTGGTGCGGCGGATGCGGGCGGAACACGCGGCACAGGCGGCCGACCAGAGCTATCCGGAGGCGGCGGAATGAGTTTCGCCCCGATCTACAACTTCGCCTATCTCGACGAGCAGACCAAGCGGATGATCCGGCGGGCGATCCTCAAGGCGATCGCCATCCCCGGCTACCAAGTGCCGTTTGCGAGCCGCGAGATGCCGATGCCCTTCGGCTGGGGCACCGGCGGGGTGCAGGTGACGGCGGCGATCATCGGACCGGAAGATGTGCTCAAGGTCATCGACCAAGGTGCCGACGACACCACCAACGCGGTGTCGATCCGCGCCTTCTTCGCCAAGGTGGCGAAGGTCGCGACCACGACGCATACCGCCGAGGCGAAGATCATCCAGACCCGGCACCGGATTCCGGAGAAGACCCTTGGCGAGGGACAGGTGCTGGTCTATCAGGTGCCGATCCCCGAGCCCCTGCGCTTCCTCGAACCGCGCGAGACCGAGACGCGCAAGATGCACGCGCTTCAGGAATACGGGCTGATGCACGTAAAACTCTACGAAGACATCGCCAAGCATGGGCGGATCGCGACGACTTATGCATATCCGGTCAAGGTTGAGGGCCGCTACGTAATGGACCCCTCGCCGACGCCCAAATTCGATAACCCCAAGATGCATATGTCCGAAGCGCTGCAGCTGTTCGGGGCGGGGCGCGAAAAACGGATCTATGCGGTGCCGCCGCATACTGCGGTGGTGAGTCTGGATTTCGAGGACCATCCGTTCGAGATCCAGCATTTCATCGAGCCCTGCGCGCTCTGCGCAGCGACCGGGGTCTATCTCGATGAGGTGATCCTCGACGATCACGGCGGGCACATGTTCGTCTGCTCGGACACCGACAATTGCGAGGAACGGCGCGACGCGGGCCATCGCGGCAAGCTCGCCGGCCATTCCCTGGAGGCTGCGGAATGACCGGCGAGCCGCTGTTGCGGGTCAGCAACCTCAGCAAACTCTTCGGCAGCCGAATCGGTTGCACCGAAGTCAGTTTCGCCCTCTGGCCGGGCGAAGTGCTGGCCGTGGTGGGCGAAAGCGGCTCGGGCAAGACGACGCTGCTCAACTGCGTCTCGACCCGGCTCGAGCCGACCTCCGGGGTCGCCGAATACCGCATGCGCGACGAGAACTGGCGCAATCTCTACGACCTGTCGGAAGCCGAGCGGCGCTTCCTGATGCGCACCGACTGGGGGTTCGTGCACCAGAACCCGGCCGACGGTCTGCGCATGACCGTCTCGGCCGGCGCCAATGTCGGCGAGCGGCTGATGGCGGTCGGCGACCGGCATTACGGGCGCATCCGCTCGACCGCGCTCGACTGGCTGAACCGGGTGGAGATCGCCGGCGACCGCATCGACGACGAGCCGCGCGGCTTTTCGGGCGGCATGCGGCAGCGGCTGCAGATCGCGCGGAACCTCGTGACCTCGCCCCGGCTGGTGTTCATGGACGAGCCGACCGGCGGGCTCGACGTCTCGGTGCAGGCGCGGCTGCTCGATCTCTTGCGTTCGCTGGTCTCCGAGCTGGGGCTGGCGGCGGTGATCGTCACCCACGATCTCGCCGTGGCCCGGCTGCTCTCGCACCGCATGATGGTAATGAAGGACGGCCGCGTCATCGAGGCCGGCCTCACCGACCGGGTGCTCGACGACCCGCGCGAGCCCTATACGCAATTGCTGGTTTCCTCGATTTTGCAGGTGTGATGGTGACCCCCCTTCTTTCCGTCCGCGACGTCGCAAAAACCTTCACCATGCACCTGCGCGACGGCGCCGTGCTGCCGGTGGTGCTGGGGGTGGGGTTCGAGGTTCATGCGGGCGAATGCGTGGTGCTGGGTGGGCCGTCGGGGGCGGGGAAGAGTTCGCTGCTGAAGATGGTCTATGGCAATTATGGCGTCGATGCCGGGCAGATCCTGCTGCAGCATCGCGGCCAGCCCACTGACCTGGCGACCGCCAGCCCGCGGGTGGTGCTCGAACTGCGCCGCGACACCATCGGCTATGTCAGCCAGTTCCTGCGCACGGTACCGCGGGTCACGACGCTCGACGTCATCGCCGAGCCGCTGCGGAGCCGAGGCGTCGGCCGCGAAGAGGCGCAGACGCGGGCCCGGGCACTGCTGTCGCAACTCAACCTTCCCGAGCAATTGTGGTCTCTGCCGCCGGCCACCTTCTCGGGCGGCGAGCAGCAGCGCGTCAATATCGCCCGCGGCTTCGTCACCGACCACCCGGTGCTGCTGCTCGACGAGCCGACCGCCTCGCTCGATGCGGGCAATCGCGCCGTGGTGGTAGAAATGATCGCCGAGAAGAAGAGAGCAGGGGCGGCGCTGCTTGGCATTTTCCACGACGAGGAAGTGCGGGCCGCGGTGGCCGATCGCATCGTCGACGTCACAGCCTTCGCGCCCAGGCGGGCGGCATGACCCGGCTCTCCGACGCCCCGCTTATCGATGAGACCGCCCGCGTCACCGATTCGGTGCTGGGCCGCTATACCGAGGTGGGCGCCCGCACCCACGTCACCCATTCGAGCCTGGGCGACTATTCCTACGCAGTCAACGACACCCAGATCGCCTATGCGCAGATCGGCAGGTTCGCCAATATCGCCAGCCAGGTGCGCATCTATGCCAGCCGCCACCCGATGGACCGCGCCTCGCTGCACCATTTCACCTACCGCTCGGCCTGGTATTTCGACGACGCCGCGGACGATCAGTCCTTCTTCGGCTGGCGGGCCTCGAACGGAATCACGATCGGGCACGACACCTGGATCGGGCACGGAGCCGTCGTCATGCCGGCCGTCAAGATCGGCAACGGCGCGGTGATCGGCTCGGGCGCCGTGGTGACGCGCGACGTGCCGGCGTTCGCCATTGCGGTGGGGTCACCCGCCCGCGTCATCAAGCAACGGTTCCCCAATGCGATTGCCGCCCGGCTCGAGGCGCTGGCCTGGTGGGACTGGGAGCACAGCCGGCTTCGGGGGGCGCTCGAGGATTTCCGGTCGCCGAGGATCGAGGCGTTTCTGGAGAAGCATGGCGGGTAGTTGGCGCCGCTTCTCGGTCCGTTGCCCCACCCCCATCTGGATTGTGGTGCAATCCAGATGGGGTAATGTCACCTTCGACGTCACACCGGCGTCATTCCGGCGAAAGTCCCACTGCTCGTGGGGTTCCGATGTTCCGATCCGTCCGGCCTTGCACCCACGCAGGGTCGGAGATGCCGCGGCAAGTGGAAAGCTTCGCGCAGTGGTTCCCGGCGTGCGTCGGGATGACGATCGAGCGTGGACAACAATTGGCGATTACCCGAGAAATCACTGGAACTTGCCAGTCCATCGCGTTGAGCAGCAAACCTCGCTTCTCCACTGTCGCAAAACTGTCAATCAACTGACACTCAAGCTTTGCGTTGCCCGCATACCCCTTGTCCCGATGAGAACGGGGGTCGGCAAATGCTCAGGATCAGCAAGGTGTCGCGATGCTTTGGTTCCAAGCGCGCCGTTGACGGCGTGGAGCTCGAAATCCCGACCGGCCAAATGGTCGGCATCATCGGGCGCTCCGGCGCCGGCAAATCGACGCTGCTGCGCATGATCAACCGGTTGATCGATGTGTCCGAGGGCAGCATCGAATTCGAAGGCGCCCCAGTGTCCACGCATCGTGGCCAGGCGCTGCGCGATTGGCAGCGCGACTGCGCCATGATCTTCCAGCAGTTCAACCTGGTGCCGCGTCTCGATGTCATTACCAATGTGATGCTCGGCCGGCTCAACCGTCGCAACACCCTGCTGAGCCTGCTGCAGATCTTCTCCGAGGAAGAGCAGTTGATGGCGCTCAAGGCGCTGGAGCAGCTCGACATCGCCCAGACCGCCAGCCAGTGGGCGCAAACGCTTTCCGGCGGCCAGCAGCAGCGCGTCGCCATCGCCCGCGCCCTGATGCAGGAGCCCAAGGTGATCCTCGCCGACGAGCCGATCGCCTCGCTCGACCCGCGCAATGCCCAGATCGTCATGGATTCGCTGCGTTCGATCAACGAGGAGCAGGGGATCACCGTGATCACCAACCTCCATACCCTCGATACCGCCCGCAATTACTGCGAGCGCATCATCGGCATGGCCGCCGGCCGCGTCGTCTTCGACGGCACGCCCGATGAGCTCACCACCGAAGTCGCCCGCGAACTCTATGGCGCCGACGGCCTCGCCGAGGCCTTCTCGGAAGCCATGACCTCCACCAGCCTCGAACCCCTCGCCTCGCGCCGGAAGAAGAAGCGCGACGTACCGCCGCCCGCATCGCTGGCCGGCGCAAGCCCGGCCGGACTTCCGAACTGATCACAATCCTGTTTGCGTGACTGGCACTCCGCCGATCCCGGTCGACTGCCGCTCGCGCCCCTCCAGCACCGCGTCTCAACAAGGAGAGATTTCATGCGTGCACTCCGTACTGCCCTGGTGGCGACCGTCGCCGTTGCGGTTCTCGCCACGACCGCCATCGCTCAGGACATGGACGTCCTCCGCATCGGCCTGCTCGGCGGCGAGAACGAAGCCGACCGCCTGCGCGACAACCAATGCCTGGTCGACCTGATGAAGTCCGAGCTCGGCTTCGCCGATGTGCAGCTGTTCCCGGCCGCCGACTATGACGGCGTCATCCAGGGCCTGCTCGGCGGTACGCTCGACTACGCCGAACTCGGCGCTTCCGGCTATGCCGCGGTGTATCTGCGCGATCCGAACGCTGTCGAACCGATCCTGACCACCGAGCAGACCGACGGTGCCACCGGTTACTATTCGATCATGCTGGCCCGCAAGGATTCCGGCATCACCAAGCTCGAAGACCTCAAGGGCAAGAAGCTGGGCTTTGCCGATCCGGATTCGACCTCGGGCTATCTGGTTCCGATCGTCGCCCTGCCGAATGACCTGAAGATGCCGGTCAACGAATTCTTCGGCGAAACCGGCTTCGGCGGCGGCCACGAGAACCTCATCCTCACGGTCCTCGACGGCCAGTTTGACGCCGGCGTCACCTGGGGTTCGGGGGTGGGCGATTTCTCCGAGGGCTACACCTCCGGCAATATCCGCTCGATGGTCGACAAGGGCATGCTCGATATGGAGGACGTGGTGGAAGTCTGG
>JAUXUM010000203.1 GCA_030680995.1 Devosia sp.
TCTTGATGAGCTGTTCCGCCATGTCGCGGATGCGCTTCTTGAGCCGGCTCTTCTTGGCCTGCCAGGCGACGCCGCCCAGCTTGTCCAGTGCCGCGGTCGCATCCGAGCCGTAGCGCGAGAGGAGCTCGATGTTTTCGACCGGCAGGTAGAGCTTGGTGTTGCCGGCATACTCGATCTCGACGCAATCGTGCGGCGCCCCGGCCGCTTCGATGGCCTTTAGCCCGAGAAAACGGCCGATGCCGTGATCGACGTGAACCACGAGGTCGCCCGCGGCGAGGCTGGTCGCCTCGGTCAAGGCATCGCTGGCGCGTTTGCGGCGCTGCGGCCGCAGCAGCCGCTCGCCCAGGATGTCCTGCTCGGAAAGGACGATCAGGTCATCGGTCTGGAAGCCGGTTTCAAGGCCTAGGACCACCAGCGCAGTGGTATTGGGCGAGGTGGTCTCGGCATCGTGCCAGTTCTCCGCGAGGCGCGGGTTGGTGAGTCCGTGGTCGCCCAGGACCTGCGCCATGCGGTCGCGCGAGCCTTCGCTCCAACAGGCGATGACGGTGCGCCGGCCCGCCTTGCGCTCCCGCTTCAGGAGCGCGACCACCGCCTCGAACAGGTTGAGGCCCGTGGCCTGCCGCTCGGCGGCAAAGTTGTGGGCGACGCGGCCGCCGGCATCCTCGGCACGGGTCTCGTCAGGCGAGACGAAGGGTGAGAGCTGAATGACCGGCGCCCCTGCGGCAAGGGTATGGGGCTGCGCCTCGGTCTCGTAGAGGAACTCGGGGGGGATGGGCTTGTAGGGCGCGCCTGAGGTCGCGACCTGCGTGATGGTACGCGCCTGCTCGCGCGCCTCGTAATAATCCTTGATCTGCCCCTGTCGCTCCGCAAACGCCTCCCGCGCCTGATCGTCGAAGATGAAAGGGGCATCGCCCGTATAGGCCGCGAGACCATCCGTCTCCTCGTAGAAGAATGGCAGCCAGTGTTCGATGCCGGGATAGCGCTGGCCGGCGCTTACCGCGCCATAGAGCGGGTCATCGACGGTGTTGCCGCCGAACGCGGCCGTATAGTTGCGGCGGAAGCGGCGGATGGACTCATCGCTCAGCAGCACCTCACTCATCGGCGCCAGCGCGATGCGCTTCAGGTTGCCGGTGGTTCGCTGGCTGTCGGGATCGAAGGTGCGGATGGTTTCGAGCTGCCGCCCGAAGAAATCGAAGCGCAGCGGCGTTTCCAGGCTCGCCGGGAACAAATCGACCAGCCCGCCGCGTACCGCGTATTCACCCGCTTCGCGTACTGTGGGCACGCGGAGATACCCGTTGTTGGCGGCCCAGTCGATCAGCTTGTTGCTGTCGACCACCTGCCCCGCCGCCGCCGAGAACGACATTCCGGCCACCACCTTGCCGGGCGGCAGCTTCTGCACCAGTGCATTGACCGCGGTCAGAACGATCGCGCCCTTGGTTGCCTCGGCGGTCAGCGCTGCGAGCGCGGTCATTCGCGCGGCGATGGTGACGCCGTTGGGCGAGACGCGATCATAGGGCAGGCAGTCCCACGCTGGCAGCGTCAGGATGGTATGCCCGGGCAGCAATTGCTCGAGGACCTCGACCATGCGCTGCAGCCGCCGCCCGTCCCTGGCGACGAACACCGCGCTGACCTTGGCCTCGGGCGCCGCCTGCAGCCGCGCTTCGATCAGCCGCGCCAGGACCACCGGCTGCATTCCATCGGGAACATTGGAGATTGTCCGTTCGGTTTGCATCGAAGTTTCGTTCATTTTTGGTTCATCTTGCGGGCGGAAATGTGGTGCGGAAGGCAATAACCTGGTCAAGTAGCGCGCGGTCGGCATCGGCAGGCGGGGCCTCCTGTCCCATCACCCATTTGAGCAGATCGGTATCCTCCTCGCCCAGCAGTTCCTCGAAACGCGTGAGTTCAGAACCCTTTAGCCCCTCCAGATGCGCATCCGCGAACGGGCCGAGGATCAGGTCCATTTCCCTTGTACCCCGATGCCAGGCGCGGTAGCGCAGCCGGCGCCGGCGCATGGCAATATCTTCACCGGCTGTTTCTGGAGGAGCCATGAGTGGATCGGCCTTTCGCTGTAGAATCAGTTCTTTACGCCCATTGTCCGGGCTTGTCAGCCCGGTCGGACAATCAGGTTCCAAGCTTCGGCTTGTAGTAGAAGCGGTCCGGATCGCCATCGCTCAAGCCCTCTATCGCCCCGGCAAAGACGAAACCTTCCGAGAGCAGCAGCGACTGCATGGGCAGGTTCGACTGATTGGTCGAGGTCCATATCCTTGGCGCGTTGCGGCGCGCGCCTGCGCGTCACTCACCCACCCGCTAGCCAAGGCAGGCGCAAGGTCTCGTGCCCCTGATAACTCAGGGTCGTTGCCCAGATCGCGTTGCAGGACATCGGTCGCCCAGCTAGAACAGTGTCCATCAGCAGTTCGGCAATTGCTCGGCCTGCCGAAGCTCTGGCCGGATATCTTGGGGAGGTAACTCCCAGCACTGCCAACGCTGCATTCACCCTTACGATGCAGAACAATCCGGCCCTCCATGAGTTGGCCGGAGGTAAACGCGGCACAGTCGGGACTGCCAGCCCGGCGGGACGTCCGGGCGACCGGCAACCCCTGGAGGGAGAAGAGCGCGACCTCTCGCCCGATCTTGCCGCCTCGAGTATTTTTGCCGCCAAATTGCCGCTCCCCGCGGATGTGGTATCCTCCACGCCATGTCGAACACGTCAGCAACCTCGCATCTCTGGCCCGGAGTCCCGCTTGCGCTGGGCTCGGCGGTCCTCTTCGGTGCATCGGCACCGCTCTCCAAGCTGCTGCTGGGTTCGGTCAATCCGTGGCTTCTGGCGGGTATCCTCTACCTCGGGGCGGGCCTTGGCCTCGGGGGCTTCCATCTCGGCAGGCGCATCGTCGGGCTCCCCAGCGTCGAAGCTCCGCTGGCCCGCAAGGACCTCCCATGGCTGGCTGCAGTGATTTTCTTCGGGGGCGTGCTGGGGCCCCTGCTGCTGATGTTCGGGTTGTCTCTCACGTCCGCCTCTACGGGGTCCCTACTGCTGAACCTTGAAGGGCTCGCGACCATGGCCATCGCGTGGCTGGTGTTCCGCGAGAACGTTGATAGGCGGTTGCTCCTCGGGGCGCTCGCCATCCTCGCCGGGGCGGTATTGCTGACCTGGAACGGGCAAGCGGTCCAAATCGACCTGGGGGCGGCGCTGATCGCCGGAGCATGTCTCGCGTGGGGCATCGACAACAACCTCTCCCGCAAGCTTTCCTCCGCCGACCCGGTCCAGATCGCCATGATCAAGGGGGTGGTCGCCGGAGCGGTCAACTTCAGTCTCGCCCTCGCCGCAGGCGCTACGCCGCCACCGCCGACCTTCATCCTCGCTGGCGCGGTCGTGGGCTCCCTCGGCATTGGCGCGAGCCTCGTCATGTTCATGCTGGGCTTGCGACACCTCGGGACTGCCCGCACGGGGGCCTACTTCTCGTTGGCCCCCTTCATTGGGGCGGTGCTGGCGCTGGTTCTCGTGCGGGAGCCGCTGACGCCCACCCTGATCGTCGCCGGGCTGCTGATGGGCTTCGGGCTGTGGATGCACCTGACGGAGCGTCATGTGCATGATCACGCGCATGCCACGTTGGAACACGAGCATCGTCACGTCCACGACGAGCATCACCAGCACGAACATGAGGGACCGGTGACCGAACCGCACTCCCACTGGCACCGGCACGAGCCCATGCGGCACTCCCATCCGCACTACCCCGACCTGCATCACCGTCATCGACACGGCTAAGGGAAGCTGGACTTTTTTGTCGACGTGCAACAAAGCTGCGTCCGCGTTGGGCTCAGGACGCTTCACGTTTAGTTGCGTTCGTCTGACGAAGTGTGCGTTGTAATAGGCTTCGGGTGGCTGGTGTGGAGAAGACGGAATGAGCGTGGGGAAGAGACTTTTGGCACTTGCCGTGGCCATCCTGTCCGCATCCGCCGTAGTCGCGGAACAATCCGTAGCGATACGCGATGTGGCGCATATCCATGGCGTGGGCTTTGACCCGAAGGACCCCTCCCGTGTGCTGCTGGCGACCCACTTCGGAGTGTTCAAGGCGTCTGCCGATGGGACCGCCGATCGCGTTTCGACCACTCGGGACGACTTCATGGGTTTCACCACCGTGCCCGGGAACGATGACCTGTTGGTTGCGAGCGGTCACCCAGAGACAGGGGGCAATCTCGGCTTCATGGTGTCAGAGGACGGCGGTGTGAACTGGCGACAGGTCTCCGAAGGTGCGATAGGTCCGGTGGACTTCCATGCCCTGACCGTGAGCCCCGCCAACCCCAACGTCCTTTACGGCCTCTACCGCGGCATCCAGTCGAGCCGAGACGGCGGCCAGACTTGGACCATGGTAGGTTCGGGGCCAGACAGTGTCATTGACCTTGCTGCCTCCTCAACCGACGAGAACACGCTCTTTGCTGCCACCGGTGCTGGTCTGCACGGCAGCAGGGATGGTGGCAAGACCTGGCGGTTAATCGGGCCTGCGGCGCCCGTCACCATGGTGGAAATCGGGACTGATGGCACCCTGTACGCGTTCTTCGTCGGAGCTGGCCTCTACAGCTCCAACGCCGAGGCGACCCAATGGACCATCCTCACTGAGGAACTGGCGGGCCGCGAGTTTCTTCACATGGCTTCTGACCCGAGTGCGCCGGGTCACCTGGTGGCGGTCACCCACGCAAGCGAGGTGTTTGAGAGCCATGACGGGGGGAAGACCTGGGCATCTTACGGTTCATGAAACCAGCCGCCGCGGGCGTTGCTGGCGCGCTCGCTGCCGTCGTCATCATTGCGGCAACCCTCGCAGCCCAGCAGCCGCATTCACGGGGCAAGGAGCTGTATCTCGCGAACTGCGCGGGCTGTCATGGGGCCGCGCTTGAGGGCCAGCCAGACTGGATGAAGCGCAAGCCTGATGGACGGCTCCCCGCCCCGCCCCACGACGCCTCGGGCCACACGTGGCATCATTCCGATGCCCAACTCTTCCTGATCACCAGGGAAGGCCTTAGGGCCATCGAGCCGAGCTACGAGAGCGACATGCCCGCGTTCGGCGACCGGCTGACAGATGCCGAGATCGCGGCGGTGCTTGAGTACCTAAAGAGTGCATGGCCAGAGCGGGAGAAGGCCTATCAGGCCGCGCGCTCGACAGCGGAATGAGTGGACCCACCACACCGCATCGTGTCCAGGTGAGGACCCAAAACGCTGGGGCGGTTGAGTTTCGTGCCTCTCCTCCCCCTCATATCTGCCGGGACGACTTATCTGGCGAACCAGTCGCCGTTCGGGGCTCGGATGGTTTAGGAATTGCAATGGTCATCTGTGGTGCCCCTTGCAGTGGTGGGGCAACTACAGGTCCCCGCAATGGCCCAACTATTTGGCCTTGCAGGAGAAATCAGGAAAAATGGTGCGGTCGAGAAGACTCGAACTTCCACGCCTTGCGGCACAGCGACCTCAACGCTGCGCGTCTACCAATTCCGCCACGACCGCACGCCATGGTAGTTAGCCGCGCCGATCCGGCGAAGCGAGTGAGCGTGTAGCAAATCACATCCATCGGCTCAAGCGCTTAAATGACGCGCTCGGCTGATATGCCCATCAGTTGCGCTTGAAGATCTTCTCGGTGATCTCAACCGAAAGCCGCCCGTCCTCGACCTTCACCTCTCCATGGGCGACCAACCGGTTGTTGGCATAGACGCGCAAGGGATCGTTCTCGGTGGTGTCGAGTTCGATGACTGCGCCGCGACCCATGCGCAGGAGATGATGGATTGGCATTGTGGTCGCGCCCAGCTCGACCGTGATATCGACTTCAATTGTGTCTAGAGTGTTCATACGTAACCCGAGCCGACGACCTCCGGCTGAATCGAGCCGGAACAGTATGAGCGAGCATCTGCCGTCCATGATTACCGAAGCGTTAACGACGCCCCAATTTGTACCCCGCGACACTGCGGACAAGTTGAAACGATCTGACGGCAGGGCTGCCGCCTGGGTGGTTTCCAGCGGCGAAGTCAACTACCCGTTGGCGCTCGAAACGATGCGTGCTCGCGCAACCGCCATTGCCGATGGAAGCGCCGGCGAAGCAGTATGGCTCGTCGAGCATCCATCGCTTTACACGGCCGGCACGTCGGCGGACGCGGGCGACCTCTTGACCCCGAACCGGTTCCCCGTCTTCGAAGCCGGACGCGGCGGGCAGTATACCTATCATGGCCCCGGCCAGAGAGTGGCCTATGTCATGCTCGATCTGCGCGAGCGGGCGCGCGATGTACGCTGCCTCGTGCGGGGACTGGAAGGCTGGATTATTGATACGCTTGGCGCTTTCAACATCAAGGGCGAGCGCCGGGCCGGCCGGATCGGCGTTTGGGTGCGCCGCCCGGACAAGGGTCTTGGGCGCGAAGACAAGATCGCGGCCATCGGCGTGCGGGTGTCGCGTTGGGTGAGCTTCCACGGCATCGCGCTCAACGTTACCCCGAATCTCTCCCACTACGACGGCATCGTCCCCTGCGGCATCTCCGACCAGGGGATAACCAGCTTCGAGGATCTGGGGTACCTCGCCTCGATGGCCGAAGTCGACATTGCCTTGCGAGCGGCCTTTGAGCTTCGCTTTGGACCGGTTACGGCTGCGGCACCGGAATCTCTTGTTTCCGGGGCCTCGGCACCGCATTTTAGAAATGCGTCCGATTCCGAAGGAGCCGATCATGACCTCCGATGACCTCAAGAAGATTTTCCTGAGCCCTACCCTGTTCAGGCTCGATGCGATCCTCTCGCCGCGCTTGGTGCCGGTGCTTTATGCGACCGGGCTCGCGGCCCTGCTGCTCTGGGCGGTGACCCACCTGTTTGCCACCTTCGGCCGCAATTTCGGGGACGGACTGTGGGGGTTGCTCGAAATCGTCGTTTTCGGCCTCCTCGGCTTGCTGCTGCTCCGGGCCGTCTGCGAGGTACTGCTGGTCTACTTCAAGGTCAACGAAACAGCTGCGCGGACAGTGAGCCTGAGCCGCATTTCGACTTCGCTGCTCGAAGAGGTCAAGGACGCGATCAACGACATCGCCGAGGACGACTATGTCGCTTCGGCGACCGGGCAGCCGCGGTCCACCGGGCCGTCCACCGCGGTAGACGTGGTTCCGCAGATGCCGCCCAGCCGGCCCGCTGCGAGACGCACCGCCAAACGCACACCGCCATCCAAGCCGTAGTGATACGTCTCGCAAAATAGGCCGCCCAGGCGGCCAGCCTCGATGTCTCAGGCGGTCTGCGTACGGGCGGGTGCCTGGCGGCTACCCAGGTTCATTGTGGTTCTCCGTCCGGGGGAGGCGGGTCATCGCGGGCCGGCGGTGGCAACGCCCTTGGATCAGTCCGCCGGCATGATCGACCGCCCCGGACTGGAAGCACTGTTCAACGGGTGGATTGGACAAATCCCCGTGAGCGGACGAGACACTCGCCCGGCGCAAGGCAGCGTCGCGCTCCCCTCACGGCGCTTTTCGTTGCTTTTTTTGCCGTTTCGCGTATGAGACGCGCCCTATGACCCAAGCTCCGAAAATCGGCCTTGTCAGCCTCGGTTGCCCCAAGGCGCTCGTCGACTCCGAACGTATCCTGACAACGCTACGCGCGCAGGGGTATGCCTTTTCGCGCGACTACCAGGGCTCCGACATCGTCATCGTCAATACCTGCGGGTTTCTCGACAGCGCCAAGGC